>NZ_JACOOZ010000003.1:0-340447 GCF_014287775.1 Eubacterium segne
TCACATTTCTCACACCGACCTGTGGAATTTAATCTTTCACACAAGAATTCCAGAGGTCTGTTTTCTATGCCCTGATTTTCAGATTTAAAGAAAAATGTACTTAAATTTTAACACTTATTACCCTTTATTCAACCAAAAACTTTTAAATTTAGGTTGATTTTTAACAGTGGGTGGAATTTAGTCTTTCATACGGAATTTACTTTTACAAGTCAGCTCATTTTTTAACGTAGTTGTTTTAATTAACTTGTTTTTGCTACCATATTTCTTTGATAATGAATAGTTTTGCTTAGTCTGACAAAATGAAGTTGAATACAAAACGGCGTCATTATCACTATTTACATTGTTTGTATATTCATAAGATACTTTTGAACCGTTACATATAACGTTTTGTCCTATTAATGCTTCATTTCCATCATATACATAATTGGATTTTCCCTTTATTTTTCCCTGCTGACTTACACAGGTATCGATTTTGCCATAATTATTGTATGTGTATGACTTTGTTTTAGAAAGCTTATTTCCGGCATATATTTTCTCATTAATAAGGTTTCCAAGAGCATCGTAAGAATATTGGGTTTTATCAACTTTTTTATTAACCTTTAAGTTGCGCCTTTTTTTCTTAGAGACAGTTCTTTTCAGATTAACAGTTGTCTTTTTGGCACTTAATAATTCGTTTAAATTGTTGTAAGTATATGACGTCGTTATGATATCTGAAATGTTTTTCTCTTTGTTATATTTTAATTCACTGATGAGATTTCCAACGCCATCATATGCGTAAGAAATTGTCTCTGTTTTCTTGCCTTTTCTATTGCTGCTTCTTGCAATTCTATTCAAACTGTCATATTCATAATTTGTGATATTACCATTTTTATTATCAGCTAATTTGGTAATATTCCCCTGTTTGTCATATGAATATGTATATAAAGTTTTCTTAGAATTTGATTTTTTCTCTTTTTGAGCTATTTCAATAACGTTTCCTTCAGCATCGTATTTTCTGTATTCATTAACACCATCAGGAGTAGCTATTTCCTTAACATTTCCAACGCTATCATATATGTAATTTGTTACACCGTTTTTGTCTGTTACAGTCTGAATATTATTAACGTTGTCATAGGTATAGATTGTTTTGCTATTATCAGGGTATGTTATAGATGACTCATTTCCAACCTGATCATAGTCGTATTTTACTGTGTTTCCATTTGAATATTTTACACTTTTTACTCTGCTTAGTAAGTCAAGCTCATAACTTGTCATTCCGGTATCATCTGTCATTTTAACAAGTGATCCTTTTTTATTATAGGCATAAGAAACCACTTTGCCGTCACTATACTTAATATCAGATACAAGGTCTAAATAGTTATAATGATATGTTGTGGTTTTGCCCTTTGCATCAGTTTTGGTTTTTAAGTTACCATTTCCGTCATAAGTATATGAAGTGCTTTTTCCGTCATTGTCTGTTTCTTTAACCAACATATTGCGACTATCATACTTATATGAAGTTATTTCCCGGGTTTCTTTCTTATTCTTTGTGCGGTTTAACACAGTTTGAATAAGGTTTCCTTCCTTATCATACCTGTATGTTGATATATTTTTTTGCGGGTCTGTTACTTTAATAATATTACTGTCACAATCATATTCATAACTGGTGATATTTCCATTCTTATCTGTATGCTGTATTAAATCTCCTTTTTTATTGTATTTGTATAATTGTGTATTACCGCGTTTGTCTTTTTCTGAAATCAAACGGTTCATTTTATCATATGTGTATGTAGTTACTCCGGCAGAATTTTTTTCTTTTATAAGATTTCCATTTCCATCATATTCGTAGTAAGTTTTATTACCCTTTCCATCTTTTTCAGAAATAATATTTCCACATTTATCGTAACTATAGCTTACTTTGTTACCTTTGGCATCCTTTACAACCGTAACCTGATTTTTGTCATTATAACTATAGGTTGTATTGTTGCCTAAAGCATCGGTTATGTTAATTATATTTCCCAATTCATCATAATTGTATTTAGTTTCAGCACCGTCAGCAGTAATAACTTTCGTAACATTTCCCAATGAATCATATTCATATGATTTTTGAACTATATCATTTTTTACTTCTGTAGTAACTCTATTTAGTTTGTCATAAGAATATGAAGTTTTATTACCGTTCATATCTGTATAGGAGACAGTATTTCCTGCCCCATCATATTCAAATTTCTGAGTTTTACCTTTGGCATCTGTTATTTGAATAAGTCTGTTAGAAGAATCGTATTTATAATGTGTTTCATTTCCGTTGGCATCTGTTATTTTTACTGTGTTTCCGTTTTTGTCGTATACTACATCTGACACATTGTCTTTTGCACCTGTTATTTTGACTACATTTCCTAACTTGTTATATTCATATTTTTCAGTAAAACCATTTACATCTGTTACAGATGTTACAAGATTAATGGCATTATATGTACGTTTTTCAATGCCACTATCTCCATAAATTGTTTCTATAAGATTACCTACTTTATCATATTTGTACTTTGTTTCATTGCCATTTTTATCTTTTTCCGAAATTTTTCGGTTTTCTCCATCATAAGCATATGATATGCAAAAACCTCTTTCATCTTTGACTTTTAGAAGATTACCATTTGCATCGTAGGAATATGAAATATTACTTCCATCGTCATTATTACTTGAAATAATATTTCCCATGGAATCATAAGTATAGGATACACTTCTTCCGTTTTTATCTGTTGTTTTAGATATTTTGCAGTTTTTGTTGTACTCATATCTGATATAATTACCTTTTGAATCAGTTATTTTAGTAAGATTGCCCACTGCGTCGTATTCATAAAACGATTTTTGTCCAACTGCATCTGTTTCACTCACTAACCTGCCAAGGCTGTCATATTCATATTGTGTTTTATTACCATTTGCATCAATTTTATATGTTTGATTGCCGTTTGCGTCATACTGATAATGAATTGTGCTTCCGGCAGCATCCGTTTCAGACAAAATATTGCCTTTATTGTCATAGGTAAATAACTTTGTATTCCCCATGTTGTCCGTTTCTGAAATCTTTCTCCCCTTATCATCATACTTAAATGATGAGATATTGTTTTCATTATCTTTAATACTTATAATATTACCATTTTTATCATAATCATATGTTTGACTGTTTCCTAATGCATCTGTTATTCCCACTATATTACCATCACCATCATATGTATATGTGGAAGTATGTCCGTTAGCATCTGTTACCACTGTCAGGTTACCGTTTGAGTCATACTGATATTTAGTAGTATTATTCAATGGAGATGTTGAAGATTTAAGGTGATTTTGTTCGTCATAATCATACAAAGTTTTATTTCCCAGTTTATCTTCTTCGTATACTGTATAACCATTACTGTTATAACCATATTCTTTTGCTTTTCCATCAGCATCAGTTTCACCTATAAATTTCCCGCCGGCGGTATAATTGTATTTTGTTACATTCCCCATTGCATCTTTAGATGAGATGGTTTTACCCTGTAAATCATATGAAAGATATGTTTTATTTCCCACCGCATCGGTAGTCATAATGCAGTTACCACGTTCATCATATGATAATTTTGACACATTTCCCTGAGAATCACGCTTTGATATGCAATTACCCATTTTATCGTATTCAAATGCCGTAACATTCCCCATGGGGTCTGTTATAGATGTAATATTTCCATTGGTATCATAATCATATTTAATTGTACCACCGTTTTCATCCGTTTCACTTATAATTCTGTTATTTTCATATGTACATACTTTATTGGTTCCGTCAGGATACAATGTTCCAACTAAATTATTATTTTCATCATATGAATAGTAAGTTATTTTACCCTCGCCATCTTTTCCTGATATAATCTGATTAGCTTCATTGTATTCGTATGAAGTCACTCCATTATTAGATATATCTGTAATTATTTGATTTTTTTCATTATAAAATACTGCTTTGAAGTAGTTGTTTTCTCCTTTACATTCATTATATCTTTTAATAGGATCATAGCTAAATGTGTATTTTCCACCATCAGCAAGTTCCTGCTCAGTAACACGTCCGTATTTATCATAGGTATTGCTTATTGTCCATACACCATTAAAATCACGTACTTTACATAAATATCCATTTTCATCATATTTATATGCTGAGACATTACCGTCAGCATTTGTTACACTGGTAAGTTTATCACTTTCATAGCTATATAAAGTGCTATAACCGTTTTTGTCATGTATTTTTGTAATATTTCCATTTTCGTTCCATTCAAAATACAGTGTACCGGATGCACTATACACTTTTGATATTTGATTGTTTGTATATTCAATTTTTTCATTTCTGTTCTTATCACCAGCTATTTCAATTAATCTGCCTGATTTATCAAAATAATATCGTTCATTATTTTTTTGCTTTAAAACATAGCCACCTGCCGCATATTCTAACGTTAGTTCTGAGCCTTCTTCTGACTGAAACCTTCCATTTTCTTTTTTAAATTCAATTTCATATCCTCCCGGCATAGATAACCGGCACATATTTTCACCGTCAGATAACTGATATGAATAATTATCAGTCCATACGTTATCTGATTTTGAATTATAATATCTTTCATATGTAAGCGGATTTTTCCCGTTCAGTTTCATGTCGGTATAGCTGTATTCAAAACCACCTGTAAGCATATTAACAGGATCTGCCCCTGTGGTTTGTTTTTGATACGAATACTGCTTTTTGGCATATCCGCCGGAAAAATTGTCCAGAATTATTATCTGATACGGAATGGAAGCTCCTGTCATGTCCATTCCAATATTTTTCAGTTCCAGCAATTCAGAATCATTTTCTGATAAAAAGGATATAAAGTGATTGCTTTTAATTACAGCCCTTTCTCCCGGTTTCATTTCCTTGACAACACTCTCATTCCTTCCTTCCATTCTGCATGGATAACCATCTAAGTTAAAATTAACATCATATAATGTTCTTGGAGAAACATTCATGTACTCAAAAGTCACTTCATAATTGCTTCCATTCCGTAAATAACGGTTTACAATTATGTTTAAAAACAAAACATCATTTGAATATACATATACAGGTTCTGTTGTTGAAAAAACCGTGTTAAATTTCTGCGGCTCGATATCAGGTGAAACCATGCTTCCACTAACGCTAACATCGAAATTATAAATGCCATCTTCATCTCCACGGACATACCAATGTTTTGATACCGAATCCCCGGGATTAATTTTTCCCATATTTACTGTCTTTGTATTTGTTTTACCTTCCTGCATGTCAGCCAAAGAGAGACCCTTAGGTAAATTAAGTGTGGCTGTTACATTATCCATGCATTCAACTTTTGAATTATTAATTACAAGAAGCTCCACATCAAAAATCTGTTTAAGCCAGCTTACTCCACCTGTAATTAAATATACATTATTTGCTACCTCATATATTGTTTTGCCGGTGTTATTTTCTTTTTTTATTGTTTTGCCGCTTCCGGTTTTATATACAATTTATTCGCCGAAATTCAAGGTTAAGGTTTCTTTTGTTACTTTTCTATTCGCTAAATTGGTTGTATCTATACCTGTCTTTTTAATTTCTTCAAGCGAAAGTTCTTTAACGGTTAAACTTCCACCAACTGTATCGTAAGTATTCAGTGGAATTTTGATATTCTTACCTTCATTTCCAATAACAATTGATGTGGAACGGGAATAATAACCATTACAATATACTATTGCCGTATATTCACCAGGCATAAGGTAGCAATTGAACATCCCCTTTTCATTTGTTTTTCCTTCAATTGTTTTTGTTGTATCATCTTTCCATATTTCAACATATGCATTCTTTATCATCTGTTCCGTATCTGTGTCTAATACATTAACAATTGTCTTTTGGCTTTTTTCAGGTATACCCTTGATTGTTATTTTACATGTGGTTTTTGAAACATTATTTCCTTTGTCTGTTACAGATAGCGATACAGTGTATGTTCCCTCATCCGCATACTTATGAGTTACATTTATTTCATGACTTTTTGTTCCATCACCAAAATCCCAGTAATAACTTTTAATTCCCTTATCATCTGTGGAATTTTTTGCTGAATAACTTATATTTTCATTTACTTTTGCAACGGTTTGAGAACTGGTTATCACTGCATTAGGTGGCAAATCTGCTGTGTTTAAAGTTATTTCTACATTTTCTACTTCTTCCTGATCGGCAATTACAAAATTTCCTTTCATGCTTCGATCGTATTCATAACCTGATAGAATACCAGACATTAAAAAATAATATTCACCTCTGTTTAATCCGTTAATAACTATATGCCCGGTATTATCACTTTCTGCTGTTGTCCCCAGTTTGACGTTTTTCTTATCATTATATTTTTTATAAATATCAAGTTTTAATCCAACTATTGGCTTTTTATTTTCGTCAACACATTTCACCGTGACATTTTTACACTTGGAATTTATAACAATGTCATTATTTTTTACCAAAATATCATTAATATCCGATATGTTTTGGGAATTTTCAAATTTAAATATTCCATTTTGTACTGCTGAAAACGCATCGATACTACTGTTTTGTGTAGAATATCTAATCAATGTCCGATTTTCACTTAAATTATCTTCACCTATTGTGATGTTTATGGCGCTATGAACCCCGGTATGATACAAAAGATTTTCAGCAACAGTTATGTATTGATCTTTTGTCAGGTATATCTGGTCTGAAATGTTTGCATTTTTATTTAATGTAATTTCCCCATTTTGATATATTCCCTTGCCACAAAAAGAATCTACACTGCTCTTTTTATCAGTATCATTATCCGCTATTGTAACATCGTCTAACAATAATTTGCCGGAGTTATAAATGGCACCGCCGTTTGCCCCCACATTCTTAGTTAATTCTAATTGTTCAATTTCCACATCCGCTTTATCACCTATGTATAATCCGGCACCATTGTCCTTACCATTTAAACCGGTAATTATATTTTTTTCGGTTTTCACTTCACCTGCATATGTGTTATATGTACCAGGTCGTTTTATAATTGTTTTACCACCATTTATGGCAAGACCATCGTTATTGTTATCTTTTTCCCCTATTATAGATAATCCTGATATGATTTTGTTTCCGCTACCGCCTAAATACATTCTAAAATACCCTGAATCATCCTTTTTTGCAGTAATTTTTGTATTATATATTTCGATATCTTCAGATGAGTCCACAAATAAATCATTTCCGACATACCCCATTTGTTTTTCATTCCATGTGTCATAGTTCCCTGATAATGTACAGTTATTTATAAATAATTTACATTTTGTAACATTTATTCCTGCACCCATTTCAAATGTTTTATTATTTTCAATGGTAACATTTTCTATATAAGCTTCTCCGGTAGCTTCAATTCCACCACCTCTAAATGTGGAAGAATTGTTACATACATTACCACCATATAAATATGACTTTCCACACATGTATACACCGCCACCCTTTGAAAGATAGGTTTCCACCGAATTATAACTAATATAACTATCTGAATTCATTCTCATACTACCGGAATCAAGAGAAACTGTTGAATCATAACCTTTAAATTTGGTTATTGAACTATTAATAAGTTCTATTTTTCCCTTTATTTTTAATGGCGATACACTATATTTTTGTCCACACTTATTACCATCAACAGTTATGTTACATAAAGAGATTTCGGCATCTTTTTCAACCAAAAGAAATGCTGCTGTATCTGTTACACTAATTGTAACCTGTTCTTCAGCAACAATATTCACTTTGTTTTCACTTTTTATGGTGATTTGATTTTCCACTACGGTATTCTCATACAAATAAATTGTACTGTCTTTTTGAGTCTCCTGAGCCTCTTCTATTGCCGTCTCAAGATTTTCATAATAGTTTCCATTAAACATTATTGGTCCGCTATGGTCAAAGGCTTTTGCATCAATGGTTCCTGATATTAATGTCAAAATGAGTAATAGTGAAACAGTTTCTTTAAATTTTCTTTTAAATTTCATAATTCATCCTTGCGCACAGATGTGCTCCCTTTCTCTTTCAATTTCTTGTAAAATAAAAAAGCTTATTTAAAACAATCGATTGGATTATCCTAAATAAGTTAAATAAATCTTATGATAAGTTTATCATCCACCCGTGTTTTCCGACTTTACTATGTTATCACATTAAACCCATAGTGTAAAGCAAAATATAAAAACACTTTTATTTGAAATAAAAAGAAGCACACAATAATCAATATCATGTGCCTCTTTAATAATCTTATTTAATTTTTACTGTTTTACAGTAACTTCCATAATATGTTTTTCTACCAACTTTTTTCAAAGCTCTTACTTTAACATAATAGGTGCTGTTATTCTTTCTCTTAAATGTAAGTTTTGTTTTCTTAATGTTTTTTACAGTTTTGCCTTTAAACTTTTTATTTGTAGAATATACAACCTGATATCCTTTAGCTCCTTTTACCTTTGCAAACTGAATATTTACTTTCTTCTTTGTTGCTTTTTTCTTTGTAATTTTTGTTTTTCCAGGAACTATTTTAAATGTAACGTAGTCGCTTTCCCTAAAGTTTCCGATACCATTTATAATTATTTTTGATGTTCCAATATCTTTATTGTTTTTGTATGTAACAGTATAATCTGTTCCTTCACGTAATGTGATTCCTCTATACTTAACCGTTACCTTACGTTTTATGGCTTTTCCGGTGTATGTCAGAGAATTTGTGGCTACATTAATTGATGTTGACCATATACTCTTTTTAGCTTTTGTACCTGTCTTATCACATACGGCCTTGCCGTTAGAATATGACATAATCTTACACATTTCGCTTGAAGTATATACTCCATATCCGCTTTTATTTATGGCATAATCTATACCACCGTTTCCACTTAAACTATATGTACATACATTAGTAAATTTAACACCCGGTGTATCAGGACATTCCACGGCAGACTTCAAGAAACATGTAGCCGCCTGATAACATGAATAAATGCCAATTCCATAGGCTTCATGAGTTTTTACATTTGAAGAAACCTTATAATCAGTATATCCATATGAACCCTTTGCATTCCATACATTCTGAGATGTTATGTCATAAGGCAATTCACTTTGATACATATAACACTTACCACCGTTACCATTCCATATTGTCTGATATTTTTGGAAGTGTTCTACCATAAGTCCGTAAGTTGTAACATTGTCACCATTTATTATTACACCGGTATCAGCTGTATTTTTATTCCAGCCTACACCTGCTCCATGATCTGCTCTCCAAACCCAGAAATTGTCGCCTATTACGTCGCTGCTGTTAATTATAACACATGTTGTAACCTTTCCCGGATTTGAATCTGCTCCACCTACTCTGTAAAATGTATCACTTAACAAAATAGGGTTATCCTTATGAGATGTTTTATCACCAGATGTTCCAACTGTTAAAAGTGCAGATGATTTCTTTGCTCCTGCATCAAATAATACGCCGGCTATTTTTACTCCTCCTACATTTGAAACAGTCATACACTGATTTCCATTTACAGGTTCCAATGTTGCATATCCCAATCCTAGAACAATAGTGTTTTCATTAGTTATATTAATTGCCTGGGAAAGATTATATATTCCGGGAGTAAGTATAAGGTTTTTGCCAGTTTTTAATTCGTCGTTAATTTTTGTTGCACTATCTGACGGCTTAGCAACATAAAAACGGTCAAGGTCTATGAATTCGCCTTCGTTTTCATTTGCCCATGAAACACCTGTAGAGTTTTTTCTAACTGCCGGTACATATACGCCATATTTTCCATCATCATTTTTCATTAAAAACGGCTTTTCCTGACACTCAGGAGTTTCTGAAACCTTGGTGTAAGATAAATACGGCCACTCACCGTTTGGTCCATTGCTGATGTTTGTTTTATCGTATAATGATGCAACGCTACATCCTACAAAAACGTAATTCCAAACGCTTCCATCCCATCTGTTCATTTCGGTATTTCTTGAAATCCACTGTTGCTGTGAACCTGCTGATATTCCTGCTTCCGTATCAATCTGCTTACCTGTTTTCTGGTCTTTATATGTGTATTTTCTTCCTGCAACTTTTGTGTCTGCAAGAAAACCACCACTGGCATAACCACCCTGATGATGCAAATCAAGATTACCTTTAATATTCATTCTTCTCATAGAAGTAGCCTGAGAAACAGCCCACATGGTGCTGTTCGCTGTTGTAGTAAGATTTTCTACTGAACGCCAGAAATTGCAAAGGGCATTATAATTTACTGAACCGTCATATTTTTTACCTTTCATCCATTCAGCCTTACAGTTTATATTACCAATTACAGTATTTTTCGGTGAAATGCCAAGTCCTGCAACCTGCGTGTAAAATCCAACTTCCACATTAATATCTTTACTGTAATTTCCCGGTGCAAACATTAATGCATTTCTGTCTGAAATAAATTGTCCTGCTTCTGTTTTCTTATAAATATTATTAATGCATGACTGTATTTCAGATGTACTGTCTGTAGGTTCAAAAATATTAGTGTTTAAACCAAAAGTCTGTATTTCATATGAAATAGGGGTTGAAAGTTCATATTCCTTATCTGAAACATATGATACTTTATAATATTCGCCATTGTAATCAGTGTCTGTATATGCAGAATCTGAAACAGTGGCAACTTTACTGTACTTTGCATATCGGCTTTTTGCCTTATAAATATTATAAGAACCTCCACTTAGTTTGTCCCATGTTATTGTACATGAACCATTACTATTTTCCACAAACTTTAAATTGGTAATCGGATTAGCATTAAGCTCTAAAGCCTTTACAGGCATAACCGACACACCTGATACTACTAACGCAAGTACCAGCATTAATGATAAAATACTTCTTTTAATACCTTTCATTATATTTTCGCTCCTTTAATTTAATATAAATAAATTGTATCATATATGCTTTGTCATTCCAATAATAAAATTGTTTTTATGTCCTATTTTAGGCACTTTTTAAAAAATTAATACCTAAGTAAAAAATGGTGTATTTTTATCATTTTTACATCAAAAAAAGGCCTACGGGAAACATATCATGTTATCCCATAGGCTTTTTTTATCTGCTACATAAGTAGCAATTATTAATTACATCATTCCCATTCCAGGGTTTCCGGCAGGCATAGCCGGTGTATCTTCTTTAATATTTGCAACAACTGATTCTGTTGTAAGTAATGTACTTGCCACACTTGTTGCATTCTGAAGAGCACTTCTTGTAACCTTAGCCGGATCAAGAATTCCTCTGTCTACCATCTGAACATACTCGCCATTTAATGCATCAAATCCTGTTCCAGGTTCTGATTCTCTTACCTTATTAACAATAACTGAGCCTTCAAGTCCTGCATTCTGGGCAATAGTGAAAAGTGGAGCCTCTAATGCCTTAAGAATAATAGAAGCACCTGTCTTCTCATCACCTTCTAATGTATTAACTAACTCAGCAACCTTCTTTGATGCGTGAATGTATGCTGAACCACCACCTGCTATAATACCTTCTTCTACGGCAGCTCTTGTAGCATTTAATGCATCTTCCATTCTAAGTTTGTTTTCCTGCATTTCAGGTTCTGTAGCAGCACCAACTCTGATAACTGCAACACCACCTGCTAGCTTAGCAAGTCTTTCCTGCAGTTTCTCTTTATCAAATTCTGATGTGGTTTCTTCTATCTGGGTTTTAATCTGGGCAACTCTTGCTGCAATTTCATCTGAATTACCAAGGCCATCAACGATTATGGTATTTTCTTTTGCAACCTTAACAGATTTTGCTCTACCTAAATCTTCAATCTTTGTATCTGCAAGAGATAAACCTAATTCTTCTGAAATAACCTGACCACCGGTAAGAATTGCTATATCCTTAAGCATTTCTTTTCTTCTGTCACCATATCCAGGTGCCTTAACTGCAACTACGTTAAATGTTCCACGAAGCTTATTTACAATAAGTGTTGTAAGGGCTTCACCTTCAACATCTTCTGCAATAATAAGAAGTTTAGCTCCTGACTGAACAATCTGCTCTAAGACAGGAAGGATTTCCTGAATGTTAGAGATTTTCTTATCTGTAATAAGGATATATGGATCATCCAGTGTAGCTTCCATCTTATCCATATCTGTAGCCATATATGCTGAAATATATCCTCTGTCAAACTGCATACCTTCAACAAGGTCTAATTCAGTTTTCATTGTTTTTGACTCTTCTATTGTAATAACGCCATCGTTAGAAACCTTTTCCATGGCATCTGCTACCATGTTACCAACTTCCTCATCACCGGCAGAAATAGCTGCAACCTTTGCAATCTGTTCCTTTCCTGTTACAACACTGCTCATATCAGCAATAGCATCAACTGCTACATCTGTTGCTTTCTTCATTCCTTTTCTTAAAATAATAGGATTAGCACCGGCAGCTAAGTTCTTCATTCCGGCATTAATCATTGCCTGAGCTAAAACTGTAGCTGTTGTTGTACCGTCACCTGCTACATCGTTTGTTTTAGTAGCAACTTCCTTTACAAGCTGTGCTCCCATGTTTTCAAATGAATCGTCAAGTTCTATTTCCTTTGCAATTGTTACGCCATCATTTGTAATAAGTGGTGCGCCAAAAGATTTATCAAGAACAACGTTTCTTCCTTTTGGTCCTAATGTAACCTTTACTGTATTTGCTAACTGGTTTACACCTGCTTCAAGAGCAGTTCTGGCTTCAGCGCCATATTTTATTTCCTTTGCCATATTAATTACCTCCAAAATTATTCAACGATTGCAAGAATATCTGACTGTTTTACAATTATATATTCTTCATCATCTAATTTAACTTCATTGCCTGCATACTTTGAAAAGATAACCATATCTCCAGGCTTAACATTCATAACAACTTCTTTACCGTCTACAACTCCACCGGGACCTACAGCAATAACTTCTGCCTGCTGTGGCTTCTCCTGAGATGTACTTGTCAATATAATTCCTGATTTTGTTTTTTCTTCCGGAGTAGACTGCTTTAAAACTACTCTATCTGCTAATGGTATTAATTTCATTTTTTAACCTCCATAATAACATTTCTTGTTAGCACTCCACATATATGAGTGCTAATCAACTAACAATAATAGTAACACTTTTTTTGATTAATGCAATACCTAATGTTATATTTTTACAATTTATTAACAAAATAAATATTCTATTCATTTTTGTTTTTTCCAACTTTATTATCTCTTCCAAAACAAAACAGATATTGTTGTGCGTAGCCACCATATTCTCCATATAATTCCTTAGCACATTTTCCTATTATCTCCTTTGAGGTATCTTTTCCGTTAAAATATAAAGTCTCCATAATTCTTTTTATCCACACATCAATAGGAAATGCCTGCCTGTATCCCAACGAAAAAAGCATTACGCAGTTAGCAACTTTTTCACCAACTCCCTTTATTTCCATTAGTTTCTTTCTGGCATCTTCCTCCTTTAACATTCTAATTTCTTTTTCGTTTATGATGCCTGTAGAAAGCTTCTTAACTGCGTCTGACAAATAAGGTGCCCTAAAACCTGTTTTCATTTCCCTGAAATCTGCCTCGGTAATATTGCTTAACTGTTTCATATTAGGAAAGGAATAGTATTTTTCTCCATTTACCTCCCCTAAATAGTCACCAAAATTCTCACTGATTGTTTTCACAATATGTTTTATATGGGGAATCTGCTTATTTTGGGAAATTATAAAGGATATTAATGTTTCCACAAACTCCTGATTAAGAATCCTTACGCCGTTTTTTTCTTTTATCGCAGGCTCTAAGGTTTCATCACTTTTCAGAAGAAACTCCTTAATTTTTTCATAATCTCTGTTTAAATCAAAGTATGGTATCCATATATTTTCAACTTCCTTAATTGTTTTATTAAGAAAAACAAGGTTGTTATCCTTTTCCATTATATGTAAAAGCCTGCCATAGGCTACTACAACATAATCCTGTTCATCCTGTTTATAAAATCTGAAGCATTGTCCACATTCTAAGGTCTGCTGTAAATCAAAATCACTAATTTCCTTTATTATTATATTATTTTTATCCTTCAGTATTCTCATATTACATCCTTTATATTAATTCAAATTTTTTTAATGCCTCATATATTCCACCCTTATCAAAGTCAGAAGTATGATACTTTGTAGCTTCCTTTATGGCATCATCACTATTTCCCATGGCACAGCCATACTTAACATATTTTAGCATGTCAATGTCATTTAAACTGTCACCGAAAGCATATGTGTTTTCCCATGGAATGTTTAATGCTTTAATTAATTTTTCAATTCCCACAGCTTTATTATATCCCTTTGGAACTAACTCCAATAAACTATGCTGATGAGATATAATGGTGTAATCATTTTCAAATTCCTTTATCATTCCCTCAGGATTACTGTGATTAGTAAATAATGCACTTACCTTAGATACATTTATTTCACTTTCATCTGTACTTAATATAAAATCCCCCATACTTTCTCTGTAAACATTATATACATGCTTTGTGGTTTCAGTTAAATCACTGATATCCCTTCCAATATAAATGTTGTCTCTTCCTTCAGCCACCGGAACAAAGCCATTTCTTACAAAGCCATCTATTACTCTTCTTGCCTCATTATTATTAATGGTATTGCAATATAGCTCCTTACCACCAATTTCCACATATGTTCCGGCACCGGCTACAATATCCCGAAATCCCGGAGCCATATGTTCTTTATAAATCATACACCTTGTTCGTCCGGTACATATAACCGGAATATGTCCCTTGGCCTTTAAAAGTTTAATTGCCTCATAAGTATCCTTTGGCATCCCTGTATCAAATCTATATATTGTTCCGTCAATATCGAAAAAAACTATTTTTCTATTATTCATATTAATCCTCTTTATCATTCTTTTTAAAATCACTTTTTATAGACTAACATTTTTGTTTTTTTTATTCAAGTAATGTTTTTTAATGTATTACTGCTTTTATTTCGGCTAAAATAGTATTATAATAAATGATAATAATTATGCTATTGCATAAAAATAAATGTATCGGAGGATTTTATATATGGGATTTTTAAAAAAGCTATTCGGAACCGCAGCAGTTGTTGGAGCCGCAGCAGGAAGTGCACTTTATGTAAAGAAACGCAAAGACACACGTGAAACAAAGGCAGATGATTTCGACGATTTCGATGATACAAAAGCCTTTGAATTTAACAAAAATGATGATTCCGACGGAAACACAAAAGTTACAATAACCATTAATAAAAAGAAAGTTAAAAAGGTAGCAGATGATACTGCTGACATGGTTATTGATGCTGCTGATAAATTAAAAAATACAGTTACTGATAAAATCGGCGAGGAAAACATTGATAATATAAAGGATAAAATTAACAATGCAACGGATTTCGCCAAAGAAAAAGCTAATGATGCTAAAGACATAATTGTTGAAAAAGTTGGTGAAGACAATATCAATATGATGAAGGATAAGGTTTCAACTGTTGCATCTAATGCTAAGGATAAGGTGAATGAAACTGTTGGTAAAATATTTAACGGTGAAGACGAAGATGAAGATATTTTTGAGGATGAAGATATAAATACTTCTTCTGACAATACACCGGACTTGGATGTTACTACAGATGAGGCAGAAAATGCTGAAACTGAAGATGATGTTACTATTGATGATGAGGGCGATGACGATGAATTTCTTACAGATGAGTTAAAGGATTTGTAAGAATTATGATTAATAATTTATAGTAAATAAAAAGGTTGTATCACAATTGATGCAACCTTTTTATTTACCGTATTTATTATTTCGGAAGTTTAAAAGAACTCTTTAATGAAACAATTCTGTTAAATACCGGATGTTCTTTTGTATAATCCTTAATGTCTGCACAGAAATAACCCTGTCTCACAAACTGGAATTTATCCTCTGGCTTAACATCTGAAATGTTTGGCTCAATGTAACATTCCTTAAGAACTGTAAGAGAATTAGGATTTAAGTTAAGGGTTCCATCCTCATTTAACTTTCCTTTCTCTTCATCTACAATATTCTCATAAAGTCTTACTTCTGCCTTCACAGCATGTGGTGCAGAAACCCAGTGAATGGTTCCTTTAACCTTTCTTCCTGTAAAACCGCTTCCGCTTTTAGTTTCAGGATCATATGTGCAATGAATTTCAGTTATATTTCCATTTTCATCTTTTTTATAGTCCACACATTTAACAAAGTAGGCATTCATAAGTCTTACTTCATTGCCTGGGAATAATCTGAAATATTTCTTAGGAGGTTCCTCCATAAAATCTTCTCTTTCAATATATAATTCCCTGCTAAAAGGTACTTTTCTGCTACCAAGTTCAGGACATTCAACGTTGTTATCCACGTCAAGCCATTCAACCTGTCCTTCAGGATAATTATCAATAATAACCTTTACAGGATCTAAAACAGCCATAATACGTGGTTTTTTAGCCTTAAGATCTTCTCTGATACAATATTCAAGCATAGCGTAATCCACAGAGCTCTGGCTCTTTGAAATACCGCACAATTCAACAAACATCTTAATTGATTCAGGAGTAAAACCTCTTCTTCTAAGAGCTGCAATGGAAACCAGTCTCGGATCATCCCAACCGTCAACAATTCCGTCTTCAACTAATTTCTTAATATATCTCTTTCCTGTAACCACGTTTGTAAGATAAAGTTTTGCAAATTCAATCTGTCTTGGTGGGTTAGGATACTCAAGTTCATTTACAACCCAGTCATATAAAGGTCTGTGATCTTCAAATTCCAATGTACATATAGAATGTGTTACTCCTTCTATGGCATCCTCAATAGGATGCGCAAAATCGTACATAGGATAAATGCACCACTTATCTCCTGTATTATGATGTGTCATATGTGCAACTCTGTAAATAATAGGATCTCTCATATTAATATTAGGACTTGCCATGTCAATTTTGGCTCTTAAAACTTTTTCACCATCTTTATATACACCATTTTTCATGTTTTCAAAAAGCTCAAGGTTCTCTTCAACACTTCTGTCTCTGTATGGGCTGTTTTTTCCCGGTTCTTTAAGAGTTCCTCTGTATTCCCTTATTTCGTCTGAACTAAGGTCACAAACGTATGCTTTTCCTTTTTTTATTAATTTTACGGCTGCTTCATACATCTGTTCAAAGTAATTTGATGCAAAAAACAATCTGTCTTCCCAGTCTGCACCTAACCATTTGATATCTTTTAATATGGATTCAACAAACTCTTCCTTTTCCTTTGTAGGGTTTGTATCATCAAATCTCATGTTAAACTTGCCGTTGTATTCCTTAGCAAGTCCATAATTTAAAAGAATTGATTTTGCATGTCCAATGTGAAGATATCCGTTTGGTTCCGGTGGGAATCTTGTTTGAACATGGTCAAATCTTCCTGTTTCTAAATCCTTGTCAATTATCTGCTCAATAAAATTCCTTGATTCTGCTTTTTCTTTTTCATTAATTTCTGTGTCTATTGCCATCTTTTGCCTCCGGTTTTTATTACTTTATACACAATTGTTAAAATTATACACTAAATGGAACTCTATTTCAATAACGTAAAAAAGGAACTTATAGTAAAGCTCCTTTTTTATGTGTTCTTATCTTTTTACATAAACGTCACAGTATCTTACACCCCAGTCTAAAGCCTTTGAATGGGAACTGAAGAATATATCAATTCTGTTTCCTCTGATAGCACCACCTCTGTCTTCAACAGTATATGTGTGACCGTTAATCACAACCTTTGAGCCAAATGAAAACTGTGATGTATCTGCAGCTATAGTTCTTCCTGCCGTTGCCACGGTACCTGATGCGGTAATACCTGTTGACTTTCCACAGCATCTTGCACAACTGCAATAACCTGTAACTTTAAATGTTCCAACCTTTATATATTTACTTTTTTTCTTTTTTCTCTTGTTCTTAGCAGTTTTCTTTGATTTCTTCTTCTTTTTCTTCTTGCTCTTAGAAGATTTGGACTTCTTTTTTGTGATTTTTATTGAATCATTTGATTCAATAACTATTGGCTCTTCTGAAGTATCTGCTAATAAATTATTGGTGGCTGCTGTATTTGTGTTTAGAACATTTGTAGATAACTTACTAACCTGATTAACAGATTTAGTAATAATGTCTGCATTAACTGACTGTAAAGCTTTAACCTTATCTTCTGTAAGCTTAACATCATTGTTTATTTCATTACCATAGAAACAACTTGAAACCGTAATAACAAGTGTCATGGCAAATAAAACAATGCCAGTAATGAGTTTTGTTTTATTCATAAATACACTCCTTCTCTATGCACTTATCCTGTGCACAAGGAGTACTATACAGCATTTATTACGTTTTGTCAATAAATTATTACAAATCTGTTACATTTATATTTTAATTTGAAATTATTTGGTTAAAATTATTACATTGTATTAGAAGATTTTTTCTAATATTCTGTCTAATACATATTCATGTCCACAAATAACTATTGTGTCATCATTTACAAGAATAAAGGCTGTTTTTCTAAGATTGTATACAACTCCTAATTCGATTCCACCATAGGTTTCTGCTTTTCTTATAATGGAATTTATTTCACGTTTTGACATATTAACTACCGGCATGTCATCTCTACGTTTAAATTGTATAATAGGATATCCACCCTGGTAGCCTGCCACAATTAAATTCTCAAGATTATATTTTTGTGACCAGCACAGAAGTTTTTTATCGCTGATTGTATTCATAAAAGTTTCCTCATTTCCAATTATTTAATATGACGCTGTATAAAATTAATAACCAAACGTCTTGTATCTTCAAGAGCATTTGCAGTAGCAAATTTTCTTTCCGGATGCCACTGTAATGCAAGAATTTTCATTTCGTCTGAACCAAATGCCTCAATGGTATTGTTTTCCCTGTCTATGGCAAGAGGCTTGAAACATGGTGCCAGACCATCTGCCGGAACCACATCCTGATGGAAATTATTAACCCATATTTCCCTGTTTTCTTCAACAAGATAAACCTTGTGATCAACTCCCCTTGGTCTGTCACTTTCAAGAGTAGGATGATAAAGTAGTTTTCCACCAAACAAAACATTTAAATACTGCATACCACGACAGGTGGCAATAATAGGTATACCTTCCCCTATACAATGCTTAATAAGTTTATCTTCCATAATATCACGGTGGGGCTGCAATTCCTCATTATGGCTTCTGTCATAATATTTAACAGGTAGTGCTCCTCCTCCGGCTACTATTAAAAGATCACATTGTCTCTCAAACAATTTTCCGACATTTTTTACATAGTTAGACGCAGGCTGTGGAATAAAGCCCAATAGCTCATAAAATCTAATGTATGCTGCCTCTAACACATCTGTAGGGTCTCCATATTGATTAATTCCCTCTCTTTGGGTAATAAGAGCCCTTAAATCCTCACATTGTATGCCCTCTTTGATAATGCCGTTGGCACAGTCTAATTCCATGTAATTAATGCCTGATGCATAATTATATATTTTTTCACCACATCCTATGGCAGCAGGTATTTCAAATTCTGCACACCTTATTGCCATATGGGATGCCATTCCACCGTACTTTGTAATAAAGCCCTTAATTCCCTTAGTAAATATCCACTCATATCCCGGATCAGCCTTTGGAATCATTACGATTTTATCCATAAGGTCTTCATCGGTTTCATGCTCTAAATTTACAACTTCACCTTCTACTTTTTTGGAAGTAATAAAGTTAGGTCTTGCTTTATTTACCGGAATAACAGATATACCTGTTTCGTTTAAAATTACATCAGGTAAAATTATATTTGAGTACTCATTGTAATAATCCTGATTTTGTTTTATTACATTTTTAAGAAAAGCTTCTATTTCCTTTATTCCAAGTCTTCTGCAATCCTCTAAATCCTCAACGGAAATCCAGGACAAATCATTTCTGTCAATATTTAATATTTTTCCAAGACTTTGTATTAAGTCAATGGCAAGACTAAGGGATTTTGTAAATTCAAATTTAAAATACTCCCTGCTTTCTATTGCCGTTGTCATAAAACGAATAAAATCCTTTGCAGGTATGTCAAAATCAATAGATAATAATGCTTTTGCCAGAATTTCCTCGTTAAGCCCTGTCTTTATTGCTTTTTCCTTTTGAGGCTTGTAAGTTCCTGTAACCGGTCTAAATACCATCTGATTGTAACTGTCGGTTCTTATGTCATATGTGCCACTTCTTAAATGACCGTACTTGCTGTTAAAATCATCTCTTGTCATTTCACCGGCAGAATATTCCTGGTAATCTTTTTCAAAATCTGAAGATACAGTGGAAATTCCCTTCATAAAATTATCTATATCTTCCTGAACAAACCATCCTGATGCCACAAGGGAACTGCAAAAACTTCTTGCTATAAAAGCCATTCTTGCCTGACGGGTAAACTGTGGTGTTCCAAATCTTCTTATATTTTCAAGAAGTTCAATTATAACTTTAATCAACTCCTGAGGGTTAGAACAATTCTCATATCTGTCTTTAATCCGTTTCCTTATACTTTCAAGTTTCTTAATGTCACCGGTATCATTAACGGAAATTTCATTGTAATTTGATACATTATTAAATGTAAGCTCTTTAAGTGCTTCCGCTATTTGTTTTCTCTCACTGCTGGAAAAACCATAGTCTAACAACTCGGTAGTTCTAAGATAAGTGTTAAAGTCATAGCTGGAATATACAATTTCAAATTCTATCTTATCATGTGCCGTAACGTCTTTTTTTAACTTAGATGAATAGAATGAAACTAATTTTTGAGCCAGCTCTTCATCAATCTTAGCCGGTATAAGGGAATAAAATGAATATTCCAGACTTATATATGGCTTTACACCTATTTTGTACATGAGCTCGTCGTCTAAGCGCCTGTATCCCATAGGTACCAGACCTTCATTCCATGCCTTTGACGTTATAATAAATCTATATAGTGAATAATCCAATGTTCTTGGACTTGTTCCAATAATTTCTGACGGATTCCAAAATGCCATATCGGAAAACATCATATAATTGCCATCTATTATATTCTTTATGTTTCGATAATCATTTTTCAGATTATTTATTTTGTCATAAAAAACATTAAAACTCTCAGAAGCCTTTTTATTTTTTGAAAAGTTAGCCACTAAAGGTCTGACCTGAAAAATAATAACTTCATTTTTTTTATTAATGGCAAACTCAATATCAAGGGGTATCTTAAGAAGTTCCTCAATTTCGTTAACAGCCGTAAGTAAGTTACACCATTCCACATCTAATTCGTTTAACCGGGTGTTTCTTGCTATCCAAAGTGTTTTTCCACCAATACCACTGGTAACGGAATCCGTTGAGCCGCTGTCATCATAATTAATTAAATAATATGGTCTCTGACCCTGAATATCGTAAGTAAATAATACCCCGCTGTATGCTACATCCACTGCCTGATGCTGAATTAATACCTGCTGATTTGATATATCATCAATGTCTGATGAATATGACGCAATAACATCATCGATTGCATTTATTACAGATGTAACATTAGATGAATCCACATCCAACAAACTGGTGTAATGACCTGCATTGGACTTTTTGTAACAGTCCTCGTTTGTAGATGAACTTCTTACAACAATTTTTGCTCCCTTAAACTTTTTCCCAATGTTAAGGGCAACCTCTCTTTTGTTTTTTACGTAGTCCTCTACCACAATAATAAGCATTTCTTCAATAAACGCCTTTGTGATAATTTTCTCTAATGCCTTTAAGGTATTTGCTTTTGTTGAAATTATTTCATTCTTAAGGTTATTATTTTTCTCCATTAATTTACTCCTTTGTACTTTCAGGCTCTTTTATATCCTTATTTTCCTTATTATCCTCTAAAAGCTGCTTAGCTGTATTAATGGTATTTTCATCAGGAACCATAACATATGCTTTCTGATTTGGAATACTGTATGTGTAATCTGATGTTCCCTGACCGCTTACACTGTACTGGGTTATTTTCCACTTAGGTGCACGGTTTAACTGAAACCTTACAAGAGATTTAATGCTTTTCTTTGTCATATTAGTTTGAAAGCATTCACTAATTTCACTTAAAATACTGTCATAATTTTTCAGTAATGCAGGTGACTGGCATTTGGCAATTACAGATTCAATTACTTTCATCTGGTCCCTACCTCTCTGATGGTCACCTGCAGCAAATGAATGTCTTTCTCTTGCAAACCAAAGGGCTTCTATTCCGCTTAAATTTTCATTAAGACCTTCTTTGTAGCTAAATCCTGCCGCTGAAAATGCGTAATCAGAATCAACGTCTATACCACCTAAGGCATCAATTATTTTAACAAATCCCGTAAAATTAAGTCGTACATAATAATCAAAATCTATACCATAAATCATTTTAAGAGTGTCCATAGATACATCAATTCCATAATTTCCTGCATGGGTCAGCTTGTCCTTTACACCATTGGATATAGATAATGGTACATAGTAATCTCTCGGTGTTGAAATAAGAACAATGTTACCTGTAAGAGGATTTACTGACATAATAATGTTTACGTCACTTCTACTTTTAACGGTAACGTCTCCTTCTGTATCAATTCCGCTTAAATATACATTGAAACATCTTTTTGTGGCATTACCCTTATCATTCATTTGGGCAACGGCATTTTCCACTGTAGTTGTATAAATACATTTAATTTTGTCTGTAAAATCAGAATATTTGCCATTTTTCTTTCCATCATCCGTGTCATCTCCTGCTGATTCAATGGCATCAATTAATGACTGGTTAAGAATAATTGCATCAACATTTCCCTCTAGGAGTTCCTGTGCTAATGTAACAGGGTCATTTATTTCTTCGTTATCTACAATAGCTGTAAGTTCAGTTTCTATGGCATTTAAAACATTTTTAATATCTTCTGATGAAAACTGACTGTTATATCCGAATTTATACTTAAGGGCATGTTTTAACTTTTCGGCTTTATTTTCTTTAAGAACATACACACCATATTCGTCTGTGGCTAATAAAGAGTTTTTAACTATTTCATCAATGGTTTCTTCTGTTTTAGTAAACATGCCTTTGATTTTTGAATTATATGTTATACCTAAAATACCTGATGTTACCATTGCTACAATAAGTATTAATGACAAAACAATTGAGAAAATCCTACTTTTAAATCCTCTCTTTACCACGAAAGGAATAATTGAAATTACCACAAGAAATATCTCGGCAAAAACAATATACTTAACCGGGAGATATTCTAACAGCAGATAGTTTTTATATGAGGCAATATCATAAAAAACAACCTCTAAAAATACTAATGCCGCTATTACCAGAATATTAAATATTAATGCAGTAATTTTTAACTTTTTTCTTATATTCTTCTTTTCCATCTTTTCCTCCAAAAGCATTATTTCAAATATCTTACAGTATACCATTTAATAGTGAAAATAAAAATATATTATTGGAGACACTGACAATTTTTTTATTATTTTAATCACTGATAAATAATTTCAGCATATTTTATAGCATGGAGGTTATTATGAAAACTATTTCTATTATTTCAGGTGACAAACGACAGTTTTATATAAAAGAATATTTGAAAAATAACGGATATAATGCCGAAATAATAACAAACATGGATTTTAATAATACTGACATAATTGTTGCAGGAACTCCATTTGTGAAAAATAATGAATATATAAATTGCGACTACTATACCGGTTTTCCGGTGGATACATTTCTAGGACTTTTAAAACCGAAACAAATTGTATTTGCCAGTAGCATCAGTGAGAATATAATGAAACTTTTTCCTAAAAATATTAAATTAATTGATGTTTTAAAGGATGAAGATGTGGTCTGGAGCAATGCCATGCTTACAGCCGAGGGATTAATTGGTGAGATTATTAAAAATACGGATTTTTCCCTTAATAATTCAAAGGTGCTTATTTTAGGCTTTGGAAAATGCGGAACTAATATTGCTTCGAGACTTTTTAACTTAAATTGTGATGTATCCATATATGACCATACAAAAAAACATTTAAGTCAGGCAGTATCATATGGATACAAAACCTTAGAAAAAGACGATTTTTCCATGGGACTTAATAAATTTGACATTATAATTAATACAGTTCCTGAAGTCATTTTCACAGAATATAACATGAGTCTTTTAAAAAAATCCTGTGTTCTTTTTGAAATTGCAGGCTATCCATATGGCTTTGATAAAAAATTGTCAGAAAAATATGGAATATCCCTTATTACATGCTCCGGACTGCCGGGAAAAACAGCTCCTAAGGCAGCCGGGGAATTAATTGCTAAAAGCATTATTTCATATTTAAAACAGAAAGGACTGGGATAAATGGCTCATAACTTTAAGGATAAGAATATTGGTGTTGGAATTACAGGCTCATATTGTACTTACAAGAAGGTATTTGAAGAGCTGAAACACCTTGCTGACACAAAAGCAAACATTATCACGATTTTTTCAGATAACGCTGCCTCAACGGACTCAAGATTTGGAAAATGTAAGGACTTTTTAAGTCTTGCAGAGAAAATCAGTGGGCATCCGCCAATTGTTACCATACCTGACGCTGAACCTATAGGGCCAAAATCAATGCTTGACCTTATGATTATCGCACCTTGTACCGGTAACACATTGTCAAAGCTGGCAAACGGCATTTCAGACACACCTGTTCTTATGGCAGCTAAGGCTCATCTTAGAAATAACCGTCCTCTGGTTATTTTTTTAAGTACAAATGACGCACTGGGAATGAATCTTAAGAATATTGGTATTCTATTAAATACCAAGAACATTTACTTTGTGCCATTTGGCCAGGATAACTATATATCTAAGCCCAATTCTATGATTGCGCATGTAGATTTAATTGAAGAAACCATTGAAAAAGCTCTTAGTGGAAGACAAATTCAGCCTGTTATTAAGAGTCCACATGTGACAATTATGTAAAAGGAGTTTTTTATGTGCGGTATTGCCGGTTTTTTTCAAACTAAATATGACGTGTTTAATGAACATTCCTGTAGATTGCTTACAAATAAACTAACTAATATGAAAAAATCAATAAAACACCGTGGACCGGATGACGATGATATATATTTAGAAGGTTTTGCAGGTCTTGCCCACACCCGCCTTTCCATTAGGGATTTAAAAGGCGGGCATCAGCCTATGTCCTGTATGTATCGTAACCGGATTGCTACTATTATATATAATGGGGAGCTTTACAATACTTCTGAGCTTACAGAAAAGTTAAAGGAGTACTCCGTCACTTTGAAAACAACCAGCGATACCGAAGTTATTTTGTACTGCTACCTTGTATTTGGTCATAGAATTTTCTCCCAGCTAAACGGGATTTTTTCCTTTGCAATATACGAAGATAACACATTAACTATTGTAAGAGATCATCTTGGAGTTAAACCTTTATTTTACCATTACGACTTTAATCAGTTTGTATTTTCATCAGAAATAAAGGGAATTTTTGCTTACGGAATTGGGCCGGAATTAAATAAGGAAAGCTGGTGCGAAATTATCGGCTTAGGTCCTGCCCATACTCCGGGAAATGGCGTTTTTGAAAACATAAAAGAACTTCTTCCGGGACATTTTATGGAAATCACCTGTGATTCCCATAAAAATATTTTGTGCCGTGACAAATGCTATTGGAAGCTTACATCTAAGCCTCACACTGAAAACTATGAGGATACAGTTAACCATTGCTCCTATTTAATCGAAGATGCCATTGAAAAACAAATGGTTTCAGATATTCCAATATGTACTTTTTTATCCGGAGGTCTTGATTCCAGTTTAGTTTCAGCCATTGTGGCAAAAAAACTTGCCCCTGATAAATTAAACACCTATTCCTTTGACTTTTTAGGTAATAATAAGAATTTTAAGGCAAGTTCCTTCCAAAGCACCCAGGATAGACCTTATGTGGATATTATGGCTAATCATATTCACAGTAACCATTCCTACCTTGAGTGTACTAATAAAGACCAGATTGACTGTTTATACAAAGCCATGATTGCAAGGGATATGCCTTGTATGGCTGACGTGGAATCTTCAATGCTTTATTTTTGTAATTTAGTTTCACAGGAGTGTAAAGTAACCCTTACCGGCGAATGTGCTGACGAAATCTTTGGAGGTTATCCATGGTTTCATAGGGAAGATATGCTAAATCAGGTTACCTTTCCATGGTCTTATGATTTAGATGCAAGAACCTGTCTTTTTAAAGATGATTTTATAAGAGAGCTTCCTTTAAAGGAATATATTAATGAAAAATATTTAAATACCATTAAGGAATGTCCTGATTTAATTGATGATGATAAAATTGAAAGAAACAGGAGAAAAATCTGTTATTTAAACGTACGATGGTTTATGATGACACTTTTAAACCGTATGGACAGATGTAGTATGTTTTCAGGACTTGAAGCCCGTGTTCCCTATGCGGATTACAGGATTTTAGAATATGTGTTTAATGTTCCATGGAAATACAAATGTTACAATAATCAGGCAAAAAGTTTATTAGTTGAATGTGGGAAAAATTATCTTCCAAAAGAAGTTTTGTACCGTAAAAAAAGTCCGTATCCTAAAACATATGACCCTGATTATGAAAAACTCTTAGGCAATCTTGCCTTAGAGGAATTTCATGCAAATCCAAAATTAAGCGAAATAATTGACAAAGAAAAACTTGTAAATTTTATAAAAAGTCCAAAAGATTACGGAAAGCCGTGGTATGGGCAGCTAATGGCAGGTCCACAGATGCTTGCATATATAATACAGATAAGCTACTGGTTAAAAGAATATATAAAATAAGAAAACAGGGCTGTATTATAACATTTATGTTAAAGTACAGCCCCTTCTTCTTAAATTCCTTTATTTATGCTTTCGCTAATAAGGTTTTCAACTCTTTTAACTTCCTCTAAGAAATTCATCGCAGACATTCTTAGTGCCCCATGTCCCATAATAATCAGCTGCTCTAGGGCATCTGATGTGGCAACGGTAACTTTATATTTGCTACTCATTTTGTGGGTAGTTTTTGCTATATACATATCTGCTGTTTCAGCTGCCCTTGTATACACTACAAACACATTATCATGTTTGTATACTGTTTCAGTATGCCTTTTTACATTATAAGCATCAAATACAACTATAACGGTACAGCCTTTATATCCCTGATAATTAGACATAATATCAAGAAGCTTATCCCTTGCCCCGTCAATGTTGTCTTTAGCTAATTCTTTTAATTCATCCCACGCAAAAATAATATTATACCCGTCTACCAAAACACATTCTGCCAGATTATTCTTATTATTTCCTTTATAAACCTTAGGTTTACTGTCATATCTTCTAACAGTAGGTGTAGCAATTTTTTTTCGTTTTATTTTGCCGAAGGTTCTCTCAAAAATTTCCTCTAATTCCTTGTCTCCTGCATAAGTATTTAACCGGGTCTTAGACGGAGTATCAGTATTAATTGTTGTAATTTCCCCAACCTCTATGTTATTAAGATTAGTCTCATCCTTAAGGTGCATATAATCTTCCACCAAATCCCACGGGACATTAAATCCGGCGCCGTGGGCACAAAATACAGACCCTGTAGGATTATTTACATCGCTTTCACTGTCATATCCTATTTCATTAATAACTTCCTCTTCATTGTGACAAGGTGCATAGCCTTTATATTTTAAGGTAAGTCTTCCCTTACCATGAGTATACTCGTTGACTTCTGTTATATAATTCCAAATTTCCGATACCGGTGCATAGCCCTTAAGGGTGGCATTACTTTCAGACAACTGTGGTGGATTTGTATAGCCGTACATTCTGCTAATATCATTCATAGCTCTTCCCACACAATCTGCCGGAACATCCAAAGTAAAATCATAATATGGCTCTAAAAGCACTGATTTTGCCTTTTTTAACCCCTGTCTTACAGCTCTGTATGTTGCCTGTCTGAAATCACCACCTTCAGTATGCTTTAAATGTGCCTTTCCGGCAACAATAGTAATACATATATCAGTAATTGGTGCACCTGTTAAAACTCCCTTATGCTCTTTTTCTGCTAAGTGAGTAAGAATAAGCCTTTGCCAGTTTTTTGCCAAATCATTTTCTTTAACCTTTGAGTCTAATATAATTCCACTCCCCGGTTCAGCCGGCTCTAACAATAAATGAACCTCTGCATAATGTCTTAAAGGCTCAAAATGCCCAACACCAATTACCGAATCCCCTATAGTTTCCTTATATAAAATTCCGGCAGAATCAAATTCAACATCCAAGTCAAACCGTTCCTTAATAAGCTGCTTTAAAACCTGAATCTGAATAGGCCCCATAACGTTTGCTGTTATTTCATGTTTTTCGCCATTCCACTTTAATTGCAGGGTAGGGTCTTCTTCCTCTAATTCCTTTATTTTTAAATATGCCTGATTAATATTAACCTCATCAGGTGGAATAATTTTATAGCAAAGAACAGGTATTAAACCAGGGGTTTCACTTTCTTCTTCCTGACCCAATCCCTGACCTGAATATGTTTTGGTAAGGCCAGTTACGGCACATACATCTCCTGCCACAACACTTCCTACAGGCTGGTATTTTTCTCCGGAATAAATTCTTATTTCATTTACCTTTTCTTCCCACTCACCGCTATCTATATTGCTTCCTTTAATGCTTTCCTTAACAGACAACTTTCCACCGGTGATTTTCATATGGGTAAGTCTGTTGCCGTTATTATCCTTTGATATTTTATATATTTTGGCTCCGAATTTATCACTGTACACAGTTTCAAAGGTATACTTACATATCCCCTCTAACAAATCTTCAACTCCTTCAAGCTTTAAAGCCGCACCAAAATAGCATGGAAAAAGCTTTCTGCCAAATATAAGTTCAGTAATGGTTTCCTGACTGATATTTCCTGTTTCCATATATTCCTCTAAAACATTTTCATCAGTCATGGCTATATCTTCTAATATGCCTACATCTCCCTGAAATCTTACAATATTATCTCCAAATTTTTCCTTTAATTCATGTAAAACAAAATCGCCACTTACATTTGGCATATCCATTTTATTTACAAAAATAAAAGTTGGAATCTGGTATCTGGCTAAAAGCTTCCATAATGTTTCAGTATGTCCCTGTATGCCATCTGATGCACTTACAAGAAGAACAGCATAATCTAATACCTGCAATGTTCGCTCCATCTCAGTGGAAAAATCCACATGTCCCGGAGTATCTAATAATGTTACCTCCATATCCTTATATTCAAAGACTGCCTGCTTTGAAAAAATCGTTATTCCTCTGTCTCTTTCCATCTGAAAATTATCCAGATATGCATCTTTATGGTCAACACGACCTAATTTTCTTATTTTTCCCGTTAAATACAATACTGACTCAGAGAGAGTAGTTTTACCACCATCTACATGAGCCAGTATTCCTAATGTAATCTTTCTCATAAATAAGATTATAACTTATAAATTGACAATTTTCAATTTAAGATACACTTATCTGATTACTTTTTTAATATCATAATTTTCATCAATGAGAACAATTCCTGCCCTCTTTCCGTCCTCTATAGTACCACATTCTGAAAGAATGCCTATAGATTTTGCCGGGTTATATGTTGCTGCTTTTATGGCACTGCATTCAGGAATGCCCATTTTAATAATGTTTACCATACATTCATAAACATTTGTGGCACTACCTGCTAATGTCCCATCTTTAAGTCTTACAGCCTTATCCTTTAAGTAAACCGGTAAACCGCCTAGTTCGTATTCACCCTCAGGCATACCACATGCCATGGTACTGTCACTTATAAGAATAATTCTGTCATCTCCAAACATCTTAAATGCTGCCTTAATTGCCGCAGGATGAATGTGTATGCCATCACAAATCATTTCAGCCATAACCCTTTCATTTTCTGCAGCTGCCCCTACAACTCCCGGTTCTCTGTGAGTCAGACCGGTCATTGCATTATAGAGATGAGTAACGTGATTAGCTCCCATATCAAAGGCTAATTTTGCTTCATTATAATTAGCAATTGTATGTCCTACTGAAAATGAAATTTTATCTTTTAAAGCCTTTATACAATCAATGGCACCATTTACTTCCGGTGCAATGGTCACAAGCTTTGTAAGTCCCTTAGAATCATTAATTAATTCCTGTAAAAATTCCACATCCGGCTTATGGACATATTCCGGATTTTGCGCCCCGCACTTATGAGGTGAAACAAATGGACCCTCTAAATTAATTCCACATAAAACAGCCTCACCTTCACCTGATTTGTGGTTAGCGGCAACTGAACAAATCTTTTTAAGCCTGTCTAATGGCAAGGTCATTGTAGCAGGACAGATATTTGTAACACCATTACTTAACTGATACTTTGCCATAGCACTTATGGCTTCATCAGTTCCATCGCAAAAATCATATCCCACACAACCGTGAAAATGAATATCCGTTAGTCCCGGAATTACCTTAAGTCCCAAAGCATCAACAATATGATTTTCATCAATGTTATCTGCTTTAATAAAATCATCTACTTTTTCTATAATTCCATCTTTAATAAGAATATCCTTTTTTTCAAATTTAAAATCTTTTGTAAAAACTAAACCGTTTTTAATAAGCATTTTTTGCCTCCATATCAGATATATTCATCTATAAGTTCTAAAGCCTCTGCATCACCTACTAACGTTACATCGTTATGTAACTGTAAAACTGAAGCCGGAACATTTGGAGTTACCGGTCCAAAAAATGCTTTTTTAACTATTTCAGCCTTGTTTTTACCATTTACAACAATAACAATTTTCTTTGCCTGCATAATTGATTTGATGCCCATGGTATATGCTTCCTTTGGTACATCATCTATATTTTCAAAAAAACGAGAATTTGCGTTAACTGTACTTTCTGATAATTTTACACAATGAGTTTCTTTTTCAAAAGCCTCATCAGGTTCGTTAAATCCTATATGTCCGTTATTTCCAAGACCTAACAGCTGTAAATCCACCCCTCCGCTTTTCCTGATAATCTCATTGTATTCATCACATGCTTTCTTAGAGTCAGGCTCTAATCCGTTTGGTACATAAGTATTTTCTTTTTTAATGTTAATATGGTCAAACAGATTTTTATTCATGAAATAACGATAACTTTGGTCGTTTTCAGGTGATAGTCCTTTGTATTCATCTAAATTAATTGTCGTTACTTCGCTAAAATCCAAATCGCCCTTTTTATACCACTCTATAAGCTGTGCATAAGTTCCAAGTGGTGTCGAACCTGTTGCCAGTCCGATAACACATTTAGGTTTCATTATTATCTGGGCAGAGATAATATTAGCTGCCATTCTGCTCATTGAATAATAATCATCCGCTTTGATAATACGCATATTGATTCCTTTCCACTATCAATCATACGTTGGTATTATTTCTGAATTCCTTAGGTGACACTCCTTCATAATTTTTAAAAATTCTTGAAAAATGGGTAACGTCCTGAAAACCTATTTTTTCAGAAATATCCTGAATCTTGTATGACGTAGTTTTCAATAATTCTTTTGCTTTGTCAATACGAATTCTATTAATTATTTCAAAGAAACCTTTTCCCGTATACTGATTTAACAACTTGCTAAGATGCCAGTTACTTATAAAGCACTGGTCAGCCACATCTATAAGACTTAATTTCAAAACATAATGCTCATACATAAATTTTATGGCATTTTTAATTATGTAATTGTTTGCATCAGTAAACTTAAGTTTTCCTTCGCAATCTGATTCGTCTATGACTCTGTTTTTAATAAATGTATCATAGAGATATTTTTCTTCCGGATCATTTAAATCCCAGATATCACTATCTGACTCCTCGCCCATATCTCCTTTGGACTGGAGATTTTTTATCATAGCATCAATTGCTTCCTCTAATTCATCAAACTTTGACGGCTTAAGTAAAAATCTTGTTACTCCCAGCTTAATAGCCTGCTGTGCGTACTCAAAATTTCTAAATCCGGTAAGAAGGCAAACCTCAATATTAGGATATTCTGATTTGACAGCGGCAACCATTGCCAAACCATCCATATTAGTCATTGATATATCTGAAATGAGAATATCAGGCTGTAATTCCTTTACTAATTGTAGCCCTTCTAATCCATTACTTCCTGTTCCTACTATTTCACAATTCCAATTAGCCCACTCAATCCCCTTTTGTAAACCTTCAACGATGATTGGCTCATCATCAACTATGACAACTTTATACATAATTTTTCTCCTTTGTCATTTTTATGTTCTTAATATTTTAACACAAAATGGCAAATTTTTTAACCTTTTACGGCACCTACAGTCATTCCTTTAATAATGTACTTCTGTAAACATAAGTAAACAACAAGTACCGGAACAACTATTAATGTAACGGAAGCAAATAACATTCCATAGTTTACACCCTCTTTTGAAGATATGTTATTAAGTAAAACCGTAATTGCCCAGTTCTCCTTTGTTCTTAAGAAGAACATCTGTGTGAACAAATCATTGTAACTCCATAGGAAACTAAATATTCCTACCGTAACAAATGATGGCTTGCTAAGAGGCATTATAACTTTAAAATAAATCTGGAATATGTTACATCCTTCCATATATGCTGCTTCTTCTAATTCAACAGGCAATCCCTGTATATAACTTGATAATACAATAATGGCAAATGACATATTACCTGCAATCTGCGGTAAAATTACCGATAAAAGATGTGCACCAACGCTATTTGTATTAACTAATCCCCATGCAGATTCTAATCTGAATACCGGAATAATTGTGGAATAAATTGGGAACATCATTCCCGCATACAAAAGCGCTAAAAGAACACCTTTTCCTTTAAATTTGTATCTTGTAAGTACATAAGCAGCCATTCCCGATAACAAAATAACAACCACAGCCACTGTTCCTGAAATAATGAAACTGTTTTTATATGCACTTATAATATCGTAATTGTCAAATATTTTTACGTAATTATCCAATGAAAACAAATCTCCAAAAGGAAGTGAAAAGGAATTGCTATATATAGCCTTTCTATCCTTAAATGAGTTTAAAATTGACCATATTAATGGAAAAATTGTTGTCATTGCCCATGCAATAAGGAAGATATAGATGATTATTGTAGAAATTTTTATTTTACTTACTTTGGTTTTATTCTCCATCTTTACCTCCTACACTTCATAATCACTTTTAGTTTTAAATATTTTATTAACCACAACAGATAACACTACACCGATTATAACAATGATTACACCGATTGCTGCCGCAAAGTCAACATCAGAGAATACATTGTCATACATATATGTACCTGTCAGCCATGTATCTGACATACCATTAGGGAACATTGTCCATGGCAAATCAAATACTTTAAGAGCACCTGTAACTGCAAGAACCACACATGTACAAATACTATTTCTAAGAAGTGGTAATGTTATGTATCGTGCCCTTTGAAATTTTGTTGCTCCGTCAATTGAAGCCGCCTCATATAATTCTTCCGGTATTCCACTTAGCCCGGTTAGCAATATGATGAAGTAAAATCCAACATATTGCCATATAACCGGTACCAACATGGTAAATATTGCGTGGTCTGCTTTCCAGTCAATAAGTTCATTAGTTGAGGCGTCTAAATAACCAACAAACTGTAAAATCTGGTTAATCATACCTTTATCATAAAGAAAGATAAGGTTAAACAACAAACCAAGCGCCGTTGCCGAAACAACGATTGGGAAGAAATATACAACTCTGAAAAATCCTGAACCTTTCCTGATGTTGCTTACAAGAAGTGATAAGATAAGCGCAATTCCTACCTCTCCAAGTATTGTTGCAACTATCATGATTCCTGTATTTTTCAAAGCTATAAGCATTTTAGGATCTTGAAATATTTTAATATAATTTATATAAAATGGTTTATTCCACTCAGCAGATGTCGTTCCCATGTATTTAATATGTTGAAAACTGTTTATTATGTTTTGAACAAATGGGTAATACAGGAAAACAAACATGAAAATGAATGCCGGTATAAGGAAAAATATTATCATTTTTTTATTTTTGTAAATTCTTGAATTCATTTTCTCCATTAACCTTTCTAAAATATAAGGGGTTGCTGTTTACCAACAACCCCTGTAGGTTTTAAATTTACTACCTAAAGCATCTTACTGCTTTATTTATAAATATTATTCACTGAGCTTGTCGATAACTGCCTGTACTGCATCCTTAGCGGCTGTTTTGCCCTGTACTATTGATGACATTTCACCAAAGATTGGCTTTCTAACTGCTTCTGATAAGTTATCCTGAACAGCAGGTGAAATTGCTGTTACACCTGCACTAAATGTTACAGCATCTTTTGAAAGAGCAGTCATATTATCTGCCGGTGTTGTTCCATTCTTTAATGCTGTTACACCTGTACCTGCAAATTTAGATACCATTTCATCACTTGTCATATATTCTACAAAATCAACAGCTGCAGCACGTTTTTCAGGATCATCCCATGCTTTCTTTGTAATGTAGTATCCCATTGAAATACCACCAATAATATCTGTTGATTTACGATCACCCTTACCAGGTACATATGTTACTGTATAGTTTTCCGGATCCTTAACAGCACTTTCAATACCACCGACTTTCCATGAGCCATCGCAAAGGAAAGCTGCCTTGTCGTTTGTGAATAACTGGAATGTTTCGTCGTCTTTTGCTGTTAATGTATTAGCCGGGAAATATCCTTTTTCGTATAATGTTTTAATATCCTCTAAACCACTAACCCATGCTTTTCCTGCAGCATCATCTACCTTAGCAGGAACTGTGTTATGTGTTGTAGGTGAATCAAAGTTGTAAATTGAATATTCAAACCAATAATGTGGAATTTCAAGTAATGATGCAGCAATTGGTGTATATCCTGCTTTCTTGATTTTCTCACACATCTGTAAAAATTCATCCCATGTAGTATCTTTTGTTGGAACATCTACTCCTGCTTTTTTAAGAACTTCTTTGTTTACAAACATTCCTTCCCAGAAACCATTAACAGGAATTGAATAATTCTTTCCATCTACAGGTGATGCGCCAAGCATATCATCCTTCATATTGCTTGCATAATCAGGATATTCTTTCCTAATCTCATCAACTGAAACTACCTTGCCCTGTTCAACGAACTGATTTGAATCAACTCCGTTAAAGAAGAATAATACATCAGGTTCTGAACCTGTTTCAAAGTCTGTTGTAATTCTTGACTTAAATGTTTCATCAGATGTTGCTGAACTGTCATCAACCTTGTTTCCGGTCTTGCTTTCCCAGGCTGCTACTGCATCTTTGTAATTCTGTGCATTTGTGTCCTCACCTGCATAAGTTGTTGTAACGCTCAACTTAACTGATTTCTTACTTGTTTCATCACTGGTTTTTTTACCAGAATTGCTGCTACCGCATCCGACCATTGATACTGCCATAGCACCGCATAATACTAAAGCTAGCGCTTTTCTCATAATTAAATCCTCCTTATTCTCATGAATCAGCATTTTTGTATATTATGTATGACGATGATTCATTTATTTGATTTACATTAATTATTTTACACAAAAAATACCAATAAGTGAATGTATCTTATTGGTATTTTCTTGATATTATTTGGTTATTTTATTACAAAAAAAGTGGTGTTTTTGTTTATAATTGCCATTTTTTGTCTGTTATTGTTCGTTACTATTTCAACAAAGTACAATTTTACAAGAATCAACTTAATTTGCTCTTTTTTATTTTAATCTCACTTACCGTTAAATTATCCTGGGGATTAGATATTGTCAATCCACTATCTTCCCCATAAAGTATCTTTAATCGTTTATTTACATTTCTTATTCCTATATGAGAATGATTTTTAATATTTCCCATATCATTAAGAAGACTGTCTATCTGTTTCCTGTCATGTTCACTTATATTTCCATTATTTTCAACAACAATATATAAATAATCCTCTTTTTCATATATTTTTAGCTTTCCAATTCTGTTGCCATAAATATCACCACCATGTTCCACCATATTTTCAACTAAAGGCTGAACAATTAATCTTGGAATGTTTATATTAAATAATGTCTCATCCACCTCTTTTTTAAACTGAAACTTACTTCCAAATCGCTGAACAATAATATACAAATATGCATTAACATAATCCATCTCTTTTTTTATTGAAATGAAGGACTCATTATTTCTGTTCATTGTTGCTTCCATCATAACACTTAACGATTCAATCATTTTACTTACATCGTTGTTGCCGGCTATTCTTGCTTTCCAGTTAATAATTTCCAACGTATTGTTAAGAAAATGGGGATTAATCTGAGACTGCAATGCCTGCATTTTTGCATCTCTTACGGCAATTTCTTCAGCATAAATCCTCTCAAAAGATTGTTCAAGACTTACGGACATATGATTAAAGGTATCAATAAGAGTACCAAATTCATTTTTCTTGTTAAAATCTGATATTTCGTATCCATATTCTCCATTTTCGATTTTCTCAGATGCTTTTACAAGACTTGATATAGGCTTACTTACATTGGTATAAAAATAATAAAATGTTGCAAAGAATAATGGAATCAATAATAAAATAATTATGATATATACATAAACTGCCACGTTATTTTCACTTAACATTCCAACTCTGTCAAGTTTTATTACAAAGGAAAGCCTTTGATTATTAACTGACATTGTGATATATGACATACCTTTATTTTTATTGCATCCATATTTAAGAACTGAATCGGTTATTCCTTCACCGTTCATAACTTTTTCATTGGCAAAATATAATAATTTTTTTCTATCCATTGTGTCTAAGGAGCTGCAATTCTTAATCATATCATTTTCCAGATAAATTAATGAATCCTGCGCCCATACCACATTATCAATACTTTTAAATATGTAACTTTTGTTAATTTCCATTACAAGAATTGCTATTGGCTTATACTGACTATTAACAATGTTTCTAATAAGATATAAGTGATTCGAGATTTCAACAAATTTAGTTCCTGTTCCAAGATTTTTTGCCACACTACTTACAGTTGAAAGTGCATTTGCCATAAATTCATTAATGTTAGCATATGTAGAACCTGCCATATTGCTATATGCATAATACTGATATGGAGTTTTCATGTTAAACAATAATATGGTATTTGATATTAAGGCGCTATATTTGTAGGTATTATTCAGATATGACGATATTTCATCATACATCTGGGCATCATTGCCGTTTTTTTTATATGAATTATAACTATCTCTTATAACCCCATCATAAGAGGCTCTTTTAGACTCTTCAATTGCCGCCATAATATTGGTTCTGCAAATTTCAGCAGCATTCTCCATGGAAGTATTTACAGTATCATTTATCTGCTCGTTAGTTTTGGTTTCTGCCACATAAAAAAGAACAATAGCCAAAGCAAGACACGGTATAAACCAACACATTAAAATAACCCTTATCATTCCCCTTGTTAAATCAGATTGTTTAAACTGATTTACATTAAATGAAGCCTTGATATTGTTGAATTTTGTTGACATCTTTCCGTTTTTTCCTGCCTTGTCCATTGTCCTAATAATTCTCCTTAACGTCTATTTATTATTTCAGGCCAAGGAATTTTTCAAATATTTCACATACTTTAATCGCATCATCCTTCTCAGGCATTTCACAGAAAATTCTAATAAGAGGTTCTGTACCCGAGAATCTTCCAATTACCCAGCCACCATTCTTAAAGTATACCTTGCATCCATCCATATAGGATACATGATCTATTTCATATGGCAATTCCGGTAACTTCTTTTCAATCATTAAAAGTTCATGAATTTCTTCTTTCTTTTGAGGACTAAACTTGTAATCTCTCTCTTCCATGTAGATACTTCCGCATTCTGCTTCAATATCCTTATAGATTTCTGAAATTTTTCTTCCGGTTACAGCAATCATCTCAATAAGAAGCATTGCAGCATATATACCATCTTTTCCATTTATATGTCCTCTAACCGTCAGACCACCGGATGACTCACCACCAATTACAGCATTAACTTCTGTCATTTTTGCTGAAATGTACTTAAAACCAACCGGCACTTCATAACATTCCTCGCCAAATTTCTTTGCAACCTTGTCAAGCATATGGGTTGTAGCTACATTTCTAACTACAGCTCCATGCCATCCCTTGTATTTTACCAGATAATAATATAATAACACAAGTATATCATTTGGATGCAAAAATCTTCCTGTATCATCTATAACACCTATCCTATCGGCATCACCATCTGTAGCTATACCAATATCAAAGTTATAATCCATAACTCTTGTTATCAGACCTCTTAATGTTGATGCCGTAGGTGATGGGAGTTTTCCGCCAAAAAGTGTATCATGTCTGTCATGAATTGTTTCTACATCACACCTTGCCGTAAGAAGTAATGTCTTAAGAGGTATTTCAGATACCCCATACATTGGATCAAGAGCCACTCTTAATCCTGCTTCCTTGATTTTTTTCATATCTACAGCTGCAATGATATTATCTAAATATTCATTTAAAGGATATACTTCCTTTATAAGTCCTTCCTTTTTTGCTTCCTCATAATCCATTTCCTTAATATCATCCGGATTAATTTTTGAAGCATAATCCTCTATTTCTTTTGTCTGATACTCATCTGCATCTCTACCACCATATGTAAATACCTTTACACCATTGTAAATTGCAGGGTTATGACTTGCAGTAACCATCATTCCGTAAGGCAATTCATGCTTTTCTACATAAAACATAAGAAGAGGTGTTGGTGCTGATTTATTTACAAGTAAAGTTTCAATACCTTCAGCTGCAAATACCTGTCCCATCCACTGCATTGCTTCCTTTGACAAAAACCTTTTGTCATAACCAATTATAATTCCTTTATCTGTCTTATTTTCAGCCTTCATTTTGTTGCACATAGCCTTTGCTAATAACTGAATGTTAGATTTGATAAATTCATCACCAATAACTGCTCTCCATCCACCGGTTCCAAACTTAATCATAGTTTCCTTCCTTTCTTATAACTTTTATCCTAAAACCACTTCTATTTCATTTACGGTTCCTTCCGGTAATACCTTTATTTCAGGAACAATTTCACCATTTACCTTTATTTCCTTAACTCCTTTCATAACAGCATCAGGATTAAGTACTGTGATATTATAAGTAGCTCCTCTCCATTTTCTTACTGCAGAAAATTGCTTCCAGTCTGCCGGTATACATGGATTGATTTCCAGTTTGTCAAAATCAGGTCTGATACCCAGCATATATCTTGTTGCCGAGAAATATGACCATCCACCGGAACCCGTCATAAACGGATGTCTAGCACGGCCAAAGGCTGTGTGATCCTTCCCCATAATAAACTGACAGTAGGAATAAGGCTCTGATTCCCTGATTTCAATCATATCATTCTGGTTATACGGACAAAGTGAATTGTAATATTCCATTGCACGGTCACCACGTCCGAGGACACATTCAGCAGCCCATGCCCATGGATTTGGATGAGAGAATATAGAACCATTCTCCTTTACTCCCGGATATACCCGTGTAACAAATCCAATGTCATCATCCGGAACTGTATATGATGGTGCGTTAAGCATAATTCCGTATTTTGTTGCAAGGTACTTGTGAACACTGTCCATAGCCTTTATGCCCCGTTCATAATCAGAAGCTCCTGATAAAACTGCCCAGGCATTACTTTCCAAATGAACCTTTCCTTCCACATCATTCTTTGTTCCGATTTTCTTAAGATTCTTTGTTATTCCTCTTATATACCAGTCTCCGTCCCAAAGCTGTGTTTCGCATACTTTTTTAACCTTACATGCCATGGCTGTATACTTTTCTACGTCATCATCTCTTCCTAAATATCCTGCCAACTCTAAAAAGCTGTTAATTGCCCAATAATGAAGGAATGAAACCATTGCACTTTCTCCACCGCCTAAATTAAGACAGTCATTCCAGTCAGCCCTAAGCCCCTTACACACACCGGTCTTTCCTACTTCTCTGTCAGAAAAATCAAGTATACTCTTCATATGGTCATATACACGGTCTCTTCCTTTATCTGCATAATCAACTTCCCTGTCAGCAAAGGCTAAATCTCCTGTTTCCTTTATGTATTCAACTATAGATGGTATCAACCATAATGCATCATCTGAACATGCATCTTCTATACCGTGAATAATGTCTTTTTTATTAATTCCCGGAATAACCGTTGGTGATTTGAAAGGCTTTTTCTTTTCCTCTTTCTTTTCAAACCATTCCGGGGAGAATAAATGTAATCCATAGCCCTCTGATACCAGTCCGTTTAGAAGCTGTAGAATTCTTTCTTTACATTTTTCCGGATTTGAATGAGGAATAGTCATGGAATCCTGTGCCGTATCCCTGTATCCTAATCCTGTTCTTCCGCCTAACTCAATAAAGGAAGCAAATCTTGAAAACATAATGTTAACTTCAGACTGATATAAATTCCAGATATTAATCATGGTATTCATGCCTTCGTTTGGTGTATTAATCTGAAGACGGGACATTTTATCTGCCCAATATTCTTCTAACTGCTTATATGAATTATCCACATTTTCAAAGTTAGAATATTTTTCCCTTATTTCTTTTCCTTTTTCTCTATTACCTTCTCCCAGCATAAATACTAAACGTATTTCTTCGCCCGGCTCAAGAATGATATTTTTTTGTAAAGAACCACAATGGTTGTTTCCCTTTTCAAAAGAGCCACTGCATTTTCCATTAACAACTGCTATAGGATTGTCTTCTGTATGATACAAACCGATGAATTTATCCCTTAAACAATCAAATCCATCCGGCTCAAAATTTGATGTGAAATACTGATACCCAAACTCTTCATAGAACAAATCATGCTCTATAACTCCATCCTCGTAGGATGAACCTGCGCAATACAAACTCATTTGGAAATTCTGATTATCAATCATAATATGATGGAATGAAAATTCACAGTATGAAAAAATGCTTAGGTTTCTTGGCTTATCATCAGTATTTTTTATTACAACATCCCATAATTCTACATCATCATCCATGGGAACCGTCATTCTCTGACTTGCTTTTATTTTGTCGTAAAGACACTCATATATGGAATAAGAAAGTCCGTGACGGCATTTGTACTGTGCCTTATCAAGAGGCTTCCCTACCGGCTGCCATGAAATACTAAAATAGTCTCCATTGTCATTATCCCTTATATATACATAATGCCCCGGTCTGTCCATTGGAACTGCATTTCCCCTAAATCTTGTAACCCTGTGATATTCCGGCGATTTGTAAAACATATATCCGCCTGCCGTATGATTTATAACGACACATGTATCTTTTACTCCGAGATAATTAGTCCATGATGCAGGTAATGCTACATTATCTATAACATACTCTTTTTTCTCATTGTCAAAATGTCCGTATCTCATATACTCCTCCATTTTTCTTGTAAGATTTCCTTTTCACTGTTCATTATAAACATGAATAGAAATAAAAAGAATGACTGGGGTTGTTTATTACTTTTCTAAATTTGGCGAATTAATGCCTTTTTACATATAAAATTTTTAAGATGTAATTGAAAACTTTGCAATATAAAAGAGACACCATTATTGAGGTGTCCCTTTTGTAATTTAAACTACATATACATTTTGTTAAAGTTTGTTAATCTTAAATGCTTCCCATGCTCCTGCAACAGTATCACTTATAGCATATAACTTTCCACCATCATTTAGATCAGCCTGAACATACTTACCGTTAGCTATGGAATATAATGCATATTCACCATCGGATATTTTTTCAATAATGAACTTTTCCCACGTTCCTATACTATCACTTCTTGGTAATAACTGACATTTCTCATCAATTACGGCACACACATATTTTCCATTAGAAACTGATCTTAAGGATACTGTTCCGTCGTCATTTGTAACTATTTGGAATGATTCCCATGCTCCACCACATGATGAACGGTTAGCTACAATAGTATCACTACCTCCGTTTTCAGCACAAACAACTTTTCCATTGGCAATTGATGTAATATATGTATCTGCGTTATTAAAATTAACTCTGTCAACTTTTTCAATAATTATAGATGATGTTTTGTCGTTAAAGTCTCCCAGTCCTGATGCATCCTGTAAAAGCGTTTTAGCCCCTCCTGAAAATCCTGCATCATTATATAATATTACTCTATATCCGTCAGGAACTTTAACTGATGAAATCTGGTCGTTTTTAATTCCCGCTGCAACCATGGCACTATAATCATATTTTCCCTCGCCTAATGAAACTGACCATCCACCATAATCTGAATGCTCACAGAAAGTTGCCTTTGCATTAGATGACGCATTGGAAGTTGAATCTCCTACCTTTTCAATCACAAATGCCTCCCATGCTCCTGCTATTGAGTCACTTCCTGCAATTAATTTTCCACCATTATCTAAGTCTGACTTAACGTATTTGCCATTTTCAGCACTTCTAATTCCATATTCTCCATCTTTAATTTTATATATTTGGAATTTTTCCCATGTACTTGGGCTGTCACTCCTTGAAGTAAGCTGGTTTTCTTCATCTAAAACAGCACATACATATTTGTTATTTGCTTCAGCTTTAATATTAACTGTTCCATCACCATTATTCTCAATAAAGAATGTTTCCCATGCTCCGCTGTAACTATCCCTGTTAGCCATAAGCGGGTCACTTCCACCATTTTCTGCAACAACATACTTTTCATTTGCTATTGATTTGATACTGTATTTGCCATTTGAAAGGTTGACAGTAGAATATGATGACATATTAGAGCTTCCGATTTTTTCTATTTTTATAGACGAAGTCTTGTCATTTAAATCATCACCTACATACGATGCATCTGAGGTGAAATCTTTACTGGAACCCTTAAAATCAGCATCATTACATAGGGTAACTTTATAACCTGATGGAACTTTTAAAGATGAAATTGCATCATTTTTAATTCCAGCAGCTAAAATATCACTGTAATTATATGAACCTACACCTAAGGACACTGACCAGCCTCCATAGTTTGAATGCTCATAAAAAGATGCTTTTGCATCCGATGAAGTTGAATCTCCTACCTTTTCAATTACAAATGCCTCCCATGCTCCTGCTATTGAGTCACTTCCTGCAATTAATTTTCCACCATTATCTAAGTCTGACTTAACGTATTTGCCATTTTCAGCACTTCTAATTCCATATTCTCCATCTTTAATTTTGTATATTTGGAATTTTTCCCATGTACTTGGGCTGTCGCTTCTTGGAGTAAGCTGGTTTTCTTCATCTAAAACAGCACATACATATTTGTTATTAGCCTCCGCTTTAATATTAACTGTTCCATCACTATTATTTTCAATAAAGAATGTTTCCCATGCTCCACTATAACTGTCTCTGTTAGCCATAAGTGGGTCGCTTCCACCATTTTCCGCAACAACATACTTTTCATTTGCTATTGATTTAATGCTATATTTACCATCAGACAACTTTATTGCTGCATAAGATGTTGAACTTGAATTATTAATTTTTTCAATTTTAATTGATGATGTTTTGTCATTTAAATCATCACCCACATATGATGCATCTGAGGTAAATTCCTTTTTGTCACCTTTAAAATCTGCATCATTATATATTGTTACCTTATATCCCGACGATACTCTAATAGATGAAATTGCATCATTCTTAATTCCAGCTGATACTATGTCATTATAATTATGTGAGCCTTCACCTAATGATACAGACCTGCCTCCATAATTTGAATGTTCATAAAATGTTGCAACACCTGATGTGCTACTGCCTGATGAATTATTATCTGATGAACTGCTTCCACCTGTAGATGAAACCTTACCCGGTAAATATTCCTTCACAACATTATATATCATATTGTTTTTCCATGCTGATGAAGTTCCTACAGCTGACCATTTATTTTTAATGGTATCTGCTGAATCATTATATATATCAACTGATTGCGGACTATGATTATAAATACCCCACGAACTGTTTCCGGTAACCTTGTAAGACCATGTTGTCCAATGCCATCCCTGGCTGTTAAATATAGACATAGCAGTCTTCCAACCCTGTTCCTGTTCAAAACACGTAAATTCTCCTACAAAAGTTGGTACACCATAATTGTGACTTGAAATATCAGAAACTTTTCCTGAAAAATACGATTGCTGGGCGGAACTGCTGTTTTGCGCATTCCATGGATAATAATGGTACTCATATGCAACATTTGTCCATCCGTACTGTGATGGTCTCGGAAGATTATTTGCATCCCAACATGATTCCATTATAATAATATGATCTGAATCTTTTGAACGTATTGCATTATATATCTCATTGTAAAAGTCCCACTGAAGACTGTATGTTGCAGCCGCTTTGATTCCCGGTTCATTTAAAATATCATAAGCTGCTACAGCAGGATTTCCCTTAAAATGTTCAGCTATGCTTTTCCACAAATTCAATGTTTTATTTTTATTGCTTTGATTGTAATATAACTGCGTACCATCATTTACCTCACCGGAATGATCCATACCATTTTGCGAACCAAATGCTCCGTGCATATCCAGTATTACATACATTCCTCTTGAACTACAGTTACTTACAAACCAATCCAATCTATCAAAGGCATTAGACTTTAAATTACCATTATCATCACATAAATTCATATATGTAAAAGGTAGTCTGATAACACTCATACCCATTTCAGCACAATTATCAAAATCCTGTGTTGTCCAGTAATTGTCTTCATATGTTGCTACCAGTTCATCTCTCTTTGAAGAACCAAATCTGTTAGCTAAAGTGTCCATCATTGTTCTTTGATCTGATGCATTAGTGGGATTCATCCAGTTTTCCTGAACAAGCCATCCACCTGCGTTGGTTCCACGCAAATATACAACATCGCCACTTCCCTTTGATTTTCTTATTTGCGTTCCGTTTACCTTTAAAAAATCATTTGATTCAAGGGCTGATGCTGCCTTCACCTGTGTAATGTTTGCAATATTTCCCGTAGCTACCAGTCCTAGTGTCATTGTCAAAGCAAGAGCTGCACTGACAAATTTTCTTCCCATTCTTTTTAAACGTCTCATAAATTACTCCTTGTAAAATCTGTTACGTTAATTTTACAACTAAGGATTATCCCTAACAATGATTCATATTTTAGATGAAACGATTTTATTTTATGAGTACACTAAAAAATACATACCTAAATTTTAGATTGCATCGAATTAATTTTATTGAAGTCTATACTTTATAAAATAAAATTCTGTAGACTTCTCGTAGACTTTTACGCGGTATTGACTTGTAGGCACAAAAAAGAGACTCCTGTCAAAATCTACAAGAGTCTCTAAATTCCTTATAAAATCAAAGTTTTAATTAAAATTTGCCTTCATCAGCAGCCTGCTGTACGGAAACAGCAACAGCAACTGTAGCACCAACCATTGGGTTGTTACCCATTCTAAAGCCATTTGTTTTTCTATGTTATATTATGATTTAATATGTCGTATAATGCTAATAAACATAGGCTTTACACGAAATGGTCTATGATGATTTGTGTTGTTTTGTGTTTTATTATTTTTATGTGTGATTATCTTGAATGTGGACGAGATGTGGACGAGAAAGCGTGTTAGAAACGCCTGCAATAAAATAGGAATGATATATTTATTATAATACCATTCCTACCTATTATTATGCAATATTTAATTCTTTTATATGGTCGAGGTCAGATAAATCCATTCCTTCATACTTCTTTGTGAACTCATCAAGAGTCTCTTTTCTTATTTTAAGGCTACCCAATTTAAGTGCAGGGAGCAATCCTTTATTAATAAGATCATATACAAGATGAATACTTACTCCTAATGTAGCCGATGCTTCTTTTACTGTATACAGCATTTTATCTTCTCTATTCATAATCACGCCTTTCCAGTTGAACCAAATCCACCTACACCTCTGTTAGTATCAGATAATTCATTTACTTCTTTAAAGTCAACAGATAAGTATGGCATTACTATTAATTGAGCAATTCTTTCGTTTGGTTCAACCATTTTTATTCCATCTGTGTCATTATGTAAAGCAACTATATATTCTCCACGGTAATCACTATCACAAACCCCAACGCAATTAGATGGTCTGATTCCTCTTTTTGTTGCTAATCCACTGCGGGCAAATATAGCCCCAAAATAACCTTCGGGAATTTCCATTGACAATCCTGTGCCGATTTTAACCGTTTTATGGGGATTGATTAGAATTCTTTCTGGTATGCAAGCATATAAATCATAACCAGCAGCTTGTTCGCTTCCTCTAGTTGGAATAATTGCATTTTCGTTTAATTTTTTAATCTTAATTTCCATCGTATCCTCCTTTTATCTCCATTAGTTTTTCTAATGCGTCTGCTTTATTAAGAAATATTGCTTCGTCAATATCTCTATCTGAAAAGATATAAGCATGTTTAGCTGTTGTACTATCCAATCCTACATAATAATCATCTGCTACGGTTCTAATATGTAAATCATATATGTCTGTAAGTTCAGGATTGAATGAAATTTTAATAAAATAAACAGTGTCATTTTTATTAAGTTTAGTCACAATATAGAACCACCTTTCCTTGTTTAAGCGTTTCTTTTGCATCAATTACCCTTTGGTTCTTTGAACCTCGCCATTTCAACGTAAGGTCTTTCTGCTCATCTATATATTCTCCGTCAACGAGTACATCTACATTTGAAATAATCTCCCATCGAATAATTGCGGAATGTTTCCAACTTGCTTGTAACCATTTCTTTGATTCAATAAATGCATCTTTTATTTGTTCAAATTTATATCCCGTATATAACCAGATTGTTTTGTTGGGAAAAGAATTACGGATTTCTTTAATTAGAGACAAGACTTCATCGAGGTTTTGTTCCGCTAAAGGTTCGCCCCCTAAAACAGAAATTCGTCTGATATATGGTCGATCAATCAATTCCATAAATTTATTTTTTGCTTCTTCTGTCCATTCTTTACCACCATTAAAATCCCATGTTTCAGAATTGAAACAGTTGAAGCAGTGTCTGTCACACCCTTGAACGAAGAGGGAGACTCCAACTCCCTCTCCATTTGAAATGTCCATAGATCTAATCTGTGCGTATCTCATTATAAATCCTCCGCAATATCTGTCATATGAACATATCTCTCCTTAATTTCCTGAGTACGTCCTTTTCCCCAGTAATTAGTTCCAATATATCCGCAAGTCCTTCTTGCTACATTCATCTTGTCTTTATTTCTATTGTGGCAATTTGGACATTCCCAAATAAGTTCACCACCTTCATCAATAATTTTGATTTCACCGTCATAACCACAAATCTGACAGTAATCAGATTTTGTATTTTCTTCTGCATACATGATATGGTCGTAGATAAATTTATTCATTTCTAAAATAGCATCTACATTATTTACTAATCCATCTGTCTCAACATAAGATATCGCACCTCCAAGTGATAACGCCTGAAATTCTGATTCTTTAGCAAGTTTATCAAATGCATTAATTGGTTCTTTTACAAATGTATGATAACTGTTTGTGATATAGTTTCTATCTGTAATACCTTTAATAATTCCAAAGCGTTTCTGTAGACACTTCGCAAATTTATACGTTGTGTTTTCGATTGGAGATCCATAAATTGAAAATCCAATATAATGTTCTTTATTCCACTGGTCACATTTATCGTTCATAAACTGCATTACTTTAATGCCAAAATCATGACCTTCCTGTGAATCAATATGTGATTTACCAGTCATATATTTTACACATTCATATAATCCTGCATATCCAAGAGAAATACTTGAGTATCCATTATGAAGTAACTTATCAATCTTTTCACCTTTTTCAAGTCTTGCAAATGCTCCATACTGCCATAATAAAGGTGCGACATCAGATAGTGTTCCTTCTAATCGTTTATGTCTGCAAAGTAATGCTTTATGACATAATTCTGTTCTCTGTTCCATTAAATTCCAAAACTTTTCATAATCTCCTTCAGATGACAATGCTATATCTACAAGGTTTAATGTGACAACGCCTTGGTTTAGTCTTCCATAAAATTTATAATTACCATTTTCATCTTTATAAGGTGAAAGGAAACTTCTACACGTTTTTATTACATATCACTATGTACACTGACTATATATTCTCTCCGAGTCCGTTACTCTCATCAACGAGCCGACTGCTTGGAATTGGTGCTTGTCTCCAATCCTACACCGCTACACTCATCACGGTTAGTCGATACACACTTCCTATTTCTAGGGTTGGCACGGTACTCATCTTAGGTCACAGAATCTCTTCTACCTAAGACCTATCCGTTAGCAACTATATTAGTTACACCCTCTAAGCAACGAGGTTCAATCGGTTTATCCTGGGCTGTAGTTTACGCTCACCCATACACGGGAAACAGTTGCCCTCTTTATATTTCTTCATAATCTTCTCTGAAATATAATCAGGGTTCATTCTCTTTGCAGTACACTTAGCTGCAAGTTTTGTTAAATACCAATAAGGGGAATTTTCATGGATATTATCTTCTTCTAAGACATAAAGAAGCTTTGGAAAAGCCTGTGTGACATATACGCCAACTTCATTTTTAAGACCAAGTAATCTCTGATTAAGAAACTCTTCAATAATCATTGCAAGTTCTTTCTTATACTCTGTAGTCTCCCCAAGATACATGAATACACTCAAAAAAGGAGACTGCCCATTTGAGTTAGACATAGAATTGCACTGATAGTTAAATGTCTGAACGCCATCTGCTACTTCTTTTTTGGTATCAGCTTTTGCATATTTTTTACAATCTTCATCAGAAAATCCCCATGACTTATATTTCTCATAGTATTTGTTGTAACTATCTCTTACAAATGGTGCTAAATGTGTAAGAGTAATTGTAGCCCCTCCATACTGAAGTGACGTAACACCAAGAATAATCTGAGTGGCGATTGTACAAGCAGTAATAAATCTATGTGGTTTTTCAATCATTACCTTGTTAATACAAGTACCATTCTGTAGCATATCTTCGAGATTAATAAGTGAGCAGTTACTCATCGCATTCATACCAAAATAATCAATATCATGGAAATGAATAATTCCTTCATCGTGCGCTTGTACAACTTCTGGTGGAAGTAAAAATCTACGAGAAATATCTTTGCTAACAATTCCTGCCATATAATCACGCTGAGTATTTAATACTTTTGAGTTTTTATTGGAGTTCTCAGTATTCCAATATTCACTTTCACCATCTAACAGTTCATCAATCTCGGAATCTGTTGTATTCTCATTTTCTCTCTGAAACTCACGAATACTTCTATATCCCTCATATGCTTTTGCAGTAAGTCTCTGCTTTTTGGTAATTAATTTATCATAAACCATTGATTCAATATCAGAGATGCTTACTTCTTCTTTATCCTTACACTCTTCTTCAATCTCATTTGCAATGTCATCCGCAATCTTTGGCTTTACAATGCCTGAACCATTCTTCATAGCTTTAAGAATTGCCGTTGAGATTTTTGATTTGTCAAAATCAACCTCTGAACAATCTCTCTTAATTACTTTTGTCAATATTTATATCTCCTTCCTCAATTTTGTTTATAAGTCCCTCAAATGACGATTTAAGATTTAAAGTTAGTTCTTTCCAGAATTTACAATAAGCTTTTTCTTGTTCTAGTTCTTTTTGTAATCTATTTATTTTTCCATTATCTTCATTTGATTTTTGTACATTATCAGTATTATCTAACACTTTTAAATAGCCATAATACCTATATAATTCATCATAGTGTTTATTACTTACCCCTATAAATAAACCCTGTTCTACGCCTTCTAAAGTTATCATATAGATATCTTCTTTATTATACGTTCCCATTTATCTCCTTTCTCGATTCCATAAGAAATCAACCTTTCATTTGATTTTTTGATTAAAATAAATCAATTTTAGAGTTATTTTCTTGACTTATTTTATTGTATTTGTTTTAAATTTGGTATAAAATCTTCAAATCCATTATTTTCGTTGCATGTGTACTCAAAGTTTGACCAACTCTGCCATTTAGACGATTTTGCAGTTGCTCTATAACAATTATCTCTTTTGGTGCAATTAATACTACTGCACATTGTTATATCTGACATAATCCACCTCGCTTAATTTAGATAAAAATTAGTTACATAAGAAACAAGTTTTAATTTATCATCAAATATCTTATTGCTTAGTTCTATCTGCCACGGATGAAGTTTATTATGATTTTCATTCAACCCGATAACCGGAATATTATTTTCAAATGCAATTGCCTGTTCAACTAATGTTCCTTTAGAAAAGCAATGCGAAAAATCAACAATTACCATATCGCTATGACGGACTTTATATAAATCATAATCCATAATTTCACGCTGGCTGTCATAACCAACTTCCTTAAAATTGTAGTAATCATTAGGATTAATACAATTAACTTTCATATTTGAATATGTATGTTTAAACATTTTATTCAGCGTTCTTCTCCAACCGTTGATTTCTTCATCACTCAATCCTTCCATCGCTCCGGCTAGATATATCGTAAATTCTTTCATTTACCACGTTCTCCTTTCTAATTGCATCCATCTCTTCAATCATTTTTGCAATATCCCATAAATCACGTTTGTTGTTTTCTATGACTACATCAACCTCTTTTTCAATACCCTTAAAATCTTTTTTGTCGTGTCTTAATCTTCTTTTAATTTCTTTAGGATTGTCGCCACGTTTTTTTAATCTGGATTTTAGGATTCTGTTTTTGGATTTTAAATAAACGGTTAATGTATCTTTACCTATGATATCCTTAATTTCTTGATAACCATCAGGTGTTAGAATTATTATCTTATCCTCATTAAATGTGGTAAGGTCTAATAATGCTGTACCATAATACCAAGTTCCTTCAATTGATTCATATTTCTTCCATTCGGCAAAGAAACCTTCCTCAATTTTTTCTTCAAAAGTTTCTTCATCTGTAAAATGATATGTAACATCCTGTATTTCCTTCGGTCTCATTGGTCTGGTTGTCCAAGTTACAATTTTTTTATAGTCATAAAAATTGGTTAATTTTTTTACAACAGAATCCTTACCACTTCCTGATTTACCCACAATTATAATCATGTTTCACCTAATCCCTTTCATCGTTTGATGATGCAGCTACACACCATTAAAACACCAATTGTCATTCCTAAAAGGAATAAACCTATTCCCGTTGCTATTCCCATAAACACCTCCACTATATTTCTTTAATTTTATCTTTACAAACACCCTTATTATTTGGAATGTATTTCTCTTGCCACAATAAGACATTCCAAGGAATATATTTCCTGTGTCTTAAACACTCAAAATCCATACATTCACGATTAGAACAATAAGGATATTCTTTTGTACCTAACTCAATTTTCTTTTTTGTTCTACTCATATATATTCTCCACTAAACATATATTTTTATATATTTAATTCTACTTTGCCATTTAGGATTGCAATAAGCAATGTCACCCATTCGCTTTGCTTTTGAATATAACGCTGGAGTATCCACAACAAATTCAACTAGTGAACCATCGCCTGTTTTTTGATTCATAGCATCTGTATGTTGATCTGCTTTACAATCTGCTAATATGCAATGGATAACTTGTCCATTGTTAAGAATTAAATCAATATATGTACCAATGCGAGTTGTATAATAACTACCTAATGCAATACAATATCTTCCATCGACCTGACGTATTCCATATGTTCCTGTATACGCTCTTCGTTGTAGTTTATATTGTTGACTAGAAGTATTTGTGATACATGTATAATCCATGTAGGAAAATAAAGTATAATTAGGAACATTGGTATGTAGTTTATGTTTCTTTTTCTTTTTTGAAACATATTTTGCAAGCACATAACCCTTAATTTTTTTGTTATTAATCTTAACCCATTTTTTATTTACTCTTATATAATTAATTTTTTCTCCATAAAACAAATGACCCTTAATTTTAGCCGTAAATCGCTTCTTTGCACGAACATTAACGTTATTGGCTTTTATATAACCTTTTTTATATTTATTTTTTTTTGTTGTTTTCTGCGTAATTATTCGTTCTGTTGTTTCAATTTCTGGCTCTATAATATTCTCTATTGTTTCAGTTGCCTTATTAGAAACATTGTCATTGTCTATATAATTTGTATTATTGACGTTGTTTTTTACCGTAAAAACTATTATGGTTGCCAACAATATAGATATTATTTTGTATTTTAAATTCATATTTTCACCCTTCAAAAAATTTTACGAAGTTGTTTTCTTTATAGTTTTCTATGTTTAAGACCAAAACTTCACCATCTCGCAAAAATGTGTTGAGTATTCTCTGGTCGTATCTTCCATAATCATCACCAAGTTTACCCACACATACATACGCATCTGGATATTTTTCAAGTTCTTTAATTAAATCCTTCGCATAGATAATCCTCTTTTGCTGCTGAATTGTTCATCACCTCTTTTTATATATTCTCTATTTAGTTTTTAATTTTGTTGATTATTTGAGCATAGATAAAAATTGCTCTTCTGTTATGATAGGAATATTTAATTCCTTTGCTTTTTTATTTTTAGAACTGTTAGAATCAATATCGTTGTTGATAAGATAGTCTGTTTTAGATGTTACTGAACCTGTAACTTTACCACCGTTTTTCTCAATATCTGTTTTTAATTCATTACGATTTTTATAATGATTAACAGAACCAGTAACTACAAATACTTTTCCGTTAATTTTATCATTTTCAACTTTTTCAATTTTTTCATCTTTTGAAAATGTAAACTCTTGTGCTAAATCCATAATTTCTTCATTATGTTTGTTCCAATAATTAATAATGGATTTTCCTAACGCTTCGCCAATACCATTAATTGAAGTAAAAGCATCTTTTCCACCCTCTGTTAATGCATCAACAAATGAATTAAAATTATTTCCACAAAATTCGGATATATCTTTACTTGCCGAATTGCCTAAAAGTGGGATGGATAAACTATAAAGAAAACGTTGAAGATTTGTATTACGAGATTTTTCAATTGAATCAAGAAGTTTTTCTACTGATTTTTTACCAAAACCATCAAGTATTTGCATATGATTTTTATAAAATGATAAATGATAGATATCTTTAATTGAAGAAACCCATCCAAGTTTAATCATTTTTTCTAATGTAGCTTCCGAAAGATTATCAATATTAAGAGCATTTCGTGACACGGCATGACTAAGTTTTCCTAAAATTATACCTTTACAATTTGGATTAGTACAATAAAGCACTTCTGAATTATTTTCTTTTACTATCTTTGTTGGAGATTTACAAATAGGACAAAATACTGGAACATCAAAGTTCCCACTTTTATCAATACTATCATGCACTTTGGGAATAACCATATTAGAACGGTAGACTCTAATTCTATCTCCTATTCCAAGCATCATGTCCTTAATATATGTAATATTGTGAAGCGTTGCTCTTGTTGTAATTGCTCCATTTAAGTCAACTGGATCGAAGATTGCCACAGGATTAATCAAGCCTGTCTTAGAGGTATTCCATTCAATATCTGTAAGCACTGTTTCAAATAATTCATCCTCGTATTTATATGCCATTGAATGTCGGAAGAATTTATCTGTACGCCCCATTGAATCAGCAATTTTATAATCATCAACCGCCACAACAGCTCCATCATAAGGAATATTATGTGAATTTGCTGATTCTCTTATTTGATTTAATAAGACTACTAACTCTTTTTTCTGATTAATTTTAGGTGATTTTAATATTGGTATAATCTCAAAGCCAATATCTTTAGCCTTGAATAAATCTTTACTAGGAGTTTTATGTTCAAAACCTTTAATAACTCTCCAAGCAACAAACCTCATATTTCTGCTTGCAGCTTCTTTGCTATCAAGTAACTGTAGTGAACCAGATACAAGATTTCTTGGATGTTTATACTTCTTATCTTCTGGAAGTTTATCATTAATCTCTCTGAAGGTGTCCCATCCAATAATTGTTTCACCATCAATAATCAATTCATCCTTATACGGAATTTCTTTTGGTACATTTTTCATTGTTAAAACATTCTGAAGGCAATCAAAACCTCTTATTCCATCGCCTCTAGTTTCTGCACTAATTAATTTACCATCAATATAGTGTAGTGAAGTTGTAAGACCATCTGCCTTCACGGATAAGAAGCAATCCTTATCTCCAATAAATTTAATCAATTCATCAATAAACTTTGTCTTATCAAGTGAAAGCATTAGATGATTATGTTCTACTTCTTTTAGTTCATCTGCGATTGAATATCCAACATTATGTGTTGGACTGTTTGCAAAAACAATACTTGTTTCTTCTTCCCACATTCTAAGTTCTTCCAATTTATTATCAAATTCATAATCTGACATAATCGGATTATCACTGTTGTAATAAGCTTCAGATGCAGCATTAAGTTCTTGAACTCGTTTTACTATGTCAACTTTATCCATTATTACTCTCCTCTCCACAATATTCTTTTAAATATGTAAGCATTTGTTCTTCTTCTGGAAAGAACGGATCTTGCTTCTTTTCGTTCTGTACCCAATGCAAGAAATTCATCCAAAATTGACCTGCTCTCAAATCAGGCATATAAGTCATATGTAATCTTGTTACTTCATTATAGAAGTTATATAATCTATTAGGATTCCTCATCTATATCAACCTTCCCGTTTTCGTCGTAAATATCGAACATTTCACCACAGTAGTCAAAAGTGTTTTTCTGCAATTCCTTGATTTTCTTTAAAGTCTTGCATGTATACACTTTCATTCCCTGATATTTACCTTCAATGCCTACAAACCCTCCACGATAAAATCTTGAGAATTGTGGATGTTTATAAATTGCCCTATCCTCTATTATATACTTTCTTTCTGGAATAATGGTTCCGTCTGTTTTCTCAATCTGTGGGATTATCTGCTCATATGGTTCTTTTCTCAAATAATACATAACTTTCTCCTCCTTTTGAAATGAACATTTCTAACCTTCATACATAATTAATTCTTTAGCATAAGGTAACGATTCAATCCATTTACAAAACGTATCAACCCATTCTTCTTTGAGTCTATGATGCCTGCGCTGAAAATACATATTACGCAGTTCTGCATAATTAGTATCCCAAGTTCTCATTTGTTCAAATCCTTCCATAAGAAGTCTCTTTGCTCTCACAAGAAGCCTGTTTTTATCCGTTGAATATGTTGGATTTTTATATTCCTGACGCAAACTCTCTAACCTATTTACTACAGCACCAACAATATCTTCATCTTCTTCGCACCATACAAATAAATCTTTTGTGATTGGATTATCATTATTTAATAACTTGTGCATAGTTGAACAACTGTTTTTTGTATTGAAATGATATGTATCAGCTTCGCTCCACCAGTATCTAGGCATATCTACATCAACAGATACATGGATCATTCTCATAAACTTTGAATGTTCACCACCTGCCTTAATAAGATTCTGAGCAAGTTTCATATCAGACGCACCAATAACATAGTGATTATGCAAATTCCCATTATAGAAACTATCAATTCTATCCCAGCTATTTTTCGGGTTTCTCATACCTCTTAATGCGTGTTCAAAACCCCAAATCTCAGTATTTTCAAATTTCAAATTTAATATCCTCCTATTATTTTAAATTCCAATGAAAGTCCAATTTACTTGGAAATTTCATCTCAAATTTCGCCTTATTTTCAAAGTTTTTCTGACTTGAATAACCAACAATAATCAACAAACCTGTCAAAATTCATCATTATTTGGTCATAAATATCAACCTTAATATCGTCTGCTCGTCCAGTCCAAGGTGATAAAATTATTTCATATTCACACTTAGACCAAAAATAATACATCACTTCTCTTTTTAATTTTTCAGAGAAATCATCCTTATCTATTTTTTCTTTTAAAAGCACATCAACTTCTTTTTTAAAACTTCCATGATTGAATATGTTCCATTTAATAATTTTTTGTGCATTGGAATCATGATAATAAACGTACCATTCTATAATAATCACCTCCTGCTGATTATTTATTCTCCATACTTTTCAAACAGTTCTGCCATAGTCATGTTGTTATATTTAGCAAGATCCACACAACAAGCACATATATTCTTAGCAGAAGAAACACCTAAACAGTTACAAAGATAATCAGTTAAATTTTCATACTTGTAACCTATTTTACTTGCATAAATTGGTGTATCCCATCCAATTATATATTTACCATTTACTTTAAATTTTGTATCAGGGACACCAAGTACACTACCATCACATTGTCTCCACCATGCATCCTCGCCGGCTAATCTAACAAAGTTTTCTTCTGGCATATCGCACATATTTTTAAATAATTCTTCTGATACTTTCCACACTTCATAGTTTGTGCTTGCGTAAGTAATATCTGCGTATTTACCTGTAGGATCTATCCTGCTGAAAAATTTATATAAATTGTTTCCTAAAATTTCCATTTATTCCTCCAAATTTCTAATATATTTAAGACACCTCAAATCTACCACAGGTCTTTCTACCCGGAATCCATGCTTTATCGCTCCGAACTGGCTCATAAATATTTTCAGGAAAATCGAATTCACAATAACCTCTATATCTACAATGCCTGCAACACTCTTCTTCATATTTTGATATTCTCTCTTGCTTCGACATATTGTCATATTCTTTTATCATGTATTCATATAACAAATCCGACATACGCTGCTTGTCTTCTTTTGCGTATAGATATTTTTCTTTATATCTTTGCAGTTCTTTTATTTCATTGAGAAATTCATCTAGCATATCCTACCTCCTAATTTTCGCAAGAAACTGTCGCTTCATATTACTGTATTATTTCCTGTTCTTTATAAAACTTCATCTACAATTCCATACTTAACTGCCTCATCAGAATGAACATAAAAATCTTTCTTCTTTTCACGAATCTCCTTAATATCGTCTTTTGTGAGATTTGTTCTGTCGATTACATATTCTTCATTCTTTTTATTCAGCCAGTCCATTTCTTCTCTGTCTTCTACCAAATCCTGATATTTACCACTTCTCCAACAACTCATTTGATGGTACATAAATGTTGAATGTTTATAGCAAAATCTTTTATGCCCTGCTAAGAAAATCTTAAAAGCTGCACTCATTGCATATCCTGTACAATATGTATAGATTGGAGTTTTACTGTTTAGAACAATATCAATTAATCCCCACATATCATAAACAGATCCACCATACGAGTTGATGTATAGTTTAATTGGCTCACGTTTATAATCTTTCTCTTTCTCATCCTTCTCATCATCTTCTCGAATCTGATATAAAATATCCCACATCAATTTACCAATAGATTCATTATCTACATTATCTGATAAATAAAATGTCTTTTTATTAGTATTTGTATATGTATTGTCTCTTGTTGAACTCATAAAGTATTCTCCTTATATTTAATTCTCTGTTTCAAATCCAACTTGTATATATCTATCTAATTCAGATTTAGCATTTTCATTCAATAATTGTTTTTCATCAACCAATATAATTGTTCCTGGCTGTACCCTCCCTTTCAACTGACTTGGTGTAAGTACAATTGGATTGAATTTTAAGTGCATTTTATATGCATAATCTGCCATGCTTCCCATCGGTTCAATAACAGGAATTTTATATTTACCACTAATCTTCATCAGATTATATGTTTTGCCGATCCCTCTACTATTAAAACCATATAATTGTTTAATGTGTGTTTGTCGTTTCTTTACATAATATTTCAGCTCATGATATAATGCTTTTGATTTTAATAAATATGACCAGTGTTCTAATCGTTCATAAAATTTCATATATGTAGTATCATCTCCTTTGTTATATACTATATATGGTAGTTGTGTGTTTATCTAACCACTATATATTGTGTTGATAACGGCATGAAATCCGTCTTTCCTTGACTTTTTGAGTCTCCAAAACGCCCTATTTATGGGCATTTCAGAAATCCTCTACTGTATTATTCTCTCTATCGAAGATAATTCTTTAAGAAATATTCAAAATACTCTCTGATAAACAGTCCTGAATATTGATTGTTTGGCATAAACATAATTGGAATATTATATTTAAACCAAAAGCTGTGTATTGATGCAATGAAAGATTTCCGATTATATTTTGTATCATAATTTCCTGTTGCAATATCTTCATAAGAAGCATTTTCAATTAACAGAACTTTTGTTTTAGGTGCAAGACATAATTCTTTTTCAAATCTATCACGCTCTTTTGTCAGATTACCACTTATCTCTTCAAGACTTGCTTTTCTCTCAATGACACATGAATTTGTAAAATACAAATCACGAAGTATTCCAAGTTTTTCATTAGCTGGGATCATGAATGAATAATCACCATAGCTTAAAGCTTTCTTTTTATATTTAATTTCTTTTCTATCAAAATAATCCGTAATGTGAGAATTGATTTTTTCTCTTGTATCAACAAGAATTACAATAGAAGATATTAGTTCTTCCATTTCCTTATCTGTGTACTTATATTTGTTAAATATCGTCTTCGTCCTCCTCAATATCGTTTTTTATTACAAATTTACTCAACCAAAATTCAAATTTATCAGGTACTTCTTTATAAATTTTCTTACCTGTAACTGGATTTATTTCACCAGTTGGTTCTTTTTTATTCTTTTTTTCAAGGGAAATAATATATAGAATAGTACCTAAATCAAATGGATTTCGGTTATACTGACTTGTCCACATTTTTACTTCTCGTGTTTTACCACTATAGATTTCAAAAAGATGGACATTTACAATAGATTTTTTAATATCAAGTTCAGAAACATAATATAGACGTTTACTTACTTTAGAATCCGAGTCACTGACAATACCAAGAACTTCTCTTTGATTATCAAGTCTTTCCTTTAAAGTTAATTCTCTATAAGGAATTTTAGAAATCAATTCTTTAATAATTTGTTCAGAGTCAAGTTTATTAAATTGTTTGGCTGTCTCATTTCCATGTTTTATAAGTATATCAAATGGAATATTATTCTTTTCAGCTTTATCTTTGGAGATCTGCTTTGCACCATTTAACAAATCATATAATCTTGCAATCTCAAGTAAAGTATTTACATCACCATATTTCTTAAAATAATTGATTCTAATAAGTTTATTTACAATAGTCTTATTAATTGAATTTGAAAATAGTGCAGTTAATACATCAGTAAATGTTTTATACTTCGACTGTCCTAATTCATAAAGAGTATCAACAACCCCTTCACCAAAGCCTTTTACACTTGACAAATTTGGATATATTAATTTATTCTCTTCATTAATTGTCACTTTTCTATTATCTGCACCAAATTCATAATCGCCTAGTTTATATCCCCAAAATTTAATTGCTTCTTTAACAAGAGCGTCTATCTTATCCTTTTTATTCTTTTCCTGATAATGATTGATTGCTACTTCATAAAATGTTTTAGTATGATGTGCTTTAAACCATGCTTGATAGGCAGAATCTCCACCCATTGAATAGGCATGTGGAGAATTAAATGCGTATGATCCAGAAGACTCTATTACATTCCAAACATTATTAAAATTATCTGTCTTGCCGATTTCTGCTTTCCAACCTTCTATTAATCGTTCCTGTAATTCTTTTAACATTTCAGGATGTAATTTATATTTCTTTTTTGAAATATTTTTAATAACTCCATATGTTTCAGCCATTTTCAATTCCAAGAATGACAATACTTTCATAATAGATTCCTGATAAATCATGAAATGTGCAGTATCAAATAATAAATCATCAATCTTTTTTTCGCCTGTAGTATATGGTTCACGATTCAAGAATGTACTAAGTAATGACGCAAAGCCTGGTCGAATTGCTGCAATGAAACTGCTTAACTCTGCTAGATTTTGCGGTTTATACTTCTTCACTCGATTAGTGGTCGCTTCTTTCTCACACTGATTGACACAACATGTAATACCATTTGCATAAATATCCCATGTTTTTTTATCACCATCAATCATATGTCTTAGTTCATCAAATGTCGGAACTTCCATGCCAATGCTATGGAAGAATTTATATGTAAGATAAACACTATCTACAATAAGAAAATCCTCTTTTACATATCCGAATTCATCAAGATAACCACCTTCAATAGCTGCACATACTGTTCTTTTGCCAGTTGATTCAGACACGGCACTTATCAGCCCTACTTCTCTTCGTATATCACCATCAAAAATAAAATGTCCACAAGCATGTACTTTTAAGTTAATAGTAATACCTTGATATTCATTACTTTGTTTGAATAAAGAGATATATTCTTCTGGTATGTAATCTTCAACATGAATATCCTCTTTTTCATCATCATCGGCATATTTCAAAGCTTTGTTATATTCATCAAGATATTTTGAAATCTGATTGGCATCTTCAGGTTTAACATCATTTGCACCTGCGTATAACTGCCATGCTGCTTTTTCTTTTAATTTTTCTATTGCCATCAAAGGATAACAACCATGTTCACCAAGTAATTTCCTTGCTGCTTTAACAAATGGTTCTTGTGTGGCAACATTTAGGTCAATCCTTTATACCCTCGGTTTCCCGATATTTATTAGGGGAGTAGACTATACCATAATCGTTGATATCATCTCGGATTCCCATTGGTAGTCGTTGCAAGCTTCCCATATTCTTTATGAACTTAGGGCTATCTCTCAGGATTATCCAATCCTTATTATTGTTACCATACCACTTTGATTAGAAGTGCCACATTTCGATTTCTCTAATGCTTGGTAAATAAGGCTTTAGAACTTCCCCTGATATTCTGGGTTTTCTATATATATCACTATATATAGCGACTTTATAACAATACATATTTAACATCATTAACTAAAAATTCTTTTTGTTTTAAAAATTCATCTAATTCTCTCGTTGTTATTTTCAACAAAGGATATAATATTTTTTTCATTTCATATTTAAGATAAAATTTTTTATTTGTCAAATCAGCATAAATTTTCTTGCCTTTATAACATTCACATAAATATTCAAATTGATGTTCTTGTAAATATTTATATATTTCTTCATTATATAACGTAAAATGATAATTATTTGCAACATTTGCTTTATCTTTTAGACATCTACTTATTGAAGATTGATTTTTACAACCACACGCCTTACATGTGTCCTTGATTGTATTATAAATTTGCAAATTTTCTACACAAATTATCTTCTTAGAATTTGGATTATTTTCATTTAAATATAAACCTTTTTTCTTAGCTGATAAATTTTTCTTCATCTCATTTGTTCATCTATGACCATAATTAGGATTATTTTTACCAGATACTATTTTGCTTATCTTTTTCTTATATTCATCACTGGGCGTCCAATTTTTAATTCCACTTCCACCCTTTGTTAAATTAAAACCATTCTTGTATGTATCTAATTTTGTTATCCAATATATTTCTTTATCATCTAAGTCTTTTTGATTGCATTGTTCCAATATATAAAATTTAAAATTATCCAATCCATACTTATTATAACTGCGTTGTAAATATTTATTATCATGTTCATTTCTTTTTAGTTCATTAATATGATGCCTCCATCGGTCTTCTATGTTTACACTTTGACCAATGTATTTTTTATTATTTATTATATTTTCTATACAATATATTCCTGTAATTTACAATCTCCTTTCTTTGATGTATATAATATGTATTGTTTTTATTGCTAATCGGGCATCTGACCTGCTAACACACGTTCCTTAGTTAAGAATCTTTCAGGATAAATTGGAATATCAGCATTGAATCTATCAACGGTTGTTAATCCTAAAAGTTTATTTGTAATGAATGAAGCCGCACTACCTCTTGATGTAGTTGTTAAAATACCACCTTCATTTTGGATTGCATCATCTACAATAGCTTTACTTGTCAAGAAATAATCAACAACCCCAGCTTCCATAACTTGTTTTGCTTCATATCTAATTCCATCTGCTTTTTCTTTAGACTTTTCCTTTTCTTTAGCATATGCTTTATTTAAAGTATTTTTGTAGATTTTACATTTTTCTTTATATGTTTTATTCTTATAAACACTGGGAATCTTAAATTTTCTATCAAGAACAATTTCTTCACATTCTGTCACAAAAACATTTGTATTCATAATTGCTCTATATATTTCTTCTCTGTTTAAAACACCTTGTTCTTCAAATCTTTTAATTACTGTTTGAGTGTCAGGATAATCAAGATACCATCCTTCCTCGTCAGGATAATTAATATTCTTATATTTAAGAATCTGATCACGCTTGATTGAATTCTCATCTTTTACATAATGACTATCAAGACCACAAATAATCTGGATATTATGCTCTTTTGCAATTCTTAATATCTTTTTATTCAATTCCTTTTGTTTGTCTGTATTATGATACTGCACTTCTAAAAAGAAATTGTCACCAAAATATTTATGTACTTTTAACCATATATCTTCTGCATTCTCATAATTCCATCCAGCAACACAAGCAGATGTTACAATCACGTTATCTTTAGGAATATTAAATAGTAACTCCAAATCAATACGTGGCTTATAATAATATCCGTCTATATTAGCCATTGATAAAGCAAAATTAATATCTCCACGACCTTCAGCATTTTTAGCTGCAATAATCATATGGCAATTTGCTCTATCTTTCTCTTTCCTATCTTTTACCCAATAAACTTCAGAAGAATGAATATATTTCAGATGTTCACTCTCTGCGACCTTATATACTTGAAACTGATTGCCTTGCGAACCATGTTCACCAGAATATAAACATTTTGCACCAAATTCATGAATTCTTTCTGCATATGCATTAATAGATTCAGCACAATCTGGTGTAGATGTATTACTAAAATCTTTATGACAATGATAGTTTTCAAGATATAGATTCTTTTCATATTCTTCTGGTGAATATGGAAATTTAAATGTAAGAGTAGGAATTATTTTTTTTATTAATTCAATGTCCGAAATATCAAGCCACCTCCTTAATCTCATCACACACTGCTTTTAGAACAAATTTTCTACCCAGAAAGCCACTATCAAGAGTACATACAACCTCTAATTCATCGTTCATCATGCTATGATCTTCCATTTCATCAAATGAACCATCAAAATTCCACTTAATAATCTGTAAATAATCATTTGGTTTTACAACCAAGTGTTTATAATCACTCATTTGTCCAATTTCATATTCATTTATTCCATTGATAAACACCTTTACTGGTTTGAAATTTGTTCCAGATATTCTATCTATCTTCTTTATATTCTCCACAAGCTTACGAGTAATATCAGAAACATCTAATCGAATATCAACATCCACTGAAACATCAGTATTTAATTCTGGAAGAGTTTCTTCTATATATAATGCAAATCTATCTATATCAGATTTTTCAATTGTGATTCCTGCCGCAAGTTCATGACCATCACATTTTGCTAAACCACTCTCATTACATATTTTTCTAAAGTCATCCACTCCTACAGCCCTCATAGAACCAGAGTAATTTTCTCCTGTATCTTTCAATACAAGGATTGGTTTTTGATACTTTTCTAGTAATTTGTTACCCAACAAACCACTGATACCATATGGAGTATCTATATATGTAATAATTATTTTTTTATCTGACTGTGAGTTGCATTGTTCCAATACATCTGGTAACAATCTATCAACTTCAATATTCTGATCTTCCTTACATTTTTTTAATTCCTTTACATAAGCCAATACTTTCTTATTTTCATCTTCCAAAAAAGCTTTCATTGCCACATCATTCTTACCCATACGGTTGCTGGCATTTACAATCGGAGCAATACTAAAAGCAATAGCTGTACTATTAAATTCAAATCCCCCAACTATCTTTTTAACTGCTGGATTATATATTTTCTCCAATCCCTTAGAGACAATATATCTATTCTCCATAACAGTCATATCCATCATATCTCCAACGATTCCACAAGCTGCTAAATCAATAAGTTCATCTGCATAATCTGTAATATATTGTTCATCAAGATATTTGCAAAACTTCCATACAACACCTGCTCCCGGTAATTGTGGATTCTCATAATTCCTTTGTGAAGATACTAAAATTGAAACTTCATCATATGATTCATTCTCTTTAATTGCATGATGATCAAGGATAATTGTGTCTATTCCCATTTCTTTAAGTTTTCTATATTGAGAGACATCTTTATCCAAGCTATCTACAATAATCAATAAATCAATTCCATTGAACTGATCTAAATCTTGTCCTATCAAACCATGCATTTTACCTTCATCTATATAAGTCTTAATGTTTGTAGTAAAATGCCTTAGATATCTTGTCATTTCTGTTCCAGAAGTAATACCGTCTAAATCGGTATCAAACAAAATTCCTATACATTCATTGTTTGTAATTGCAAAGTCTACTCTTTGATATGCTTCATCTATACGAAATAATGAATCTAATGGTAATAAATCTTCTTCTGTTGGATTTAAAAAATGTTCAACATTTTCGATCCCTCTTTGATTAAGAATCGTATCAAATACTTCATCTTCATACATCCCACGACAATCGTTTAATATTTTATAATTCGTCTTCGTCATCCTCATCTCCAATCATTGTTATCTCATTTTGCAAAATATTTTCTAACCATTCTTTCCCTAAATCAGATGGCGAAACTTTATTCTCATATCCTCGACCGAAGTAACTCCAATATCCAAGTTCAACTTCTGTAAACCTGGAATAATTTTTGACCATATCAATATTTCTCATAATATTTTCAAGTCCATATCCTACATCATGTAGGAAGATTATTCGTTTGGGATTTAATTCGAGAAGCATTTTGACTTGTTGAATAGAAATAGATCCGCTTCCAAGAGATACGCAATTTCTTATTCCGTATGAATAGCACTGCATACAACTCTTCTCAGCCTCAAAGATATAGATAGTATTATCTACTAAAAATTCATAATTCTGAGAATATCCAAATAATGTTTGGCTCATGCTACAAGGAACAGCATAAAAATATTTCATTTCACCATCAGGAACATCATAATTGAATCGTTCCTTAACACCCATTAACTGTCCAAATTGATTTCTTATGGGAATAACAATTCCTTGTGATTCTACATCATACTTTATTTTAAAAAATTTTTGTGAAAGAAGCGATATATTATCAGCAAGAAACCTTATATTCCCACAATTAACATAGCAATCTAAGATGGAATCATCATATGTATTGACTTTATTAGTTCTTCGCTTTCTAATCTTTTCATAAAATCCTCCAAAAATTCCTTTGTTATCAAAGAAATCATAATAATCTGTAATCCCTAATGCATGTCTTACTTCATTAAGTACATCTATAAATTCAACTTTTCTTTGCTCAATAATATACGAAAAAATATCTTTTCTTATATTTCTCGCATAATCAATGGTATACAAATACTCGTTGTTTTCGAGATTGATTACTATACTTTTCTTTGATGACTTCTCATCTCGTCCAAAAGATATATATTTAGGACGAATTACTATGTTACAATAGCCAAAATGTTCTAATACATCTTTAAGCTTATCTGGGTGATTTATCAGTTCTTTCTTAATATCTGCTAACATATATCACTCCAAAAGTTATTATTTTATTTCTCCATGTCGGGGTCTACACTGGCAAGTCTCTCTGAAAATGCAATGGTCGCCTGAAAACTTCAAAAGATAAGCAACACCTGTATCACTGGAATTGTTGCCATTTCTTGTTTTCTCAACAAAAACCATACGCCATACGGCATTAGGATCAGGTTTATACTCTTCTTCTATCCATTTATCATTGACCTTTTTTAGTCGAAATGGACGACAATAGAATTTACTCTTTTCATCCAATTCCTCTGCGTATACAGTTCTCATGAGGAATAGATTTTCCAATATTTCTTTAATCTGTTTAGCATTACTCAAACAGCTTGCATCCAAAAATAACTTTCCTTTCATATACTCTGCTAACTGCACAGAAGCAAGCATAATCAGATTGTATTTCTTTGCTAATTTATCTAATTCACGACTGTCTCTTACGAGAGATAAGTCTTGCCTTGCAGATGAAAAATCTCCTTCTTGTATCTTAAATGTGTCATATAATACAGTGTCATATCCATATCTCAATACATTTTCACGAATTTTTTTCTTTACAACTCGCATATCAGCATCATTGATAGAAATAAATTTAACTCTACCCTTATAATTCTCTCTCCAAAATTTCTGTACATCTGTCAATTGCTCTCTACTTTCGGCATTAATATCACCAGATGCCATTTTCTTCTTTGTGAGTTTAAAATATCTATTACGTTTTCCAAGCAACCAAACCATGAATTTAATCTTGAATTTTTTGATATTCTCCTCATTGGAGATAATAAGAATTTTTCGATCATAATGCAGAAGTGCCATAAGAATTGTAATCCACCAAGTAGATTTACCTGCACTTGAAAATCCACCCATCATTGTAAGTGTTCCTTCAAGTAATCCCATAATCTGTCGTGATAAAAACGGGAAACAATTCATCTCTTCACCATTCTTATCATAGCCAGCAATATCAAACGGTACACCATTTTCTTCGCCATCTTTACAAGACTCTATGAATTCATCATCAAAATCAATTTCTTCCTCTTCAAGTATTTTACTGCTATAACCAGTTCCATAACTAGATATACGAGCTTCATACCAATCTGTTACTTCTTCAGCAGTCATCTTTCTAAACAATTTCAAAGGTATTACCTTTTTATCTCCCACAGTTATTTCCTGCAAAAGATTAAAACCATCCTTATACATATTCAACATAATATTTTCTCTATAAAGAATATCTATATATGTATCAAAATTCTGAGTATTAATAATATCAATTTGGTGTTGAATTGTATCCCAACCACCTCTATCCTCAAATTTCTCAATAACTTCTTCATTCATATTTGATAAGATGGTTATCTCATCTAAGGAATAAAACCCTTTCTTTCTCAGATTTTTTAACAATGAAAAATAAAAAAGACCATCTGCTGTAATAAAATCTTTTTGTTCAAATGTTGTATCATCAAGCAGAAGCATATCCTTGAAAAAACAACTGATAACATTACCTTCATACTCAATTCTACCTTTTAATAATTGAGCAGGATATTTTTCTTTTACACCTGTAATAAATTCACTTATGTTAATCACCTACGCTTTCTTCAATTTCAGATAAACTTCTACGTTTATTTCTTCTCTTATAATTCATAATTGGCATATCAACTTCAACTTCTCTCGGTTTTTCAGACTCTTTCATTTTAAAGTCAGTCAAATTATTTTTAAGTATTGCAGCGAAATACCGAATTTTTGCATATTCACTTACAAAATCCTTTTCAAGAACCCTTGTTATATACTCTTTATTCTCTGTTAGATATGCCAAAATATGTTCATAAGAATACACATCTAATAAAAGATTTATCTCTTTGAACAAAGCGGAATTTAAAACTTTATATCCAAATATCTGATTAATACATTCGTATGTATTATCTTTTACTTCCTTTTCGTGCAATACTTTCTGATATTCAGCTTCATTGCAATAGTAGGTGTTTTTGCCACCTACTACCACTTTGAATGCTTCATTTCTATCTACTTTAGTACCACACAGTCTGCATTTAACCAGCATGTGTTACTCCTTTTAGTTCATCATGTCGTAGATTCTCTTTAATCCGTCCTCATCGACATCATTAAGCTTGCCATACTCAGCAATTACATTCTTAACAGATGCCTTTAGTTCTGCATCTTTGCACTCCTTGTACATCTTACGAATAACAGCATCTAAATCATCTGGATATGCAGAAGTTTCTGTTGTCTCTTCGATTGTATCCTCTACGGGTGTGTCGATATCATCAATATCGTCTTCCTCAATAGGATCAGGTTCAGCAACCTTTTCTTCCTTAACTGGTGTTGCCTTCTTAGATGTAGGCTTCTTGGTGGAAACAGAATCGACACGACCATTCTTTAATGCAGTCTCAATTGTATCAATAAATGTCTGTCCCATATTTAACTGGTCAAATGGGATATATTCAGGGATTGATAAATCCTTTAATCTACCACCAGCTTCAACAATTTCATTGCCACGGAAATATAATCTACGCTCTGTTTCTTTTACATAACGTTTTGTGCTATCACCTTCGCCTTTTTCCTCGATCTCTCTATCAATTAATCCAGTTGCAATAATATCAAAACAATCAGCAACTGCACTCTCATAATCCGCAATAAGAGATGAACCCAATCTCTGAAATCCCTCTTCGTCAAGAGATGCTTTATCTTTTACTGTCTTTAATTTTGTGTGACCAATCATCCAAGGCATAATTCCTGCATTATATAAGTCATTAAGAAACTTTTTAACTAACTTTGCACACTCTTTTTCGCCATTTGTATATCCACCATAAGCAGCCTTGATTGATTTAATCTTCTTTCCATTCTCAAGAATAGATAATCTAATTACCTCTGATTCTGCAATACCAAAAAACTCTTCTGCACTATCGAAACATACCATCTCAACATCATGCTCTTTACCCTTTTCTTTGATAAGCCAATCCTTTACTTCAACTAAATCTTTCCATGTATTTGCATGTGTTGTAAAAATATTATCAATCATATTAGTACCGTGCTCCATACCACAAGATACTAACAATCCTTTTTCTGGATTTCCAAATTTGGCATTAATCATATCTGCCCATAAACTTGTCTTACCAAACTTACGAACTCCCATAATAAATCCTGTAATCTTATTGATCTCTGTTGCCGATCTCTGTAATGTTGGTTTGTTCATTAATATAATTCCTCCATATTTCTATTTGTTATTATCGAGAGAGGGCAAAATGCCCTCATCTCTTTTAAAGTTCATCATCGTCATCTTCAAAAAGGTCTTCTGTTCCTTCTGGAAGCTCCTCTTCAAGTGGCTTAATTACCATATCATCTTCTGTATATACCGTGTCCTGTCTGCCCTTAGTGAATCCCTTTGCTGGCTTTAAGAACTGATACTCTCTAATTCTTTCACCATATACACTTCCACCAAGTTCTGCACGAATATCGTCCATAGTAATAAGACCACACTCTAAGTCATCCTTCTGTTCATCAGTAAGCATGTCCTCTGTAATCTCTGTCTTCTGAGCACCATTAAGCATATTAACGACTGCACCATATTCCTTGAACGTATCATCATCGACAATAAATTTATGCTTGATTGACTCTGCTCTCTTCTTAGCCTTTTCATCAGCATCATCTGAAGGAACTGGAATTGTAATTGTAACTGGCACAGCAATATTGCCCTTACGATTATTGTCATATTCCATCATGTATCCATTCACATAATACTTACCCTTCTCTTCTACACTCATATCATCTAAACTCTCTGAGTTAAATAAGATATTAATTGTAGCTGTTGAACTCTCTTCTGCATCGTCTGCTGCGAGATAAATACGATTAGGAACATATGATTCATAAACTCTCTGATTCTTGTCTGAATACTGATACTCACCATTTCCACGAATGAAGAACTTCTTATCAGAACACTTTCCACTATCAATAACTTTCTTAATAAAGTCGATGAAATCCCATTCTGAAATAAATTCATGTCTCCTTTTGTTACTCTTTTCAAGCTCCGCATTTACATCTGCTTCATTCTCAAGACCAATCTCTTTTAACTCTTCATCAGTAAGGTTTGTTCCTTCCTTAACCTTTTCAGCAGCCTTTTCAAGTTTATATCTACGACCTGGCTTTTCAAGATCAAAGATAAACTTCTTGAACTCTGCAACTTCTGCTAACTTTGATGATGTAAGTCTCTCCTTAAATGGAATCTTTAATGATTCACCTTTAATCTTATTGCCATTTTCATCTACACCACTCTTAGAAAATGTGTACACATCACCATGACCATCTGCAAAAGCACCTGATGTAACAGTCATCATGTGTCTGTTGTCTCCGCAAGCTACATTAAACATTAACTGCTTGCGTACCCATCCAGAATCAAACTGCTTTTCCTGATAAGGATGGAACTTTTCACTCTCCTTACCGATACTTAACTTTCCTGTCATTTCAAAATTCATTAAATGAATCCTCCTTATATGTAATAAAATTTAATAAATAACTTATATATAAACGCCCTTCTCAGGACGGAACATGGAAGTAAATCTATATGAAAATTTATCCATAAACAGTGATTTTTGAGCGTACAAACCCAAGGGTATGCTGTTTTCCACCCATATTTATATTCTCTATTCAGTTGTTCATATTTGGAAATTTTGAACTGAATCGTTCAAGAATTATTTACTAGATTTTATATTTGCAATTTTATATAATATCTTATTTAGATGTATAAATTTACTCTTCCGAAAAATTTTTATAATATAATATATAATCGCAAATAGCATTGATAAATATCCAAGTATAGTTAGAATAAAATAACCCATTTTAACATCACCTGTGAAATAATCTTCATCGTATTCGGTATTTTTCATATCATCAATAACAAATAAGGAAGCTACTATTAACCCAAATATGAGCCACGATAAAAATAATAATCCTGCATATAAAAACATCATATTTATTTCTCACCTCCAACTATATATTCTCTGTTTTAATCACAATACACATAATTGCAGCTATTGGATTCAATATTTTCTAAGTCAATAATCATTTCGCCATCTTCATGACATCTATCAATTTCAATATTAGAAATTTTAATAGAAGTGTCTGTCATTTCTATAATATTTCCTATGTAGTGGTCATGATGATTTGTAACTTTATTGAATAACGTAAATGCAATATCTTCACCAACTCTAAAGCTTTTCTTATTATCTGTTACTAATGTTCTTACTGTTTTAATGTTGTATTTCATAATCTATCTCCTTAAGAAATGTCAGATTCCTTCGACTCTATTTCTTCACTGTTACATTGAAAACTGACCTTAAAATACAGATAATCAACCAAATACCAGTTGCAATAGACCATTTAAATGTTAAACCAAAGCACATTGTAATAAGTTTGATTATTCCACATGTAACAATCCAACTAAGTCCATAGCATACAGCTAAAATTGTAATGACAATAACTGCTGTTACTCCACCTTTTGCTAATTTTTCTTTTAAATTACTCATATGTATATTCTCCTTTACGCTTCAAAATTGAACTCATCAGACGAAATTTTGTTGTTAATAATCTTCTGATAAATGTCTACATACATCTCATCTTTATCTCTGTTATAAGCAACTTCTGCATATTTGTTACCCATTGGCTGTCCCCAAATAGTACACTTCTTATAACCCAACTCATGTGCAAACCACACAAGATCTAACTGGTCAATATTGATGTTTTCACTCAATGTCTGAATCACTGCATTCTTTGCAGCTTTTTCAAATTCGTAACTTGTCATTTATAATTACCTCCACTTTAATAATCTTCACAAGAAATCGAAAATTCATCGGCTTTTTTAAATATTATTAGCCGTTTGTAATGGTATATTCACGACTACTGGATGTGAACCTGCATCCACTATCCCATTGGCAAAAGCCTTTGGGAATACCTTCTTCATTATCTGATAACTTCCATTTACGTCTGCATTAATATATTCTCCTTTCTCGCTCTGAAATAACCCTCTATGAATTCGTCTATCTTTATTGTAATTTTTCTCAATTGGCTCTTCACCATCAAGAAAAGATGTACCACTTGTATAACTTTCATTTGTTCTAATGAACTTAATTCCTTCATTCTCGCATTTATATTCAAGTCTTTGTACAATACTTAAATATGGAATAGATACAAATTTCTGATTGACTCTTTTACCCATATCAGTTTCTTGTTTCCATCCTGAGTTATAACCACAAACCAATGTGTCAATATCATTACACTTGCAAAAATCTACTACCATCTTTGTTGATTTCTGAATATAGTCATCTACTTGATTATTTCTTTTAGTTGTAAATCTTTGCATCTCATTTGACCAATCGCTATCATTTCTCAGCTTTAATGCCGATCTTATTTCTGAAATCTTCTTATTATAATACTGATTGATTGACTTCAATGGTTTTCCATTTATTATAATTGGATTTACACCACAGTTTGTTGTGATGGTCATCAAATTATCGACACCTAAGTCAATTGCAGCAATACTCTTTGAATCTATATCCTTTGTTTCAGGAACTTCTATTTGGTAAACTACTTCCATAATATATTCATTACCTTTTGGGACAAATCGAAGCTGTACTAATTTAGAATCATTTGGAATTTTTGTTCTGAAAATATTATTCATGATTTTAAGAGGTGTCCAACTAAAGTAAATATATCCATCAACAATTTTGAATTTGATATTATCTAATCCAAGTTCAAATCGCCCATCTTCTTTAGGAAGATACTTCGGTAACTTCGGTCTGCCAAGATATTTAGATGGATTCTTTGAATAGTCCTTAATAGCTGCGAAGAACGACTTCCAGTTCTTATCTAATTTTCTCAAAGTAGCTTGTCCTACATTGCTTCCAATACATTTATAACAATCAGATTCTTTACATAATTGAAATAATTCATTGTATTGAATCCAACGAGCATCCTCAACTAATCCTTGTTCTTTTTGTTTTGAAGTTTCTATAAATTCCTGCCGAATTATGTAATTTCCATAATTATATAAGTTTTTAGATTTCCAACATAAATCATCTATAATTTTGAACAGTTTATCGTCTTTATTATTTTTCTTACTTTTCTTTATTCGATGTTGTTCTACTCTATTTACTTTCTTCATAAGTTCTCCTTAAATTAACATGGTTCTAAAATATATATATAATTCTCCTTCTTCTATCTGAGGTTTATTACCATATAAATTAACATAGTTCTAAAACAGATTATTTAATCCCCTTCAACTGTGCTTTGAGGTTTATTACCTTGTAAATTAACATGATTCTAAAACCTCAAATATGTATTCGTAATTTACTTGGTATTCTTGAAGTTCTAAGTTCAATGGGCGAAACCCACACCCACTATCCAATTGATTTCACTTTTGGAATACTTGTTATAGGATAAACTGGCTTGAATTAGCCAAATAGATTTGTTAAAATAGAACAAATATAGTTTATCCTATATTTTATTCTCCGTAGAGCAGATTGTTAGGTCGCCAAACTTGTGCAATCTGTTCTACTGTTTTTATATTCTCTACTTTTCAGAAGATTTCTTTAAATCTGTTAATGCATCATCTAAATCCTTAACTGTCTGAATAGCTTCCTTCATACTATTCATACCAGCAATAGCACTTGAAAAAGCCTTAATACTTTCAAATTCCATCTCTGAAATAGTTTTTAAAACATCAACTAATTTCATATCACCAATTCCAGATACCTTTGCTGCATTTTCGATTGTCTCTTCTTCATTTACAAGTAAATCAATAAACTGTCTTACCTTATTATTCTCCATTTCTTCAATCTCCTTTATATGTTCTTTTATTTTTTGTTTCCCTACATGACTTGGATAGCCAGAGTACGAAAGTGCTTGATTTATCCACCATAATGTCTGTTCATCTACATCATCATATTTCTTCATCTCTTCGACTAAATTTCCGATATATCACACCTCATTTCTACAGTCAAATATCTTCCAAGGAAACCGATATTTCTTGTCCATTTTGTTACTATATATAGTAGTTTTAATTTATATAACCACTATATATAGCGTACTATTTTTTGACTTTTCTATATATTGTTATTCTCTTATTCCCAATCGTAAGCAATGTAATATCCTTCATCAGATAAATGTTTGAACCATTCAAATCTACTTCTCATATCAATATTATCAACTTCCTTATTACTCAAAATTTTTTCACAATATTTTGACATGTCGATTGGTTCAATGAGTTTTAATTTATAATCCTTTGAGTCGATCCATTCCTCGTTTGGTAATTTAGGGAACGGAACACCAATCGTCTTTTCAAACAATTCTCTTACCAAACTTACATTATAATAAGAATGAGATGTAGAATCGCAGTCGATATATTTAATTGAGTATTCATCATAATAACAATGTCCAAACGCCTGATATGTTTCACCAGAATCTAATATTTTATAATCTTTAAACCATCTAAATCCTAAGCCCATAAGTTGCCTCCTGTTCTTATGTTCTCTTCCAAAATTTCCACAAGAAACGAATCATTCCTGTTAAGTTATTCTCTATTTAATCACTCACTGCATCATAAATCTTTCCAACTTCATATTGATAATCTTCTACTTTTGTCCTTCTGTAATAATCACAATAACAGTGACCATCAGTATCTATTACATATTCAATACCTTTTGTCTTAATTGAGGTGTCTAAAACACCATGTAGGAAAAATACTCTCATTTTATCTTTTCTGCGAAGTCTACACCAATGAGAATCCGTTGTGTTTTCATAATCTATAACATCAAATTTATCAGTCTCACTCATAGACTCTGTTAAATAGTAATCAAACACATCAGAATCATTCCAGAAAACATCGCATCTAAATCTTACTGCAATAAACCCTACATCTTTCGCCCAATCAATAAAGAAGTCTCTCCACTTTATAAAGTTTGGAACTTTCTTAAATATGACTGCACAAGCGGATACTGTAATTCTAATATCGTTAAGCTGCTGAACCATATCCTTATAATCAATTCCGTTGAAACAAAATCCAAGTATTTCTTCTCTTCTTAATGGTCGCCAATCGTGAATTGAAATATTTACATAATCAACAACATCTTCCATATACGGTATTACTTCCTTTAGATGAGTACCATTTGTTGTCATAGTTACTCTAAGAACCTTTGATTTAATATTGAACTCTTTCAATTTGATAAACACTTTTGATAAATATTCAGGATCTAAAGTTGGTTCGCCACCAGTTATATCAACTGATATAGGATTTTTATCACCTATTCTGGTTATAATATCATCAAGTGATTCAATGAAATTATCTAAAAACTGTTGTTTGTTACATGACATATCTTTGTCTTTATTGTAACAAAACGGACATTTCGCATTACAACCACCTGGAATCACAAGTTTAACTGTTATCACCTTGTTATAATCTTTTCGTTCTATATATTTCACTTCATCACCTCACAGATATTTATTCTCTCAATCCATCTAATACTCTCATCAAAACGTGTCTTGTAAGATTCTTAACATCGCCACTGTAAAATCCACATTCTATATCACAAGCCTTTAGAACTTCATCAAGTGTTTTATTCTTCTCTTCACTCAGTAACCTCTTACAGTTCTCATATTGAATATCATTTGTCTCATGAGCATTTCTAAGATTACTTTCTAAGCAGCGAATAATATCAATCAGTTTATCTTTTGTCATAGATTTTAATGTGCTATCTGAATATATTTTTCTTCCATCGCCTATCGCCATATACTTATTCTCCTACTCTTTTGCAATTCCAATGCCATTCACTTTAAAGCTAGTTACCTTACCATCCTTAATTTCAACGCTTTCTTCTGTGCCACCATGCCAAATAAGACCAACGCCTGTGACATACATACCATCTTCGTCTTCAATCAATTCAACTTCTTGTGCTACTCCAATAGGAAGAAACTTACCATCGCTACATGGTATCTCAATCGGAATATTCTTTACATTTTTATAAGCATTTCTAATTGCTTCTTTGGAATATATCACACCGTTCAAATCAGGCTTATCAACTGGAATTGGAATTTTAAATGTTACTTTTATATTCTCTGTTCTCATATCACACCTCCAACCTATCCAAAAGAAAGAAAAATTTCATTCTTTATATGTTGTCTGTTTCTAACCACCTAACAATTGGCTCAGATGTGCTACCTTTCTCCCACACGAACCACGCATGACACATTGTAGTTGCCCACTTCTTCCCAGTTTTTGGATCTTTCTCTAATCCACTATTCCAAGTCGCCATTCTATTCCTAAACACATATATGTACTTAGGTGGATATTTTTCAAATAATTCTTTTCTTTTTACACCCTCAAGAAATTGAATTTTAAGAAACATTGCCATCTGACCATTATCTGTTAATAAATCCATTCCTTTTTCTACAAATTCTTTTGCAAGTGAATATGGTGGATTGGTTATGATGCCTTCATATTTTTTATCTGTTTCATATGTAAGAAAATCAGCAACAATTGTGTTAGGATATCCTCTATCAACTAAATCAAGTCCTGTAATTTCTCTTTTATTCTTATAAAATTCATTTATTGCATTGGCGATATGACCACCACCTACACACGGCTCTAATATTGTCTGTGCAAAAAAATCATATTTTGAAAGCAGCATTTTTACTGCTTCAGGATTTGTCGCATAGTAGTCATTTTCTACTCTTTCATTCTCTGGATTACCACCAGCTAATTTAGCACCTGCTAATACTTTTTTCTCCATTTTGTGTTACCAGAAAGCTCATATGATTTACAGTAGCTACACTTTACATCCTTTCTGATATTCTATTATTTACTGGGATTCCCATAGCCGAATGGCTTAGATATATTTAACTGTTACATAACATTATTCTCTCTTAAAACAAATCACATCCTGATTGTTTAAAACTTTCTACTTGTTTATTCCATTTTTCTTCATCCATGTTATACATTTTCATAAGACACTTCTTACAGTAAAATTTACTGATATCTCTTCCATGATATTTTAAATTCATACCAATAACATCCTTTGCTTTGATTCGCTTCAATTTACCAGATTGAGACTTGCATCCATTATCACAATATTTGTTAAAATACTGCGCAGCAATTTTCTCATCCAAATTACTATACTTGGCATACTCTTCAATAACCTCTTTTGTTGGTTCGTTTCTAAACACACCACCATTCCAAGCTTGATTGATATATTCATCTACTGTGCAATTCATAACTAACCATTTTGAATTACTTATAAAGTCTTCTCTTAAAATATTCTCCCAACGATTTCTCATTGTTGGATACCAATATTTATCAAGAATCCACGTTGATTTGGTGTAGTAGGGGCATGATACGGCACAGCCAACCCTTGAATATCCTTTTTTATACTTTGAATTTATTTTAATGCTTTTCCATATTGTATATAACCAGACATCCATTTCGTCCCATTTTCTTATTGGTAGTATTCCCTGCCAACATGTATTTCCCCATTCAGCTTCGTTTACCCATTCATCTTGATATCCGCTTCTAGTATTAGATTCTTCGTTTCGCATACCCATCCACATTAAATATGGTTTGTTATGGTCTAAACGCCTAACCATTTCACCTACTTTGAAGATTCTACAACAACCACGAGAAATTCTATTAAATATAATATTTTGTTCTTTAATATATTGGTAAAATCCCTTCTCAGGATTCATAATCTCACAATTAGGAAAAGTCTTAACCATTCTGTATGTATCAGCACAGTCAAGCGATGTATTATTAAATATTGCTTTTGTTTCTGGATATAATTTTCTGACTAGATGACAGGTAAGCATTGAATCCTTACCCATAGAAACAGGAATTATTGAAGTATATGTATTAAACTTCTCTGCTTTTTCTTTGATTAGTTCTAATGAATCAGCTTCAAGCTGCGTTAGATGTTCTTTCTGTAATTCGATTAAATCTTTCCAACTTGCTAAATCTACATCTGCTATATTGTCGTAGGATTTCAATTTGGTGCAATCCAATCTTTCATTGGAAATTTTGAACAAATAATAACATAAATGGTAGTTGCAAATGCCATAAAATCAAAGAAAGGTAAGGATAATCCTAGGTAAAAGGTTATGTACATAACACTCAGGTATATGAGTGAACCCAATTTACAACGAGTATCTTAAATTCTTGCGAGATACAACCAAACAGCCATTTGAAGATCTGAAAGAAGGCTACTTTTGGCTTGATAAATCCATTATTAAAGGATTTGATAAGCAAGGAAATGAACATAAATTCTATCGAGTGAAGATTGAAAATTCGCTTGAAAGATTGGATTCTTGTGTTTTTAACCTTTAATGTTTAAACAAAATGATTAATATCCAATTTTTTTACTTTGTAAATTGCTTTTAAACGAAATAAATATGATGGATTCCTGCTCAGAAAATCTTTCACTTCGTCTTCTGTATTAAAATCATATTTTACATTGTCCCAACTATCAGTATCAGCAGATTCTCCTAACCCATTATATTTATGTCCAATTACAATATAATTCCTATAATCATCCATGTTTTTACCTCCAATTTATTATTCTTCACTTACAATCTCATAAATAATATCATCGTGATATTTACCATTCTTATCTTTAATCGAATCTTTTAAAACATGTTTCGTTCCATTATGTCTCTCGATAAAGCTATCATATCCTCTACAAGCAGGATTGCCACCAACAGCTCTCCATTCAACTCTATGTAATGTTTTAATTAGTTCTTCTAATTTATCGAATACATCCTTACCAACCAGAACATTCCCCCTGTCAAATGAGAACAACCCAAAGTTATACGCTTTAGACGCATACCAATCAACGGAATATCCTAAGTAGCCAATGAGTTTTTCACTTTTGTCAATTATTGCATATTGGAATTGACTCTCATTTGGACATTCTGCAATTTCAGGACTCCAATTGCACATGCAGCCAGTTTCATACATCATATCTGTTGTATAATAATATTTTTGAAATTCTTTCTTGATCTGTTCTTTATATAAAATTGCAGGTATTAACACTTAATCACCTCTTTTCAATAATCCAAGGATATGTTGCTTCTTGTGAAGTTACTTATAATTCATTCTTCTCTCAACTTCCTTATCATTTTCTTCATCATTAAAATATTTATAGGCAAGTGTCATAGGATAATTTGAATCTTTTGCTCTATCCCACATCATAAATTCGCACCAGTTCGGCTCTTTATATTCTTCTTTATTATCATTACACCAACTTGGATTTTCAAATAATCCATCGAAAACGCTTTTCCAAGAATATTTCTTCCTCTGAATATTTCTATCTTTGATAACAGTTGACTTATCATATCCTTTGATTTCTACAAGAATATCTTCACAGCCTACTCTTTTACAAAGTCGTACAAACCATTTCATAAATTCTCTGTAAGTCTGTTCAAATTCTCTGTCTCTTAAAGCTGCGTTTACAACAAGGATATATTCGTCCTGTGTTTGTAACCATCCTCTACTACGACTCTTACATCCGTATCTATCTACTAAATTGTTTGTCACTTCGCCGAATTCATCGCATGAACATGAACTGTTATAACCATTTTTCTGAATGATATATGTATTCATGTCACCTTCAGAACCTGTTACTCTTGGCAGATGATTTAGCACTGTTTCAAGAATATATCTCTTCTCAGGCTGTGTTCTACCCATAGGACGAACTATTATTGTACCGTTGATATAAGTCCAATACGACATTTTTTCTTACCTCCTTGTTTTTATATTCTCTCTTTGTAACCAAATGAAACCTGAAATTACTTGCTGTTGCAAAGTTCAACTTTATAGTCATCCTTTACATCAATAGTTACTTCTCTCTGAAATTTTCCTTCCTTATTATAAAGGGATAAATAATACCTGTTGCCACGTTGCTCTAAAACAACATCCTCATTCTCGAATAGTTCAACTCGTTTCTGTTTCTGTACTGATTTATTCTCTTGTTTATCTAAAAACATTTTTACAACATCTAAAGATACAGGATATATTTCTTCAAGAATACATGAAATGTCGTTATCTAATTTGTCATTAATCGTATGTTTATCAACCGCTCTAATAACATCGTCTTCAAATAATAATCTATTTGCCACTTTAATATTCTCCTTTCCACTCATCCAACTCATAGAAGTCATCTATCTGGTAATCCAACTTTCTAACTTGTTTTCTCAGCTCATAATCTTCTTTCTTACTATCTGTTGTCTGGCACTTCTTCCATAATTCATCACGCTGCTTAGTTAATTCTTTATATTTATCAGACACATCAATCTCTTTTACAACTGAAATTCCAATCTTCTCTCCACAGTGAGGGCAGAACCGAATAGGATAATTGTCAGTCTGTTCCCATTCATCTTCGTATGATGTAATAACTTCTGTATGAGAAGTACAGAAATGAGGAATAGGAATACCTTCATCTTTATATTCTCCACCAATGTCGTTTATATCTTCACCTGTAAATACAATAGCTTTATCATTCTGAATTTCATCACAACAATATGTAAATGGTTTGTACTTGTATGAATGAGTATCATTAAATTTCAATTTGATTAATTCTATCTTCATTTCTTTATTCTCCTAACAAAATTCATTCCACCAATCAAAAATTTTATGGATATACTGATAACCATTATGCAACTCACCTTTATATCTGCGTATTTTCCTATTAGATAACTGTTTCAAATATTTGCTTTTCTTACCACGATACAATCTTTGATAATATGGCTTTGGATTTTTAACATAACCAACACCCTTAATCCATATTTCATCCACATATCTAACAGGCGTTGGATAATAACCACCAACAGTTTCATATAAATATTTGAGATGATTTTGATGTTTTAAATATCTCTCACGTTTATTTATCCTCTTTTTCTTAGAATGATTCTTATAATTTTTTTCGTCTTGTTCATACCAATCACTGCAATGACCAAAAGAATAAACTTTGCCACCAACTTTATCGCACCAAATACAATTTTCAATATCTTCTTTATCAATATATGATTTATATTTTTCAAAGTCTTCACACCCATAAGGGCAATCTCTACATCTCATCAAATTACCTCTTGTATTTTATTCTCCTAATTCCCTACCGCACCAAGGACAATACAAAATATATATTTTCTGATGAACAAATCCATCATCATACTCATCCCATTCAGATGTTTCAATATCCAAATAATGTTCATTTGTTAATGGATCTACACATATTTGACTGTCAGGTGAGTCATGATTACAACGGTTACACATACAGTTACCTCGCTTTATCACATTCATTGAAATCTAAAAGCATCTTATACTTATATTCCCCAAATTTTTCTTTCCAACGCTGCCTTGCTTTATCAGTATCCCAACCAAAAGGCATCATATGATAGTTGATAAGAAAACATATGTCACCAATATCTTCATAAAATATACCTGATAGATTCTCTAAAATTAAATAGGAACCGATTGCATGATGTTCATGGTAATGAGCTATGCCATTCTCATCAAATGTTTGACAATACATTTTTCCAAAATCGTGTAATAATGCAGCTATATTATATTTTGCTGGATAGCATTTACTACTAAATAACTCATATGTATGAAATGAGTGATTATATAAATTCATAGTATGATGAGGGTTTTTCTGATCAAACCCTTCCATCATAGAAAACATTTCTCCAAGAGTTAAACGATTCTCTTTATGAAATACATTTATCTGAATCTCATCAAATTTTTCTTCGTAAAATGGGATCTGAAATCTTCTAATCTGTTTATTCAATACTTCATTAGGAACAGGATGCTCACGATTTTTATTATCAATCTTACACTGTTCAAATGGCTTTGGAATAATTACACAAACCTTATGTACTTCAAGACCATTCACTTTCATCATAATTGCTCTACGAGATTTCATAGTCAGATTAGTTGCATCAGCAATCACATTCTTTTTATTCTCTAAATTCTTGCGAATTCTATCGTGAAAAATCTTAAACACTTCTTCGTTATGTTCTTGATCTTCGTAATTACCAGTTAATTCTTCACGAATTGCATCTGATGATACAATTATTGTATTTGAATTCTCATTGGCAATCTGAGTGGCAATAGTTGATTTGCCACTACCACTCAAACCACACATAATCCATAGTGTAGGTTTATTCATAAATAACTCCTATCCGTTATGCTTTAATAAATACTCACGACTTACATTTTTAAAACTCTGCTGCCCATCAATACTGCGATATACAAATCCCTCTCTCTTAACCTTTGGATTTAATTCACTATATCCATCAGCTTCAAGTTTCATCTCTTCCATAGTCTTAGGTAGCTCATAAGCCGTATCAATAATTGGCACACTTGTTAATCCATGACTCTTACAGAAAGCAGCCATTTCTACAGTTCCAAGTCTTGTACCATCAATAATCAGATTGAATACAAATAACTTATTCTCCGTAAATTTATATGGATTGCCCTGAACCGAGCCAACGCCTTCACCTTGTAACACAACTCTGTTATAGTTATTTTCTGTTGCAAACTGTGTAAGAATTTTTTCAATGTCATATTTATCAGCCAATTCCCAATAAATATTTGACTCATGATAACAAGCCTGTTCTCTATCAGCTTGTCTTACATTTCTACTGCATACAATAAAATCAAATTTGTTCTTGCCCTTCTTTAATCTATCAACTGCAAATGTACAGCTTGTGCCATCGCATTTCTCAGTCTTAATCCACTTTTCGGTACTCTGAAGATAAAATGGTGCATTCTCAATTCTCGTCTCATCTGTTTTGACAATCCAATCTGGGAACTTCTTTGGATTATCTTTCTTGCGACCAAACAATAAAAACATAATCTTACGACCAATGCTATATCTCATAATCCTTCTTACAATTGGGTTAGCGAATAACTTTGGTCTACGCTTTGCCATTGACTTATATTTAGCATTTGGATCAACCTTATTGGTCTTTCTTGCAGTATCCTCTTCAGAAGCATATGTAATCTTCAAAGCTTCTGTAACATCATCACCAATATTTCTATCATGTAATTCTGGGAAAAGTGATAATGGTAAGGCTAATCCCTGGCTAATTACCTTGAACTTGCCAAGTTTCATAGTCTTAACTTTGAATTTCTTATTTGCCAAAAATGCAAACCTCTCATCTGTTTCGGGACACTTGCTATCAATTTCAATATAAACAGCCATATCTCCTACATTAAACTCACCCTTCTTAGCGATACAAACCCATCCTAAAACTCCAATGAGTTCAATATTATCAGCTCCTTCAATCGGTCTAATCCACTCAATCTTTTCTACATGTGCTAATGCTCTTTCTGCCATTTCAGTACCTCTCTTTCTATTTTCTATGTATTTATTCTCTCTTTATCGTTCAAAAATTCGAAGGAAATGCTTCTTTCTAAGATTGTTTATTACTGGCTTTTTTCAAAAAATTTCCATATCATCAACATCTTTATCAGTAAGTTTTTTTAGTTTTTCATAACATTTTTCTGTCATCATAAGTGTATTATTCACTAGCAGTATTTTCGTGTTATCTGGTACAATTTTCATGCCGTATCTTTTCAACCACTTCTTATTAATACGTTTTTTCTTATGGTTTCTTCTTTGAACATCTTTAGTGATATACTCAGTTATGAGGATTTTATAACCTAACCCTTCGATTGTTTGTATATTCATTTATTCTCCCATCTGATTTATAATACTTTTCTACATAACTTCCAAATGGTATTCTTCAACATATTTTCTTCTCTTCCAAAACTTCCACCAAGGAAATTTTACATATTTTATTTCTACAACTCGAAATATCTTATCATCATTTTTATCTCTATCTAACCTTAAAGCAGGTGAACCAAACATTGCTTCGGCTAATTCGTTAATAGAAATATGTTCTCCAAGTTTGTATTCCTGTTTGTGTGGTTGTAGAGGATAATAAGAAATCACGTCATGCTGTTGTAATTCATATGATCTCATACTATTGTTCTCCATTCTTCACTACATCAAATTTAATTGGTAACATAGCTGTAAATCTACTCTTCATCCAAGGTTTTTCTTTTGTTGCAAATTCATCACCAAATTCTTCTGCTAATACAAAATCTCCGACAGTATAGATGATAGAATATCCGGTTAAATCTTTTGGAATCTCCTTATTTACATTACAGGCTTTAAGATGAACCATTTTATCTATGCACTCACCCATTAAATCTTGAAAGAATACAAACGTTCCATCACAATTGCAACGCTGCATTGTAAAATATTCAAAATCTGCATTTGGATTACGCTTGATAATTACATTAAAATAAGGTTTGTCGCCTTTAAGATAAGGAATATCTACTAAAATTGTTCCATCTTTGGCGCAAGTAACAACCGTAAATAACTCTCGTATATCCTGTTCAATCATGGATTCATATTTATTATTCTCCATACCATTGCACTGACCTGATGCAATTCGTTCTTTTACAAATTCTAATGATTTACCCATTGCTATTCTCCTGTTTCTACTCGATCTTCATTCAACAAACCAAATTTTCGTAAATAATACTGTTTGGTTTTATCATCAACTCTACAATAAAAATTATGTCTTCCTGATTTCTGTAGAGATAATGTGTTTATATTAAGTTCTGCGTCCATAATAATCAGCAATTCATTTAATGTAATATCATAACAATGAAATGTCTCGCCTATCAGAAGCTTATAGTATTTTTTCTCTAATTTTGTTATTTTTCTCACCTACTTTCATGACCGCAAGAAACGTGGTTTTACTTAGTTTTATTTTTTAAAACATCATCAATTTGTTTCATTAGAAACTTCTTTGTAGTTGCGTGATAATCAGCGCATCCTGTTTGCATATCAACAGCTTCCCACCATACACAATGATCAGGTTCATGATAACCAAAATTACTAATTTTGTACCCTTTATACTCGTAGATACCTTTTGATATTTTTGTTGCTCCCATGCTTAATCCTCCAAACAACTTTTAAATGAAACCAAAATTTCTTGTTAGTTTTTATCCAAGTAAACTATATTATCTACATTATAATGAAATCCACCTATCTCTCCGTTAAAACTACCTTTGACATACCATACATAAGGACTGATACCTTCATTCATTTTATCTGCAAGTTCATCAGCTTTTCTTTGATGTTCATCGGCTTCATTTTGCATAGATAATTTTTGAGAATCCCATATAAGATTTGGAATTGTATCTACACACTTTCTATACATTTCAGACTCTTTTATATATTCTCTTATCACTTTTGTCATTTTGGGAATATTGTCTTTTAATATCGGCTCATTGCTAAGTTCATATGGATATAGGATTAAAACTCTCTTGTCCATATATTCTGTAGATATTAACTCCTGTACACAAAACTGTGGTTTTACCAAATTGTCACCTCCCAGATATTTATTCTCTTATTTCAAACAACTTTTCTACTGCTTTAACTCGTTTTGTATTGTCAATTGTTCTTTTGACTTCCTGTTGCCAAATACATTCCCATTCTGAAGGAGCTTCATGCTCACTGACTAAGACAATATTCCTTTCACTCATCTTCTCAGCCCAATTCCAAAATCTGTCATAATCAAAGTTCTTACTTGATCCATATTGTTTTGTATTTTTGTATGGAATATCACAGTAAAACAAGCAGTCAATTCTATCAGAATATAACTCTTCATAATCTCCACATTGGAACTGAATATCCTGCAATCGTGGAATCTGTTCTAACAAATTCCTTTTAGCTTCATCGTAGTAATTTCTTTCAGTATCAGCTTTTGTATGAACAATACCTGCATATCCACCATCAAAGAAGCGTCCATTATAACTCGCAAGAAAGCCAACTGCTCCAATATACCAATCAGGATATGTATTTAATTTCTTGTTAAAGCACTCTCTTACATCTGAGTAATGTTCTTTTGTAATAAATTCTGGGAGATTTTGAATCTGATTTAGATTTTTGAACATTTCGATAAGATACTTATGATTATCAGATGCGATTTTTATGTCACACTGAACTTTGTCGATTACATTACAACCACCACAAAATGGCTCTATATATGTTTTGATATTATAATCTCGCAATCTTTCTTGAATAATTGGTAAAATGTTATCAACTATACGAGATTTTGAACCCATATATTTCATAAATTACTTGGAGTAAGGAATTCCTTCTTGTGTACACGAACCTCGTCTCCTTTCATTATTATTGCTTATCAAAAAATATTACCTAACAATTCCATTTTCTTTTCTTTTGAAAACTTCGTCATATTCAAAAAGTTAATCATTTTTTCTGGATTATCTAATGATTTTACATATTTTTTTTGATATTCTTCTGGCATTCGTAATATATATTTAGTACCACCATACTTGTCTACTAGGGTTAAATATAAATTATTCAGTACCTTTTTATCTGTCACCAATTCAATATGGTTAATAAGAAAATCAGTAATTATTGGACGTTGTGGAGCTTTCAAATTACTTACAATTGTCTGTAAAACATCTGGACTCAGTTCCTGATAATGGCATATTTTTGAAAAGTATACTCCGTTACCATCTTTATTTATTTCTTCTGCTATTTTTACAGCATACTTCTGTGAATTCAATAAAGGATTTCTTAATACAAACTGCCAAGGAATTTCGTCATAACATGAAAAATACTTTGTATCAAAAGGGTGTGCAGCCATAGAATAAGTCCAAAACCTCAAATTATTCTCATATGTTTCACCGTTACAATTATAATGTGCATACATTGTGTCAAAAAATTTATCTAATAACCTTTCATCCCATTCGTGAGGAAGAACAATGCTTTCTAACTCATCGGGTATTTTAACACCTGCAAAACGCAATAGTGAAATAACATCTTTTCGATTGTTATAGAAATTTACATAGATTGACCAAAATAAAGGTACATCATATGTATTCTCATCAAATGTCTTTACAAATAACGATTCAATCAATTTGTAAACATTTTCTTCTGAAATCTGATTTGTAATAATCTGTGTTACTTTGTCATTTTCAACAACTACTTTATTTTTCTTCTGTAGTTCATCATTCTTTTCTAATAACTTTTTAATCTCTTTTCTCAACTCTCTATTTTCACTACTTAGTCGTTTAATCTCGTTTGATGTGTCAGACTGGGCGGATTCAATGAGATAATTCTTCAGCTCTTCAAATTTTTCATTAAATTCTGTATCGTTCTGCAAATCTCTCGCTCCTTTCAATGTATTATTCTCTTAATTATTGTGATTTTTGAGCGACTTGCTCTTAGATTTTCCTATGAAACTTCGGTTTACTTTTGTTTATGATTATCTTAAGTATTCTGTTGGAGACGAACCAATTACTAACGATCCTAATCCCCATTGATTACAACATACACAATAACTCATAAATTCTTGTACCATATCATTGGTAATAATATAAAAATCATTCGTCTCTATCGCTTTGTCTAAAATCCAAAAACATACTTCATAAATTGATTTTGTAATATCCCCATATTTAAATTGTTTATCATATCTGAATGTGAGACTTATATTTTTATAAACAGAACCAAAAGCTCCATCATCAACTCTAAACGGAATAGAATAAATCATCTTAATTTCAGATAAAGGTTGTTCTTTTATGTCTGAAATTTTATTCTGAACCATTTCTCTAATACCATTTTTAGGAATAATTACTTGTCCCCACGAAAATTCAACCTTATCTCGACCTTTATTGAACGGATAATTATCTTTTCTTTCAAATTCATGATTAAAACTCAAAAATTTTAATATATCTTGAAACGAATAATATTTTAATTCTTTATCCATTTTATTTTCTCCTTTATTAATTCAAAATCTTACTCAACTTCTTCACAACTTCTTCGCACAATCTATACAAATAAGTTTTCTCAAATTCTATTTTAAAATTGCCAACAGCCTGTCTATATTGCTGACGTAATTTGTTGTCTATCATGTTATTCGCCGTCATATAATTTAACTGTTCCATCTGAATTATAGATAGGTGTAATTCCAAATCGATAATCTGATCTTTTTACAAAATACATAACTTTAGTATTCTTATCATAGAGAACTTCAGTGCGTTCATCATCTTTATAATCACCTTTATAGATTGTTACTAAATCTATATATTTATTTCCAATATCACTATTTTCAGGTTCGATGTCACCTTTAGTACATCCAGTCATTCCAAAACACAATGTTAATCCTAATACAACCGCTAAAATTTTCTTCTTCATATGATTTATTCACCCAACTCTTTCAATGCATTAACAAGTTCTGCAAGTCTTGGATTTTCAGGATGCTCCTTTGCCATCTTTTCATATAAAGCAATATTATTCATCTTTTCAATCTCAGACTTTAGCTCCTTCTCAATAGAAGCTTTCTGCTTTGCAATTTCTTTCTGACGATTTTCCTCATCAATTCTTGCATTGTATGCGTTCATATTAACTACGCCAACAACCTGAGCTGTCACACCTTTACCATATTCTTCGACTGCCTTAATTTCTTTTAAAATTCCAAGAACTCTATTGTCTTTTCCTCTCGCATTTACAATCAGATATAATGGATGATTGGTATCATACTTAACAATTTCATTAATATCTTCATCATATAAAGCAAATCCATAATCCTTCTTGTTGTAATCATCTACCAAATTTACAATCGCCACTTTATTAAATCCTGTCATTTTATTATCCTCACTTTCATCTCTAACAATATCTAATTCACTTCTCTTGAACCAATATAATCCATTGGAACTTGCTGCATTGTACATTCCATCAATCTGAACCGCTATTGATCCACTTGTAGTTTTAATAACTTGTCCATATAAACCAATAATATTTTCTTCTCTGTATTTTCTTTTATCAGTATATGTAACTTTTACTCGTTGATTTTGATATTCTTCATAATCGTATATCTTGCTCATCGCATCACCTCCTGCTAATATATTCTCCAAAGGAAATCTATGATTCATTAGTTTTCTACATTTTTTAACACATGCCATAATTTATTAGTCGTGTCGTTTTCATCGTCATCGACCACCACAAACCCTTTATTTTCAAGGGTTTCAACGACCTCTTTTGCGTCTTTTCCATAATATGCCTTAATTTCAGCTATTTTCTTTAATTTTGCCATTTTTACCTCTTTTCTAACCCAATGAAATTCCGCTTTCATGCGAACTTCATGTTATGTTATTCTCTACTCAACCTTCTTCTCAACCACAACAATTGTGTCATTGTGCCAACCGCCATGAGGAACAAGTAAAATCTCCTGAATCTCAAAGCCGTACTTTTTACCAATGCCACCGCTATTCCAACTGCAAGTGATTACAATACCATCTTTTTTAACAATTCTTCCTATTTGTTCTTTCTGCTTTGACCAATAGGAAGCCTGTGTTGTCTGCATATTTACTGTCTGTCCAAGATTTTTGTAACATTCGCTTACCTGTCGTGGCGAGTATGGTGGATCGTACAACACGGTATCTACTGAGTTATCATCGAATATCTTTAAGAAATCCAGTGCGTCCATATGATAATCAGTATCATACTGTGTGTCTAAATCATTCGTTACTGTTGCCAGCTTATTACTATTTGCAAATGGATCAACAATCTTACCTATTGCATATTTCTCAATCAGTTCCTTGATTGGTTTAATTGAAAATGTGTTACTATTTGGCATCTGCCAGACTCTATTTATTATCATTATGTATTAGGAGTAAACGCTGCGTTTTCGGTATACCAAACCTCTTACTCCTTTATGTATTTTGTTGTAAAATCACTCGAAAATAGGCACGTCTGCCTAATCGGATGAAAAAAATATTTCATTACTTTACTTTTTTGTTTTGGGAACACTTAAACGATTGTTCAAGCTAAGAAAATTTTCTATACCATATTATTCTCTGTTATTATTTATAGATTTTTGGAAGTTTCTTAAATGCTATTACATCTGTTCTGAAACAAACATTATCCTTATAAATCCTTTTATCTTCTAAACGTGTTTCATTATTATACCCATAAACTTTATATGTATTATAGACATCTAATCGCCTATTGTCTTTCCATTGTTTCATCTTTTCATCCCAAAACAAATCCATAACATAAGCCTGATTTGGATCTTTACCATATCTGATTGAACAAATATACCAACCACGCTTTTTAGGATTATTCTTTGGGTACGGTTTCCACATATTGAACATTCTCTCACCTCTTCTATACTATATTGTTCTCTTATCAACACTTGTATTCTTTGAGTAAATCACCATATGACTTATTTGGTGTTATAACAAGATTCATATAATCTACGTTACCACTATTCAATTCTTTCTGAATAGCGTGATAAATATGATACATTACTGTTTCTTTGTCTATTCTATCTTCATCTAACAAAAGATTAATTGTAAAACTATTCTGCTTTATGATTCTCACCCCCCTACATATTATATATGATCAGCATATCTTCCAGTTTTGAAATCTCGTCTTTTAAAGATTCAATTCTGATTCTAACCAATTTGTTAAATCCCTCTACAGCTTCTTCGTATGTATCAGCAAAGAATCTCGCATATATAGTTACACCATTCTTTTTTAAATCTTTGCCATTTGCTTTATATTCATAGAAATGTTTATCTTCTTTGATTTTACCCTTCACAGGTTTGCATTTAAGATTTAATGCTCTTTCATCTTCTTGATAAGCAAAAGCCCAAATATCTTTATTGTAATGAGACTCATCAATATTTTGTAAGTTATCAAAAACACTATTTCTATTACAATAAATATTTGCACAATATATCATTTTCCACACCTCGCTTTGTTTGAGAATTTGGCTGATTAGCCGTGAATAGAATTGCTTCTATATTAGATTATTCTCTACTTTAAACTTCTTTAATTCATCTTGAATCATATTCTGTATATCTTCTTTATCAAAAGATATATTTGCTACTGGAATAACATTTGCATTTGGATTAACTTCACCAATAATAGTTTCATCAAATGCTTTTATAAACATTTCAGCTATTTCCTTTTCATAATTGCCACACAATCCATTACAGGTTATATCTGCAATTACTCTTGAAAAGAAATCTTTGAATTTATCGTCTATAAAATCTCGTTCATATTCTCTTGGTATATCAATCGTTAATTTCACCATTTCACCTCACTTATCTTCTTTCCAATCAACCATAATAAATGATAAAAATCCCAAACATGGCTCTATTAATAAAATTTTCCATAATTTAACTGGTTCAGGAAAAATAAAATTCATTAATAAATTTAATGTCATAAGCCATATTAAAAATCTTATTGTAGATTTATACATGCTATTCTCCTCTTACTTATTCAAAACAATCAGAATGTTACTTAGATATAAAGCATAGAAGACTAAATACCCACCACCTGCCAAGAATAATAATTTGAACACAAAGTTGACAACATTCTTTTTCGTCCATGTTATCCCAACAATAAGGTTAAAAATTCCCATAATTAATAAAATAATGTTTAAAATATTCATATTTCACCTCCAAAATTCCTGAAGAAATGTGCGTTTCTTTCTAATGTAAAATATATACCATATATAGTATATATCGCTTATTTTTAATACTATATATGGTATATTTGTAACAATTACTCACTTAATTCTGCAAGTGCCTTATCCAAATCCTCATCAGACATATTTTCAAGTGCTGCATCCTGTCTCTTAGCCTTGATTTCAAGCAATCTCTGTCTCATCTCAGCATTTTTCTTAGCATCTTCTCTCTTCTTTTTCTCATCCAGCTTCACGCCAACAATATACTTAACAATTTCAATCTTGTTAGAAATCTCCTCGTCTTCCTTTGACTTAGTATTCAGAAGACTCTCTTCCTCAGACTTCTTTACTTCCGCATTGAGTGTCTTAAACACTGAGTCCAGATTTGTGAGAGATAAATCCCACAAATCAATTACATTAATCATCCCTCTGAATGGGAACTGATAGTTTGCTCTTGTTGCATTAATAAATAATTCGTTGTTTGTCATAATAATAATCTCCTTTTCTAATTAAAACTTAATCTTCATTACACGCTCTGTTGCGCCCTTAACCTTAACAACTAAATCTGCTCTCTTTGTCATAGAGAATCCAATTCCTGAAAGCTGATCATCAGTATCTTCTACATGACACTTAGCACCTAAAGCCTCAAATACTCTCTTGTGCTTCATTAAATCATTGTCAAGGAACTCAAGGTAGAATCCATTAGGTTCTTCGCTATTTACACAATCCTTCAAGAAGAAGAATAAATGTCTATGACCAATTCCATCCTGCTCGTCAAAATAGTTTGGACTGTAACTAATTACTGATACAGGAACAAACTGATTTGTATTTACACCCCAAATCTCACGACTTGAAATAGATGAACTTCCAGACAGCTTTTCCTTAATTGAGAAGTTTCCATCCTTATCAAGTGTAACTTCTGCCACCTGAACATTACCAGAAACAGGACTATTGTATTCAAACGCAAAAATCTCACCATTGAATTCAATTTCTGCCTTAAATCCTTTACTTCCTCTTGCTGCATACTGATTAACAAAAAACTTATAAACACCTGGCTTCATATGAGACATATCTGCCCATGTAATATTTTCCACAGAAGGTTTTCCTGCCATCTGCTCCATAGGATGTGTAATATCAATATCTAACTGACCGCCACATCTTGACATACTAGGTTTTCTACAATTTCTGAAATAAATCTCGTTTCCATCAGGTTCTTTGCAATGTGCATCAAGGTCACTGTTGTCATTTTGTCCCTCATTCCACATGATTGAAAATCTGAGTACACCGTCAACATTACCGCCAGCAGCTTTTACATTCTGCTTCATATCAGAGTCAGTAATATTTCCTGAATAAGCCCAAGATAATCCATTGTTCCACTTGAACATTGTCTTAGCGTCTGGATTAACAGGTGCAATCATAGAAACAAAGTTCTTCTCATGTTTATTCTCTACAAAAGCTTCAATCTCTTTTGCGGTTGGAAGTACCTTATCAATGAAATCCTGTGCTGAAATCTCCTCAACCTTAGAAAACTTCTTAGGACTTACAGCAACATCTTTTTCCATCTGACCAAAAATATCATCTGCACCAACCATTCTTCTTGCAGCACTCTTGTTTGAGAACAGTACATTGTTTACAGTAATATCGTTCAGATTAGCAAATCTTCTCTGTAATGAATCCATATATCCAAGTTCTGTAATAGTCTTCTTTGCATCCTCAAGCATCTTCTTTGTAAAAATAGCCTTTGGTCTTTTATAGTTGCTCGGTGCTGTAATCTGCTCATACTTTTTAACTGCTGTGTCAAGATCCATATCCTCACTTACATTAATAAGAAGTGTTCCAATAGAATGATTTCTAATTCTACCGATAGCCATACCTGCTGTTGCCGACTTCTCCCAAGCATATAAATCCTTTTCAGTATCAGAAGTCAGCTTATCGTATTCCTTCTTATACTTCTTGAACTCTGTTAGTACACCTTTCCACTCTTCACCCTTGTAAAGTGTATTTGAATTGATAAGTTCAAGAATTGTATCAAGTGCTTCCATAGTAATCTCATCAAGAGAACGCTTAAATACATTTCTTGTGTCTCTGAACTGTCCTTTAACTTCCTCATTAGAACGACTACTTCTATTTACAAACTTACTTGGAAGTTCTAAGAAGAAATGATCCCACTGATGAGATTTTCCATTGATTTCCTCAAAGTTAAAATCTGTACCAATCTTAGGGAACTTAGTTGTATAAATATCTGTAACTGTATGAGCTTTTACAAAAGCGTCAAGTGCATCGCACACTGGCTGATATGTTGTATCGCCAAGATTCAGTTCCCAAATCGTATGAATCTGGTTATCCTTGATAGTGACAGCAGAACCAATATTCTTAATAAACTGTCTACAACAACTACAATCATGTTCTCTACGCTCTCTGAAAATCTCATTTGTACCAGCAGGGAAGCTATCAAGATATGTATTCCATAATTCATCCTTATCTACATTTACCTCAAATAAATGTGTTGCCTCTTTCTGCATTTCATCGAAGTGCTTCTGTAAAGCCTTCTTAAATTTCATAAATCCATCCATGTTTTGTACCTCTTCTTTCTTATGTTTATTTTTGTTAATTGTTTCTACTGGTCAACAACCCACAACCTAAAGCTTGATGGGCTTGTAGCTCGATACGACTTCATTATTACATTTAAGGGTGCAACAATTTATTCGTAAGCATAAGCTACCTACCAGGACATGAGCTTGCCCCTAAAATTCTTTTTCCCTCTGTTAATATGTTCTTTGCAGCATTAATATCCCTATCATGGGCTGTGCCACATTCTAAACATGTCCATTCTCTAATCCATAATGGCTTCTTGCCTGTAACACATCCGCAACATGAACAAATCTGTGAACTAGGAAACCATCTATCAATTTTTTGAACAGTACGTCCCTTATCTAATGCCTTATATTCCAACATATTCACAAATTCAATCCAACCAACATCAGAAATACTCAATGCTAAATGATGATTTTTCATAAGACCTTTTACATTTAAATCTTCTAAAGCTATAACTTGGTTCTCGTTTGTAAGCTTATAAGAAATTTTATGTAAATAGTCTTTTCGCTGATTAGCGATATGCTGATGCAACTTGGCAATTTTTATTTTCTGACGATTATAATTTTTACTTCCTCGTTTCATTTTGCTTAGTTTTCTTTGCTCTCGTTTGAGTTTTGGTAACTCATTTCGTAAAGACTGTAATACTGGAAATTTCTCACCATCAGAGCAGATTGCTAAATCTTTTAATCCTAAATCAATGCCTACTTCCTTATTTATTGGTTCTAATTTTTTTAATAATTCTTCATCTTTCCATAAAATAGCAATATAAAACTCACCAGTCGGTGTCATAGAAATAGTACATGATTTTGCAATCCCACTTTTATGACGATGATTGATAATTTTCACACGTCCTAATTTCGTAATTTTAATATCATTTTCTGTAACTGGATAACCAGAAGTTTGCATTGTTTTATAACTATTTTTAGGATACTTTTTACTCTTGTATTTCGGATATCCAAAGTTCTTTTCTTTGAAAAACTTAGAAAACGCTGATTGTAAATCCATTTGTGTAAAACATAATGCAGTAGCATCTACTTCTTTCAACCATAAAAACTCTTTCTTATAAAAAGCAGGAGTATTAATTTTGCCTTTTTTATTCTTTTCGTAATATTTAATATTATCATGCAAAGCTTGATTCCAATACCATCTACAGCATCCAAAAGTTTTTATTATGAGTTGTTTTTGTTCATCAGTAGGATAACATCTTATTTTGTATGCTTTAATAATTTCTCACCTCCTAATAGTATTTTCTTTTCCACAATTCTACCCATCGGCTAAAGTTAATGGGATATCTGACTAATTTATTAAGATGTGTTGCCATTACACCACATATGAATTAACAGCCCTAGCAGGACTCGAACCTGCAAATCGTGGGATCAAAACCCACTGCCTTACCGTTTGGCGATAGAGCTAGATAGTGTTTTAAGTGTTATCGCCTCACATTTATTTTAAACAGAAATTGTACCCACAAAGATGAGATAAAAGAATCGCCAGAACCGACTATGTATAAGAATTTCAGATGTTTTCCAATTTCTGTTGTCTACTTTATTATTCTCTTTTTCTCTTTTAATTTATTAATTCGTAAGAATATTCAATACAATAATATTTATTTTTTTCTATAGAAACAGAAGGTTGGCTAATTATTGCTCCAAATTTATTAAATCAAAATGTATATAGACCAAATTATTAGTACGATGAAAAGTAAACACATTTCTCCTAGAAAAATAACTGAACAAATTTTTGAAATATCATCATCCTCATTAAAAACACCTATGACAATTCCTATTTGTACAAATAAAGGAATTGATATTATAATTGCCTTAATTAATCTAATCCAATCCATCCATTCCACCATCCTTTACAATATCAATTGCAACCGAAATACCATTAGCATATCCTTTTGCCTCTTCCCATTGTATCGTAGAACCACAAGAACATCTTTTCTTTTCTTCTGCCAACTTTTCCTCTGTTTTTAACTGTTTAATAACCTTATCCACGTCATAATCTGCCGGTCTTGATTTTAAAAATTTAATAAGATTATTAATACTGACTAATTTATCTTTCTCTCGTCCCTTGTTCCATTCAAGGATACTTATTAATTCATCTGCGTCTATTAATCTCATTTATAAATCACTCCAATCTAATTTCTGCCCACAGTAATGGCAATAGTCAGGCTTGTTACCATAAGGGTCTAATACACTGCCTTTCTGACAACTTGAACACATATAATCTCCACAATCATCAAATTGTAATGGATGTACAAACACTGGTTTCATTGAAATCTGCTTTTCAAGTGCTGATATTGCCATGCTATGGGATGTTAAACATTTACATGTATATACTTCATCATCTGTATATTTTTTAAGAAATTTTACTGCTTCTTTGATTTCCATATTATCCTCCTTAATTCAATACCAATGTTACATCATCTAACAACAAAACCTTTTCATCAGGGCTAAAACGAGCTTTAGTTCCTGCATAGTCTTCACTAAGAAACACAGCATTAAATTCATCTGCTATGCTAGTTGTCTTACCATTTTCACTGTAAAAATTTTCAGTCTTCATATAATAAAATCTTGCATCATTAGTAAAAATATCTCCAATTACTAAATCACTAAATTTTCTAGTATCATTTCTATTATCTTCAATCTTCATTTTTCTCGCTCCTTTCTGCTAGTTTTGCATATTTCCAAGATATAATATCATTTCTTACAGAATTGTTTTTGCTCGCCGACCAGGATGTTCTTCCGTCACAAAACGACCATACGACACCATCTGCAAATTTAGCAAAATATCTATTCATCCATCCTTCATCTTCATCATCTCTAACCAAAATCGGTGTATCAACCTTGACTTTCGACCAGTCAACTTTTGGCTCTTTATATTCTGAGAATAGCCACTTTAAGGCTCTATCAGAACAAAGATAATCAGACTGGTTAAAAAATAAACATTCACGACACTTTGTATTCCCGTCACATCTTTGTAAGTGCCCCTGTGCTAGTGCTAACTTATTAAGGTTTATGACACCTAATTCCATTAATTTATCTTTGTATTTCTCAATATTTAACATATTATAATCCTCCTATTATTTCTCCAATCTATATTCCACAATTCTGTGTTCGTTCTGTCCCATACGACACATTTTCTTATAAGCAGCTTCTTTATCTTGATAAGCACCACCATGAGAATTGAACGTTATTTCACCTGTATTTATATTCTCTATCGCATACAATACTTCCGGTCTATTAACTCTTGCTAACTGTTCTGTTTTAATTTTATGTATGATTTTTGCCGTTTCATTTATTGCCTCAACCAAGTCTTGCATAGTTTTTTTTAAAATTACTATTATCCATTTATAACCACTCCTTTCTGCAACAAATAATTAGTGAACCGCAACCAAGCTAAAGACTTGCTTGCTTCCTAATCAATATCTCTAATGAGACAAGTTTACTTAGGCTATCTCGACAGTTCCTGCCGTTCTCATTCTCAAACCTTCATTGAGAATATTTATTGCTGCATTTATATCTCTTTCATGATGTATACCACAAATAGGGCAAGTCCATTCTCTTATAGATAATGCTTTTTTACCATCTTTGTGTCCACAATTAGAACATATCTGACTTGATGGATACCAAGTATCAATCTTAATAACTTCTCGACCATACCATTCAGCCTTATATTCCAACTGTCTTACAAATTCACTCCATGATACATCTGCTATTGATTTTGCTAATTTGTGATTACTCATCATATTTTTTACACGAAGATCTTCAAGTACAATCGTTTGATTTTCACGAATAATTCTTGTAGATAACTTATGTAAAAAATCTTTTCTCTGATTAGCAATCTTTTCATGTTGTTTTGCAACTTTTATTCTACATTTCTCTCTGTTGTTACTTCCCTTTTTACAACGAGATAAATCCTTTTGCAACTTTCTTAATTTCTTTTCAGACTTTCTAAGATATTTAGGATTTTCTATCATTTCTCCATCAGAAGTAATACAGAATTCTTTAATTCCAAGATCAATACCTATTTCATTATTACTAATAGGTAATTTTCCCTTCTCGTCTTGATTTACTAAAACAGAAACATAATATTTACCTGAAGGATTTTGAGAAACTGTAACAGATTTAATCAACCCTTCAAAATCTCTATGTTTCTTAACTCTAACTAAGCCAATCTTAGGAAGTTTAATATACCTGTCAGATACATAAATATTTCCACCTTGATTATTAGTAGTATAAGAGTGGTTATGATTTTTCTTACTCTTGAATTTTGGAAATCCTGCCTCTGGTCTTTTGAAGAAATTGTTATATGCTGTTTGTAAATTCATCTGTGCATTCGCTAACGCAAGTGAATCTACTTCTTTCAACCACTCAAATTCTTTTTTATATTGAGCAGGTGTATTATTAAGTTTCTTTTTGGTTTCTTTATAATATTCAATCTTATCTGAAAGCATACGATTATAGATGAATCGTACACATCCAAAGCATTTAGTAAAATATTCTTTTTGCTCTTTGTTAGGGTATAATCTATATTTATATGCTACTAATATCTATAATCACTTCCTTTCGTTTATACATTCTCTGTTATTATTCCTTTTATTTTTCGCATTCATCCACTAGGCTGAAGACCTAGTGGATTTCTGCTATAAACTTTTTAAAGTCATTCTTCATATAGGCAAAATTAATCTTTTGACTAGGACTGAAATTTGATTTTCCATTCTGGTAATCCTTAATCCAATTCACAAATTCTTCGTCTTTGTTTTCTCTTACCGCAAATCCCATAAGTCCGATTAATGCATTTTTACAGTTTATGTAGACAGGACTATCTATCCTAACGCAATCGTCAACCATGTCAGAATATAACTCGACATCTTCTGAATCAATTTCTGACGATACAGTTTCTTTACAGAACTCCAAAACTTGTTTATTTGGGTCATTTTTTACGTCTAACGGTGCATTTTCGTCATCAGATTCCAAATTATTTCCTAATGAAACAGCAGTTTCATTGTCTTCTTCTAAACTATTATTCTCCATTTCTGTTTCCATTTTTTCAAAATGTAAATATTTCTTCATTAAACATGTAATATGATTAATTTTACATTCAAGCACTGATTTGTCTTTTGTGTGCTTATTTACATCTAAATCATTCCATGTTGTTCCGTCGACTTCTATTTCTTTCATATTTGATACAAATTCATTTAAAAATTCACCAAATTTAGAATCTTCTAAACCATATTTTGTAAACTTATCAAAAACAACCATCCAAACTGCCATATCTTTCGATACGAATAAGTCTGAAATTTCCTTGTTATCAATCTTGTCCGAATATGGAGCAATGCGTTTAAAGTATTCTTCAATCTTCTTAAATTCATCTATTGACGAATTGTTATTTAAAAAGTCACACATTTTTTTAGGATCTTTTTTCCATTCATCTAAATAAAATACCGCCATAACAGACTCGCTAATAACTCTTTCCCAGATTCCTTTGTGCTTTTCGTTTTCTGTAAGTGCTGTTCCATCTTTAAGAAATATACTTGAGTCTTTAATTCTCTTAATTTCATTTGCAAATTTTCCGATATATGTAAGGGCTTTCTGTGATGGATTCATAGCAACATGACTGTTCATTATACTTACCAATGAAGAAGTTTCTTCTGAAGTACAGTCTTGATATATAGTTGTCATCAATGGGCATTTGTTAAATTGTCTTTTTAATTCATCAGGAAGATCATCATATGTTTTCTTTCTTAGATCAAATTCAACAGTTTCCCAAACTATATCTCCATTTTCATCACGAATAATTTTCCCGTTTTCATCAACTTTCTTCTTATTATAAGTAACGAATGGATTACGAATAAGAGTTGTGATTTTATATCCGCTATATTTAAATCTTCTAAGTGCTTCTGTTCTGTGTCCACCATCGACAACATATGTAATTGTTATTCCTGATTTATCTTCTTCTGCGAGAATTAAATTAGGAATACATATTTTTTGCGAGACTGCACTGTAAATTAAATTATTGACGCTTTCATTTGTCCAGCAGAAATCTCTTTGAACTGCCTGATCTGTTTTAATGGTTTCATTCTGTGCATCATCGATATACTGTCCTATCGTTGTTGGTTCTGTTCTAAATCCGTTCATATTATTTATCTCCTTATAAGTGATCTAATGATTCTTAAATTCTTTTCATCCATAATTGCTTTATGATTATCTTTATACATAGTTTCGTTTATATGCAACATTTCCTGTATTTCCTTTGGTAAGTATCCTTCACTTAAATATGTAAGTATTATTCTTTGAATCCTAGAGAGACGTGATAAGTATTCTTTCATTTCTTTACTATACTCTTCTTTAAAGACTTCTTCTTCTAAACTATAAGAAGAACTTATCCGCTCAAACATACTCAAACACTCTTCTGTTGGTGCATCGAGAGAAAAATCCGGAATAAATACTATATTTCCATTTTCATCTTCTATCATATTACTTCTGCATTTACGATTTTTATCACGAATATATGTTGCATATAATCTTCTGCTTAAAATATTGTAAAAAAACGTATTAAAAGATGCTCCTTTTGCATTATTTTCATCGTACTTCTCAACAGCTTTGTATAATAATAATTGTGCCAAACTAAAAATATCGTCATGGTCTTTTTCACTAATTCCACCCGTTCTGATTATAATTGGATAGCACACCATCTTTAATTTTTTCATATTATTATTACAATAGTCATAAATAATTTCCATTTGTTTCTCATTTAACTTTGTCATCTCATCACTCCTATCCTAGAAATCAAATAATTCTTTTAATACTCTTGGTTCATAAAAACGCTTGTCCATTCCTGCCACACATCTGTTGATCTCATCAGTAGCGGTTTCGGATATTTTCTTGCTAAGAATAATATTCAGAACACTCAATTCGTTCTTTATGCTTCTTCTTATTATTCTCCGTTCTTTTAACATTTTATATACCTTGTATCCTTGTGCAGCATTTAAGTTGCAAAACTCTATGTAATGAAGTAAATCGCAAATTTCCTTGTCGATGTTACTTAACTTTTGATTTAATTCTTCTTTCCTACGTAATGCATCGCTTGCCAATCCATTTAGATCAGAAATTTTGTCTAACCAACATTGGATATTTTCTGAAACCAAAACCTTTTCTGTATCTTTTAGTTCCTTGTCTGTTGCCGGTTTGATTTCCTTTGGCACTTCCTCACTCGTTTTTTCCACATAAAAAACTCCTCTTAACGCCTTCGCCAATGAACATTTTTGTATATTTTCAGCCTGTTTTTTACTAAAAATGTCCGCAAAAGACTCACATGAAGTAGGAACATACTTTCCATTCCTGTCCTTCATGATCCATCGAGTTCCGTCTGTAATGACATAGTTTGCCATCGAAACACCTCTTTCTTATTTAATTTTTTAAAATTTTTTGATAAATTTTGCAGAATTGCTAACGATTGCCAAGTCAAAATCTCACCTTTAACTTGACATTTTTGAATTAATATGTAATATTGGGGTTAGCAACGTACTGCGTTTAACGTATTTACGTTGTGTTTTATGTAATTTAGATAGGGTCTGTATTAGGTACTGCCAATACCTTTTACATCAAGACTCTATCTTTTTTTTGTATAATAAGATAATAGAACGTCCGTTCGATATTGTCAATGGTAAATTTTACCTTTTATTTTACAAGTCCAATAATAAGGACTTGTTCATTTAATTTGACCGAAAAAGTATCGTATTCAATGTTCCAACTGGCTTGTAATTAATCGGATCGACCTGTCTTGTTGTAAAACATCTCAACTGTGCAGCAAAATCATCACAAACCTTTGCAATTGTCTCTGCTTCCTGTAACAATTCTGAACATTCACAGAATTTTTTTTTAGTGAAACCAATATTGCAATCTTCCTGTTCAAGATATTGTCTAGATACAAGAACGATTGCGTCCTTTTTAACAACTTTTTTTGCTTCTTCGAGTGTCATTGCTACATAATCCATAATTATTATTCCTCCAAATCTCCAAAATTAGCATAGTATACTCTTTTTATATTTCTTTTATCTTCTATTGAAGATATGTACCCTAATTTCTTAATTATTCTCTCTTCTGAAACTTGTCTTAAACATTCTCCAAGTACCATACTATTAACTTTCAAGCCTTTTTCTACATCTTTTTCGAAAAGAAGATGTGTCGGTTGATCTAAGTGTTTAATTTTAGATGTTAATGGTGCTACTAATGTCGTTCCACTAAAATAATTTCCAATATCGTTTTGCAAAATAATTGCTGGTCGTTTTCCACCTTGCTCTCCGGCGAATTGTACTTTTCCAAAATCAACAAGCACTATATCGAATCTTTTATAATTGCCTTTCATTTCACATCCTCCTTTCTTATTTGTCTGTTTCTATATTCCACATTATATATCTTTTTATATTATATGTCAACATATATTATTGAAAAATACATTATTTTTTTGTATTATATATGTAAATAATATATAAGGAGATTTAAAATGTACAAACTCAAAGTAAGGGAACTATTAGAACAACAAGATAAAACGCCTTATTGGTTATCCAAACAAACAGGTATAGCCCCTAATAACATATTAAAGATCTGCAATGGGGAAACTGTTAATATTCGACTTGATACTATCAATAAACTTTGTGATGCTTTGAATTGTAAACCAGGAGACTTATTTACATTTGAAAAAGACGATACTAAATAAGTATCGTCTTTTACTACTACCCATATATAAATGATGTTCTTTTTTTGTTTGCTCTAATTCTTTCGTCTTCCAGACAAGCATATCTTTCAGTTATTCTTAAATCCGAATGAGCAAACATTGTCGATATATCTACAAGGGCTTGTGCTTTATCATCCGAATTTTTAATGTACTGATTAGCCATTGTTTTTCTAAGTCCATGTGTTCCAATTTTCTGTGGAATACCAGCTTCCTTCCTTGTTTTTTCCATTATTTCATACCAACTTTTTTCACCTATTTTAGAGCCTTTCTGACTTGTAAAAATATAATCATTTAGTTCCTGTGGTTTAACCATTCTATTACACCATTTCAACCAATCAACGAGTGCTTGAACAGAATCATCATTCCAATATAATTCTATATGTTTATGAGTTCTTTTTGTTTTTTCTGGAACATACTCTACTTTATTTTTAAAATTCCAATTTATATCAAAAATGTCAGACCATTTAAGGTTACAAAAATCTCCACCACGCAGCCCAATATCAATAGCGAATACAAACATTGTTAAATTTCTTCTTGCTATTGTCTCCTTTTTTATTGATGTTGCACTCTCCACCTTATTTTTAAATATATTATACACTCGCATTATTTCTTCACGATCTTTTAAACACCACATTTTTGTTGATCTTCCTATATTATCAACTTTTTTAACCCTGTTTATCGGAAATTGTACAACCTTTGATTCTATATTTCCCATTTTATTAAAATCTACTGCCAACACAATATCAACCTACCTTTCTATCATTATTATTCTCCATTGAATAATACATTTTCCTCATTTCTTTTGCTTTGTTCATTACTTCGTCAAAAGAATCGCAAAATCTTATTTCCACACACTTACAAATCTTTCCACACGAAAGACAATACAAATCTTTGATATGAAATTTTTCACGTTGGGATTTCCTTTGTATTCCTTGTGCTAACTTATTTTCCTGCAAGCAAGACAAACAAATGAATCTCGATTGCCTTTTAGGATTTCCATTTTTATATCTACTCAAATTTTACCACCTACTTTCTTATACTAAAAAAGAAGTGAAACAATCTTCACTTCTTTAATGTTTATTACTGTGTACAAAATTGCTGTTTTATTTATTTTAATTGACGTTATTGCAAAGCAACTCTTTCACTTAACGAAGTCATTCCTGCGAGACATTCTTGTTTTTTGTTTCTTTATGTACTCTTTAATATATCTCATATCATCAACATTGCATTTAATTATTCTCATTTGCTTTCACCTTTTCTATACATTCTGAATCGAACCAATACCAACCAAATTGACTATGTTTATTGTATTTTCCATCAATAATAATTCCAACACTATTTCCTGATATAGCTGCAATTTTCCCTTCTAAGCCAACTAATTCAGGATATTCACTTTCGGAAGATAATTGTCTTTTAGGTAAACAAATGATTTTTATTTTTCCTGGATAAATAAATTGTTCTATTTTTCTTTTCATATTTTCTCCTTTTCATATAATGAAATCGTCAATTCATGGTATTTTTAAATACCTTTACATTACGCTCTCAGCATAGCCAAGTTAATAATTGTTGGGTGTGAACCTGCACCCTCTATTCCTTTGCTAAACGCATCAGGAATTACCTTCTTTAATATTTGATATGCTCCATTTACATCTGCATTTATCTTCTTTCCGCAATCTGCAATGAATAATCCTCTATGAACTCTGCGTTCCTTATTATAATTCTCTTTTACAGGATCTTCATTATCAAGAAATGATGTTCCAGAAGTACATGCTTCCTCATTTTCTATAAATCTAATTCCATTATTCTCACATTTATATGCAAGCATCTGGATAAATAGTTCATAAGGAATATAAGTAAAATTCTGCATACCTTGTTTCTTTTGTTTCCATTCATCGTTGTGTCCTACAATCAATGTGTCAATTTCATATAAGACACACCAATCAACTACATACTTACTTATACAATGCATCTGATATTTAATCATTTCATATCGCTTGTCTGTAAGTTTCTGTAACTTGTTCGACCAATCTTTTCCGTTGACTTTCTTCAACTCTGACTGAATATTTGCTTTCTGTTTATTGTAAAACCGATTAATTGACTTAATAACTCCACCTTTAACAGCTATTGGATTTTCACCAATGTTGTTTACCATAGTTATGAAATTATCAACTCCAATATCAATGGCAGCTACTCTTTCAGAAGTTTCTGAAATGTCTGGCACTTCGATTTCATAGACGATTTCCATTACATACTTTTTACATCTAGGAATGAATCTGCATTGTAATATTCTTTCTTGTGCATTTGTCTTAAACATATTGTTGTATGGTTTAAATGGCTTCCATGCAAAATATACATATCCATCTTTCAATTTCACTTTGTTGCTATCAAGAGATAGTAAGAATCTTCCGTCTTTATCTTTATATTTTGGAATCTTTGGTCTACCTAAATATTTACTAGGATTTTTCTTCCAATCCTTAATTGCCTTGAAAAATGCTTTCCAATTTTTATCAAGTATCCTTAAAGTTCCTTGACCTGTATTATTTCCAATATCTTTGTATGGCTCTGACTCTTTTACAAGTTGAAATAATTGATTATATTTAATCCAGTTTCCATTATTTATAAATTCTTGACGAATAATATAATTCGCATAGTTGTATAAATTCTTTGACTTGAAACACATTTCATCAACAAATTTATAAAAATCAGTTCCATACTTTATATTATGCTGTTCACATCTTGTTATTTTCGTATCATATCATCTCCTTTCCATAGAAATTATATTGATAACGTTCTATAGAGTTATTCTCTCTTCTGACCGCACATTATCAAGAGCTTCGCATCTCCTTCACGGTAACTGTTCAAGGCAGTCAACCCTTTATTCAGTTGTCAATGTTCAACTGTAATAGGAATTTTCGAGTTGACTAACTCTTAAAAGATGATATAATAGAAATTAGTCAAACTCTGTGTTTGGCGGCTATGTAAAGTGGTGAATGTCTTTGGTCGGATGCTCACCACTTTTTTAGTTGTCTTTCTTTTTCTCCATATATTCCAGGATAGCTCGTCTTACTATTGCATTCATTTCACAACATTCTTTCTCAGCTTCCTTTTGAAGAAACTCTTTGATTTCGGGAGTTAGACCGACAACCAATTTTTCTGAAAATCTTTTCGGTCTTGCCATTCACAAATCCTCCTTACATTTTCCATTATACTCAACATTATTCATTTGTCAATACTTTTTTGGTAGTTTTTAATATCAATTAAATATCAAAAACCAAGTAAATCATTCTTTCATTATATCCTTAGTCCTTCGGTAATAAATCTCCTAAAGCATCCTTCCATTCTCCAAACTTCATACTTTACTGTACTTTTATCTTGATATTCAACATAAGCTACATTAGTTTCAAATCCTTCTATATCAATTAAATTTACATATCCAATTTGCAAATAATGTTCATCTTTTGGATCAATGCAAATAAGTACGTCTCCTTCATTCATAAAATCACCTCCAAAGGAAAGTTAAAGTTCATTAGCTTTCTGTAGTTGCAATATCAATTCTAACTCTGCAATTTCCGTTTTTAATTTCTTCATATTCAATAATGCATTAATAGCGTTATCTTCATAATTTGATTGCTCAATATTTTTCATATCAATTCTAAAATATTCTTGTTGATTTCCCAAATCTCGCTTCTTTGCAGCTAATCGCTGTTCCAATACGTCATTCATATTATTCACTCCTTCCACATGAAAACTTGGTTTCTTGTCACTTTAATATTCTCTGTTTTAATAAGTAATGGTGCTATAATTTATACAGCACCATTATCTTCTAAAAATTTTCTATACATATTTTCAATTCTATTCAAATCATCTTTGTGCAAATCACCGATTTTGAATATAAAGCTATCTTTTGTAAGTAGCGTTACTTTTGATACTCTCGCAGTTGAAGCCAATCTCAAACTCGCTTCTTCCCAATAGATAATAGGAGTATCATAAGGATCTTCTTTTCTTACCTTATGCTTTGTTATCTTGACAGATAATACACCAAGTAAATTTTCATCAAGTACCACAACAGGTCTATTCAGTATTCTACTTGGATCTTCTTCTAATGGAAATTCAACAAACCATACTTCTCCTTTGTTCATTATTCAATACCTCTTTCTTTTTTCATTTGCTCAAACATATCATCCCATTCTGATTCAGTTGCCCAATCGCCAACAGAAGATATTGTCGCTTTCCCTTCTTTATTGTAATTTGTATTTTTCATTGCTAACTGATATGATTTCAAGCCATATATTCCCGTATTCATATCAGGATGAAATGGTAAAGCCTGTTCTCTTACGGCTTGTTTAGCAGCCATTATAAAGAAAGTAGTCATGTCCATTCCAAGATTAGACATCAGCTCCTGTAATTGTGCTTTCAGTGCTTCATCAATTCTCATTGTTACATTTGTATTTGCCATATATATCACTCCTTTCTTTAATATTATTATATTCTCCGTTTTTATCACTGTCAATACATTGTTATAACATTGTACATAAAGCTATTATTTTTAATAAAATAATTCTTTAACAATTTTGCAAGTTTCAATATCCTGTGCATACCAATGACCATTTAACTGAATTATTCTGTATTTTAATCCCATTCAATCTATCTCCTTTTCTATAAAAGGTTAATCTGTTTCCTCTATTCTACCTTCCAAATCATAAATAACTTCCTGTAACGTTTGCATTCTTACAATAAGCATATTATTAGCATTAGGTGCGTCATCACCATTATCAATGATACATTTCTCACATCTTTTAATTTCCTTTTCCAATTCACTAATATATTCTCTTATCATACCTTGCACACCAACCAAATCTGGTTGATTTTCGTATTTATATAACTTTTCCAATGGTATCTGCATAGCATCATTTGCCTCAAAATTAGCTTCAACATACGCATACATTTCTCTTGGCTTTGAAGCAAAATCCCCTAAATTCCATTGTATTTTCTTTACTATTTTTTCCATTATATCACCTCAATATTATATTCTCCATCATGTCAGAAACGGAACTGCCTTACGACAATTCCATTCCAAATGAATCTATTATTTCATATACAAAAGGAAGCATTGCTGCTCCCTGTTATTTTAAAATTTCGTTTTCTTTTTCATATAATGTTAATAACATTGTTGCCGTCATTCTTCGCATTTTTTCTGTAGAAGTTAATTTGAATTCGTGTTCCGGATCATTTTTATCCACAAAATTATAATCCTTGTAGATTGTGACTCCTTGTAATTCTTCTGTTACAACTTCAACAATCATATCTCCACCAAATTCTGCAATGTCCTGTTTTAATTCTTCAATTAAGCACGCACAATCGTAACTTACATTGATTCCTTCATCGTTAATGAATCCCATTCTTTATCTCCCTTAATATTTATATTTTCCATTTTCGTCAAAATCATCACATTCAATTTCAATGCGTTCGTCCTCGCCTTCTCTTTCAAAATTTTGATAATAAGCATTTCCTTTTTGTTCAGAAATCAAAAGCCATAACTCTTCGTCAGTTAAGTCTGGTTTACTATCAATAAATTTTTGAATTTTTTCGTAATCCACATCTCCATCTTCATTCTGAAATTCTATGTCCCTTTCTGTTTTATTATATTTTTCGAGAATGGTGTGTTCATACACATCGTAATCATAACTATCAATAATTTCTTCATTCATAAGCAAATTGAATAATTCATAAAAACTATTTGCTTTATATTTACGTTTCCAAATTCCATTAGTTGATTTGCCACTCCAATATATCGTACTCATAATTTTCCTCCTAAATTTCTAATTCAAATTGTTTAATAACTTCATCAAGTGTTTTATAACCTTGCCAATCTTTTCCTCTGGTTATCACATTAACCGTTGTATACTTGCAACCTTTATGTCTTGCATCTAACTCTGTAGTTAATGTTATCCAATTTCCTGTGTTTCTAGTTTTTTCTTCCAACGCTTTCTTTACTTTTTCAAATTTTGTCATATTAATCTACCTTCTTTCTTAATTATTTTTTATCTTTATCACCTTTTTTTATAAAATACTCACCACGAATATATTTACGTTTAGCATAATCATTGCCATACTTGTTTATATCAAGAAATTGCTGATTTATATCAAATTCTGTATCTTCCGGCTGCTCCGGTTCATGTAGCCAAAAATAAATCTCCTCGATATGTCCCATAACGTAGCCTACTCCAATACCTAATATTATTGTTATAATCTCTGCCATTCTTTTATTCCTCCTAAAATTTTTTATTTAATTATACTGCCCAATAAGTCCTATAAAAAGGACTTAATACTCATATTTGAAGCATATTTTAATTTATTTTATTATATCATTAAAGTTATATTAAATCTACTCACAATCCATTTTAACCTCCTCTCTAAATATGACTTTCAACTCAATTTTTTCTCCCAATATTCATTTGCTTCCTTTGAGCCTCTAATATATAGCGCCACTTGTTTGCCTTTCTGAAAACACTTAGGACAAAGTTTCCCATGATAAGGCATCTCATCATCAATGGAATACATTCTGTTTCCACAATCAGTGAAAAAGAATGTTCCATGTCCGTTCTCTTCTGGTAAAACTCTATGTGTTTTTATATTTTAGTAATACGGTTCATATCCAGATTCCATACTTCCCCGCTTACGTTCAATCGCATAACTTTCACCTTCACCAATATATTTACCATCTCTGAAAATATAATTTGCATTTTCTCTAATCCAAGGATATTCTGGATTGTCTTTGTTCTCTTCCAGACATTCCTGCCAGATTTTTTCAAAATCTTTTCTGCACTGACGTTTGCTTTTTCTTTCAGATGCTACCAACTGATTTCCTGGATAATAATATCCACCTTCAGCCGGTTCATATATTGGATATTCCTCATAATGACTTATGTATCTCATAGTAAACACCTACCTTTCACTTGAATTTTCCGATTCATTAGTTTTCTTTAATCCAATTCTTTACATATTCAACAGCCTTATCTTTTTCAAAAGTTCCATGACTATGACCATCTGTATAACACTCTTCTTCAAAAATGCATTCGGCAACGATTGAATCAAGCTCATGTGCATTTTCTCTTGCGGTATTATATTTATTTAACATATCATCATAACTTTCGTAATAAGAAGATATTGCCATTTCTATTTCATCATCACTATAATCATTTAAGTCAACCAAACCTGAGCAAACGACATAATCATTTTCTGAATCATTTGGACATGTATCAATCCAAAGTGCTTGAATAAATTTATATCTTCTTTCTCCTAATGGTTTACACCACTGCAAATCGTCTGTTTTGTACCATTCGTTTGACATATAATCGACCTCCATTCTGTCAAGAAATCCTCATTTCATTCTATTCGGCAGGACATTCAAAACAACAAATGTTAGCCTCTTCATAAGTTAATGTAAATATCATATCCCTTTCTCCGTCTGTATTTTTTAATACAATATAGTCTTCTTTTACATCGATAATTTTGCAGGTTTCCCCATCCATGCATACTAAACCGCTTGTGGTGTACAAATCGTAATATCCAACATCTCCGTTTTCATTATTTTCTGTATTAATCCATCCACATTCAGTACCAAAATTGCTTTCGTATAATGTTTTAATGCTTACAGTTACTTCTTCGCCTGTTATATATCCAATCTTGCAGTTGCAAATTTCGCTATAATCAAAGCAAGTTCCTGTGTATGATTCAAAGAAGTTATCACATAATCTTTTGATTCTTACATTGTAGTGTTCTCCCTTATAATCAAAATCAACACGCATATTTTCTAAAAATTCCTTATTTCCATCTGTTAATATTTTTCTTAAATACATAATAATTCCTCCATTCTTCCAAAGAAACTCTTGTTTACTCTTCTTTTTCTTCAACATCATAAGTACAATCAATTCCGTTGTTATCAAGCCCTGCACTAACTGCTCTTTCTACATCTTCTACTGATGAGTTATCATATATTTCAATAGTTACTGTAATTGTTTTCATATCTTATCACTCCTTTCTTATAATTTTATCTTTTCATAATTGGGAATCATCTGAATAAATTCATCATCAAATTCGCTTAATCCACCACTTGCAAATACATATTTTGCTACATCTGGAACAAATATCATAAGATTATCAGGATATTTTCTTTCATCCTTAATTGCAAAATATCCTCTTTCTTTTACATCATCGTCTTCAAAGTAATAACCAAAAATCATTTCTATTAAATTTTTCATTGATGTTTCTGGTTCGTATTTCTGTTCTCGGATCCATGCAGCCATATAATCGTAATCACACCATTTTTCTTTTGGGTATTTACTATAATCTTTTTCTTCCGTCCATTCACCTGTCCACTGATTTACCATATTAATCACTCCTTTCTCTTCAAGAAACAGTTCTTTCAACTGGGTTTAAATTTCTACAAATACACAATATTGTTTATTATCATTCATATATCTTTTTAAATCCTTTTCTGTTCCATTTCCTGCTTTAAATGCATTTTTAATTCTTTCTTTTGTCCATTTCATAAAATATCCATCTTTAATCGCTTTTTCTCTTGATTCTTTTGTATCTCCACCATATACTTCATTTAATATTTTCTTGCTTATTTCACATATCATTATCAATCACCTCATTTTAATCTTCATAAAAACTACGTTTCGCTTGCATTAATTCACCATATCTCGCTTCTGATAATATCTGCCATCTACCTAAACTATGATCCGATCTCACATTCTTTGTGAATTTTCTAACGTCATCCCAAAATGTTTCCATATTGTGCAATGTATTCAATTTCTTAATTTTTGCATAATCTGCATTTTCCATAACATAACTTTCTAACATATCCCTCAACCTCACTTTCTATGCTATCTGCCTTGCTATGTCTTCAATGTTTCCATCCATTACAATCACAGCATCTTTGTTGTCAGGATGTTTATCCATAAAATCTCTCAATCCTTCAAACTGCTTGTTGTCTGCGTTTTCAATCATCTGCCTTACATCTTTATTGTGCAGCTTAATCAGATAAACCTTTTCATAATACTGTTTGAATAACAGATTTTTCTTTTCACAATACTGCTTAATCAAATCAATCTGTTTCTGTTCTTCTTCTCTGATTGCTTCAACTCTCGCCTTCTCATTGGCTTCTGCCTGTTCTTTTCGCTTACGATTTCCAATCAGATGATTAAATAATGAGTTTGTTTCACACAGATCCTTAATAACTGCATTGTCAATGTCATATGTATCAGGATTATCTTTATCAATCCACCATAAAAAATTATCAATCGTCCTATTGAAATTCTCTTCAAAGATACATCTGTTACCAAGATTTCTGTTGTAGATTTCCTCTCCGTTTCGCTCAATCCGTAATGATGTATATACATTTTCATCCGGTTTATTATTATAGATAGTCCATTCATATCTATCCTGTCTGCCATATACGGTTAATCCATATGCACTGTATAACTGTTTCTTTTCATTCTTTAAATATAAAAGTCCCATTCTGTTCTCCTTTCCAATAAATAAGACAGACACACTTGTTTACATCTGCCTTTATATTCTCCAATTTACCATTCATCTTCGTCCCAATATTCATCGTCATATTCATCATTGCTCCAACCCTGATAAGGATCACTTAATGATGGGGAAACATCTTTATATTCCATTTTTTTTGTGGTTATTTTAATTGGATATTTTAAAGTTGTGTTATCTTCATCGTAACAAGCCATTATAATTCCAAGATAACGGAGTTCACAATCAATTTCTTTTCCTTCGTAATATGCCTGTAAATTTTCAATATCCTTTTCGCATGTGTTACATTTCCATTTCCCTTCTTTAATTTTGTTGATAATCTCCGGTATAATTTCCTTGTTCCATTCAGGAATCAGATTATATACATCATATTCTCCGAAATCTCCATAGCCATCATAACAACTTTCATAGATTGCTTTTCCATATTTCTCCTGAAATGGTTTTGGTACAAGTAAATATGTCTCTGCATATACATTATCTAATAACTGTTTATTTGTATCTGAATAAATCCAACTAAATTGTCCCATATTATCACCTTTTACCTTTCTAAAATTTCACTGTAAATTACAATTTCCTGCTAATCTTCTAATATCCAATTACCAACTTTATTTCCGTTGATATCCATTATGTAACCAGCTTGATATCCGTATTCAAGTTTTTCTTCAATCTCTTTTAAATTTCGTCTTAACTCATATGCACTTCTATCAAGCTCGCCATCTTCATCTCTATAAGCTGCTCCACCTGTTTTAATCTCAATTTTCAACATAACACTCGACCTTCCTTTCAATTCTAAATCTCGTATTTTCTGGATGTATTTCATAAATCAATTTACACCAATTTTCATCCTTAATACATTCACTCAAATACTTGTTATCAGGCGTAAAATAATATGCCTTATGACCTTCCTTTGGTGAATCCTCTGTTGTATCTTTCCATTTTGTAATAATCACCATTTCATACTTTTTATTTCCGTCATATAAAGTACCAGCTAAATGAGCTGTATATAATTTGTATTTACTCATATCAATTACCAATCCTTTCTCTCCATTTCTTAATTCTTACGGGATAATTCACATTCTCTTTGTATGTTTTTAACTGCACTTTTGCATCTGCTCTGTCTTCACAATTACATTCAATATTCCATCCATAACCACAATTTCCTTCGATTGCGTAGCAATCTTTTGTTCTTCTCTTATATGCCATTATCGTAATCCCTCCTCTGTATATTCTGCATAACTAATATGCCATCCTTCGTCTTTATGTCTCTCTAACAACTGCTTTAATTCATCATCCGAATATCCAGCTTTCCAACCTACAATATATCCATTCTTATCTCTTATACATAATTCCACATCTTTTTTCATATCAATATTCCTCCTCATAAAATTTAATTGTTCTTTCCTTTTCAGCTTCATATTTCGCTTTATCAGTAAACAATGTGAGATAAATATCTCCCTCTGTATATGTAAACACTGCCATCTGTTCATCTGAATAAGCATAAGAACTATATCCGTCTACCTGAACTAAATCGAATTTGCATTTCTTTGCAAACTGGTAACTTAAATCGGACATCCAATGTCCACCTAACATGTAATTACCATTTCTATCTTCTGTCTCTTCCATGAAGTTTACATTTGCAATCCGTTTTGTATCTTCATTTAGTGAATATGCGGATAAATCTAAGTCTGCAATTTCATATTCGCTTTCTACTTTCTTCACTCCAAGTTTTCCAATTAATTCAAAATATTCATTTCTCGGAACATATTTCATACTAATCAACCTGCCTTTCTAATCTCTCCAACTTCTTGTTACTGTGTCATATAAAGCTCCGTTTGCATCCTGGTATTCATCGTCTTCTGAATATGTGAATACATAGCATTTATGACCATTAATATTTTTTGTTTTTCTTTCACCATATAAGATTGCATATCTTTCTCTGAAACCTGCACTATCACACATTTCTCTCATTTCTTCATCTCTCTTTGGATTTCCGCAAGCTGCTTGCACACATCCGTATAACCATCCATTCAGATAATCAATATTATAACAATACTGTCTCCATGAATCTGAATCATCAGTGAATACATAGAAGCTCTCTCCATCGTCTCCTCTTGTAATCCGTGGCTTGCCAAAGTTTGCAATAAATGCCTGTAAATTGTCTTTAACAATTTCCATTTCGTTTTTTGTAAAATCATACATAATCATTTCCTCCTTGTAATAAAATAGGCAGCTAGGTATTTATTCTCCTAACTGCCTTTGCGTTTGCGTTATTTTTGTTTAGTTACTAAATTGAATTAATTCAAGATATTTTCTCTGTAGTTTTTCATTTGTAACTGTTCTGCCTGTCCGTGTTTCAAGTATATAATTCTTTTTATTTGATATACTTACATCAAATAACCTGTCCCCATTATTAAAATAATAGGTTTTCCCTTGAGTTCTAACAACTTTTAATCCATATTTCAAATAGTCATTATAATTATCTGCGTCAGCTTTATCTGTAAAATAGATTACTTTATTCTTATCTTTTACTTCATACATTTATATCATCGCTCCTTCCAAAGAAATCTTAGTTTCAATTGTCGTCTCCATCTTCGATTAATTCTTCGCATTCAGGACAACACAAGCATTTCTCTTTTTCGTTAAATGCTAAGTCAACTATCCCAAAATTTGTGTCCCATCTATATCCACAAGCGGGACATTCTGATGTGTTTTCATCTATTATAATTTTGTAACCCATATTTGCCTCCAATCTTCTAAAGAAATGCGAATTTTATTACCAATTCATCACAGTACAACATTCTTCTGTTTTTAATCCGTTTTCTTTACAAAATCCCTCTGCTTCTTCCCACGCAGTAAAAGATATAACGTTTGGTTCTTCATCTTCTGTATCATTCCATGTTACATATACCATTTTTATACCTACCTTTCTAATCTAATGAAACACGCATTTATTTAGTTATATTCTGGTAGTGTTTGCAATTCTTACACTCGCTACATTCACACCTAATTCCCTTATCTGCATTTATTTTGTAAATACATTCAGGTTCTTTATCTAATGGCATTTTATACCTCCATTTCCCTTATTATAAGTGACTCTTGTATCAAAATGATATTCTTTTAATTTTGTTTCATCTAATTTCAATACACCGTAAGCAATCATATCGTTTAATTCATCCATTCTGATAAAACACCCGTTAGAATTGTTTTCAGATACATTAAAATCTGAAGGATACATTCTATCCATAATTATTACCTCCTTATAAAATATCCATTTTATGATATTGTCTCCCTCCTTTTACTTAATAAATGCTAAAATGTTATCTTTTTTCCTGCCATATAACCGGCAAGGTGTCTCATGTGCTTCTGCATTCTTAATGTCGATTAGTTCAACAGTTTCGATCCAATGCGGATACCTTCTATTACCCTGATTATACGACACCTTTAAAGCTAAATATAAGGGTTTACCGGGCTTCCGCTCTCTTGCTTTTCTAATTCCTTCTATAACATTTTTTTCCTTTGCTTCCTGTAAAATTCTACAATGTGAATATGGAATATTTTCCACTGATTTTTCCGCCATCTGATTAATTTTTTTATAATCTTTTAATGTTATTGTTTTCATTTTAAAACCTCCTACCATCTCAATATCTCTTCTTTCCGTTGTATCTGTATAAGTCTTTGAAAATCATTTTCACCCATCAAACAAGCTGCTTTATGTCCCAGTTTTACAATCACAAATAACTTTCCATGTCTATAATAGCGATTAATAACTTTGATTTTATTCATTTTTACCTCCTCTTAACTTTTCTATTGTTTGATTTAACTTTCCAATGCCACAAATATATTTTTTACCTTCCATAAAAATAGCATAGTGATCAGATTCTCTTTTTACTTCCATGTTTTCATTAATGTATATATGCATTGATTCCACCTCCTTATTTTTCCTTAACGCTTATAATTACATCATCTGTTATATTGTTTTTTGTTCCGTTGTCGTGTATTTTTAATATGTATGTTTTACCCTTTTTAAATTTTCCACTATATCCCCATGCGTTCCCATCCTCCGTATAAAAGGTATTTATTCCTTTTATTTTTCCAGCATATATGGCTTTTTCTGTGCGTTCTGTTACATATTTGTAATAATTTCCTTCTGTTTTTATGTCGCTTTGAATTGCGTAAGTTGTGTTTTGAATATTTAAAAATTTTCCAATACATAGAATTAATAAAGCAGTGGCGGCGATCATTCCTGCTGTCGCCGCCCTATTTACTAATTGATGTTTACGCTCTCTAACTGTCATTTTTCTACCTCCTGACTCCTGAATTTTTTTATAAATTATATTTATTAAGTGATAAATTTCCGTTTTTACAATATTCATTCATTAATTTAATCGCATCTAACTCATATAATTGTGTTGTATATATGCAAGTTACTAAAAAGTTTTTTATAGTTTTTGCCGTTATGTCATTGATTAAATTATATTTTTTTAAAATTTTATCCATCTTTTTTTCTGCTTGTATTGCATTCATGTTTTTACCTCCTTTTATAAAATTCATTCAATGCTTCATTTATCCATATAGATTTTACCTGCTGAAATTCTGAACCGTAAATAAAGTCTAAAGCGTCACAAAATGCTTCATATTGTGCCAATTCGGTACTATCAAAAATGCTTTTTTGGAAAGAATTATATTTTGAACAATTCAAATGCAATTCTTTAAAATATTCTTTACATTCATTTAATTTTTTCATTTTTCTACCTCCAATTTTCAAAAAATAAAAAGCAACCTATAAAATTTATAGATTGCTTTATAAAGTGTTATTTAGTTGTTTTATTAATTAAATGAAATACATTTCCCCATTGATCTCTAAAGCGATGGCATCCTGCTTTAACTCTTCCTTAAGTTCTGTACAAAGATCTATCACTTTATCGATTCCGTTTTGTAAGTCGTTCTCGTTACAATATGCGAAAACTGTTGTACTTTTTTCTTTAACTAATCCGGCTGTCGGTGACTTCCAATAGCCGAGTGTGGTCGTTGCTGTTGCTCCACCGAATAGATCAGACATTAGAGACGCTACACGGTCAACGTATGGAGTATTGTCTATTTCTTCATTAATATTGATGGTTGCCGGAACGATAACAGTTACCTTGCTGCTAAGTTTAAATAAATTCTGAAGTTTTGAGTTTTTAATCATTGCTTGATCCTCCTAAATTGTTTTTATTATATAATTTTATTAGTTATTTATGCAAGCGATTTATTAGCATTTTTCAAGGGATATGACTAATTTTTATATTGATATGTTTAATCTTTGCGATCCCTTCCATACAGTCAGGATATACCAGATATAAAAACGTCTCACGTTTGTTACTTTTATAAATCGTTTGCATCTTATAATTAATAAAATTTGTTTAGTGCCATTAATTAGCTGTATTCTTATGGGGTTGTATCTTATACTCTACCCGATGGACAGCTTGCCATGCCTATATTTTGATAACGGAGGTAGTTAGGCATCCTCCAAGCTATTAGGTTATCATTGTGCATAAAAGGCAAGTTGTAATTGAATACCACGGCTTGACCGCTTGCCTGATATATTATTCTCTCTTAGTGCTGTGTTAGCTTGCCGTTTAGATACTTGTATTCAACACTGTTGATTGAGAATAAAACATAATCAATTGAGCTGTTAGAATCTGCCTCTAAAAGAGTGATACTTTTAAGAGTTGGCTCAAATCCATAGTTCTTTTTCATTTCATTTTTAACAAATTTTTTAATATCGTTTTTTGTCATAGTGACGACCTCCTTTTATTGACACCTTGCAGCTTGTTTTTATAGAACAGCCGTTCGTTTTGGTGTGTTTCCCTTTCTTTATCTTATATAAGTATTATACTATACTTATATTGAAATATCAATACTTTTATTGATAAAATAGTATACAAAGATCAATACTTTTACCATTATATTTTTGTGCATATTGACATATTAAAAATAGTATTGTATAATCAATATTAATTTTATATAAGAGGAGTAAAAGCAATATGAGATATAATGGTGATATAATGGAGATCATGAAAAAGATTGAACATATTAAAATTGACGAAAATATAACGAATAAAGATATTTCAGAAAAGACCGGAAAGAGCAAGCAAACTGTAAGCAATTTATTAAATGGGCAATCTAAAAACATAACCTTAGACACCTTAAAAAACTTAAGCGATGCTGTGGGCTATGATCTTATTATTGATTTTAAGAAAAAATAAACAAATGGATCATATAAACATGATTAGATCAGATCATAGATAAAAATAAATTAATAATGACCTGCTGCGATTGTGAGCTAAGTTATGTTAATAAGTTTATAAGCCGGCTTAAAGTTAAGCGGAAAAAATGTTAATAACTATGTTAATAACTATGTTGTGAAAAATGTTAATAATGTTAATAACTTTTGTTGCAAATGCAACGCTTGTATATCGAACTTTATATTGATTCACTACACCCCAGATCGCCATGGATCACCTAAAGACATTTACTTATATTACATAGTATTAAAAACTACATTTCATAGTTTTATCTTTTATAAAATCGGTAAAAATAACATAAGTACCGATTTTTATATTTTTTTACTTAAAAACAAAGGTTTGTATTCTGGTTTTGTTTATTTTTTTGATTATGTCCGGGGGGGTGGGTTTACATTTTAAAAACCGACACAATCCCGGAAAAATCGCTTATCTGTTCCACTCACACATAACTCAAATTTTTCATCGTCATTTTGCACAAAATTTCTACCACCAACTTCGACAACTACTTCGATAATTCCATAGTATTTTTCAAAAACTTCATATAAATACCCATTTTTTCATATTATGCAATTTGCACAAAACCTATCATAAAAATTTTGTATGTTCAGGGAATACGTAAAATTCCTTTAAAAATAAACAATTTATCGAACAACGTTAAATTTATTTCAAAAGCCAAATCAAAAATCAACAACATTTCCTCTTCTGTCTTTTAAAATTACAAATATTTAAAGCTAAAATTAGATTCAAACCATATGTTCCATCGAACCATTATGCAAAACCACTAATAATAATCACGTCCAATTATGCAAAAATTACTCCAATTTCGCATAGAGATTTTTTTAAAAACGCCACATCTATCCACAAAGCAAAAATAACCTATTTTTTCACTTTTTAACCTTAATCAATAAAATACTCACTCGATTCATAAAAATCAAAATTAGGCACCATTTTTTACGTCACAAATATATTCCTACCAAATTATCTTTGTGTATGTTTCACAAATATATTTTATAATTAGATTTATTTTTGTATATTATGTACAATTCCATTCACTTTGCGTAATACAACATCAAAAATAAAAGAAAAAAGAGAATAATTATATAAACAAAATAAATTTAAGGAGGTTCTTTTAAATGGACTATAGTGAAACATTTACTTATGTGGACAAAAATGATAGTATTGGAATAAATGATAAGGAGGTTAATAATTATATGGATATTTACGATTACATGTATTGGGAAGATTATAATGCTCAAATACAAGCACTTGCTGAAAAGGCTTTACCTGAAAAATGGAGTTTTGAAGATAAAGAAGACAACTCAATATTAAAAAATTATTTAAAAGACACGTTTAATAAATTACAAGATGAAGGAAAAGTTATTGAAACAGATACATATTGTGTATTTAATACCGGATTATTTTCACATTATTATGTTCCTATTTATGTTTATGGTGAGCTAAATAAAAATACAACAGAAAATGCTGCTAGATGGTACTTTAAAGGATTTAAAGATGAATACGAATTAGGAAACATGGACATAGAAAGTGATTTTCCTGAAAGAGCAGATTATTTTTCTAATCCTGATAGATTAGTATTCAATTGGCATTACAAAATAAATATTAATTATAAACATATTCTTGATGATTTAAATACATCTCAGCGTTTACCGGATTCAATTAAAAATAGTGACACTCCATTAGAGACATTAAGTGGAGTTATAACCAAAGCAATTCAGAAAGTAACTGCAAATTATAAATTAGCTGTTCCACATTATTATCAAAATAAAATACAGCTTCTTATTCCATTATATTTTGGTAAAAATAAAAATCCTAGTATCGCATTAGTTTTAAATTTAATGAAAAATGGATATTATCAAGCAACTACTTGTTTATCAATGGAAATGGCATATATGGATGCAAGGTTAATAGCAAAACCAGAATCCAATTGGTTAATAGTTGAAAATATAATTGAAACAGAGTGATAAAAGCAAATAAGTTTAAGTAAAATAGAAAGACAGGTTGATAATTCAGTCTGTCTTTTTCTTTGCCAAAAAATATTAACAAATAGAGAATATATAAATATAAGAATAAAACTATGTAAAACAAAAGGAGAAAATCTTATGAGTTTAAAATTAATCACAACGGAAACATTCAATAATTTACCATGTAACTTCTACAGAAATACAAATGATGACATACTTCTTACAAGAGAACAAATTGGGCAAGCATTGGAATATGCTAATCCACAGAAAGCAATTGATAATATTCACTCTAAACATAGAGATAGGCTAAATGAATTATCAGTTACCACCAAACTAAGGGCTACTGACGGAAAATGTTATAACACAATGCTTTATACAGAGCGAGGAATAATGGAAATATGCCGTTGGTCTCGACAAAGAAACGCTAACCTCTTCATGGATTGGGTATGGGATATTGTGGAAAATTATAGACACAATAACTTTAATACAACTCCAAATATGCAACCATTAGTAGATAACTTGACTACTCTCACTTCTACTTTGTTGCAAATGCAACAAGATATAAACATATTAAAAGAAGAATCTACAAAGAAAGCAATTCCTGAGAAGAAATATTCACGTTGGAAAACAAAAATATTTGAAAAACTAAGAGTTTTAATGGATTTCGTAAATAGTAACTCTAATGAAGAATTAAAATTATCAGATATTATTCATTTAGTAATACAAGAAACAGAAGATACATATGACATTGAAGTTAATGATTATGTACAAATGTATAAACAGGAATTTGGATTGGAAACAAATCCTTATGCAATAGATGTTATTAATTATTATAAAGATATAAAAGATATGTTTGATTGTACTCTTCTATCATTAATGAATAGATTTAATCTTCAGGTAGAACCAAATCAAAAAAGAGAAAATATATTTGATGTATTAGCAGCAAATATATAACTATTGATGAAATGGATGGAGAATAATATAAATGAAAAATAAAACAACTTATTGAATCAACCAACAACAATCAATTAAAAAATTAAAGAGTAAATGGGCGTTAGACCATTTACGAAGTTATTATACTTTTTTATATATTTATGCTTTTTTATATTACTCTTTATGCTTTTATACTATATACCTACTTTTTGGGAAAATTTTCACACAGAATTATATACCCCTTTGGGAAAATTTTCACACAAACTTAATGATAGCACTAAATTTTTGGGAAAATTTTCACATAGAATTTTTAATGAAAGGAGCGATTGAAATAGACACTTATATTTACTTATCTGAAAAAGATAAACAAATAACCTCTGTTGGCTTTTCTAAAAAAGAAATTAAAAACCACAAAGGTATTTCAGGTCTTAAATATTATCTCATTATTTTATATTTAAGAAAACATGTGCAAACATTTGGACAAATTACACTCACACTCAATGATTTATTACAGGAATTTGGTTATTCTACAAAGACAAATAATAAATCTATTTATTCTGATTTTAGAGAAATCATTAAAACTGAAATTATAAATAAAGGATATGCAAGTTGTAATAAAGATATATTTATTATTAAACCAAATGATTTATTCCATCTTCAAATGTCTTATGAAAACAATATTTTCTTCACAGAAGATAATTTTGTGCAGATTACTATTTTTGAATATGAAAATATTTGTTCCATTTCATCTAAAATAAATAAATCTGTTTTATTAGGCATTTATCTTTATATAAAACAGTTTATTATGGACTATTCAGGAGATATTACACCTGCTAAAATTTCTTTTCCGTCAAAATTGCAAATTGCAAAAGGACTAGATATTTCAGTTCAAACTGTCGAAAGCGGATTACTTGTATTGGAATCCAATAAATTAATTTATATACGTAGAGATATGTTTGTTGAGAACAAAAAAGAAGAAGGTATATATGTTCCTACACGAAATGTATATGCTCTTGATCCAAAAGAACTGGAAGGTAAATCTGTATTAATTGAATTAGAAAGAATATATGGAAAGAGAATATATAATAAGGAAGATGTACCTGGTGAAATAAGATATTTAACAAAGTCGAAAGGAGAATAGGATTGAACTTTACAAGTGGTAGACATTTAGCAAATTACATATTAAAAATTTTTAAAAATAACGAGATAAATATTCCTGATGAATGTGTTGAAGACATTAAAGATTTATCAAAAATATTTACATATATAGAAAATCTTCCAAAAAATGTCAAGAATATTCTTGACCTATCAAATGAATATTACAATTGGATTGTATTATCACAAAACGGAAAATATCAAGATTTATCTTCTATTTCCAAGGAAGGAAATGCAAATATTACAAAATTTACTAATAATCCTTCGATTATTTCTTTTAATGAGGTATTTGAATCATTTGGATTGAATATGTCGTATGATTCATATTATTTACATCAAAAACCTAAACAAGATGATATTTATTACCCACATCATTTTAAGATATTGGAAGGTACTCACAAAATGGCAAAATGGAATATTACATTTTATGATAAACCAATAATTCCTAAAGAAGAAAATTTTGGATGTTATTTCATCTATGATAATAATGATCAGCTAGTTTATATTGGCAAAAGCAACATTCATCTTCTTGAACGTGCTTGCGAGTCTGCGAGAGAAAGAACAAATGGTAACTTTTCAAGAATAGAATTATATCCGATGAAAACACAAGCTGATACAAATATATATGAATTATATTATATTGCACAATATGATCCAAAATACAATTCTGATTGTCGTTGCTTAGATAAACCTTCATTTATACTTCCAAAACAATTTCCAAAATATTCAGTTAATAGAGTTGGCACAGAAACATTTAATGTTGAACAAATATCTGTAAATCCAAAATATATTCCAGTTGAGGAATATTGGGAGAATCCACAAAAATATTATCTACAACTTGGTGAAAAAATTAATATGGAACATTTTTATCAATTTCATTCTCAGAATAAATATGGATTTATAAATGTTGAAGAATTTAGAAAACGTGTCACCGAGTTGCAAAATCAAGGTTATTTAACTTATGTATATAAGGATATAGGAAATTGTTTTAGACAATTCTCAAATTCTCAACCAAGCAGAGAATAATAATATGTAATCATCTACTACTTCTACAATCTCATCATCTTCACTTCGAAAAAAATTTACAAAAAATAAAAATTAAATATAGAAAGGAAATTAAAAAACTTGAAAAGACTTGAAAATAATAGACATAACAATTTTGGAGGAATTATTGATATAAACGATTTCTCAACAAATACACCAAACAAAAAGAGAATAAATAATCAGATAGAAGCTGAATTACTTCAGAATGTTTTATTGAAAAAGAAAAAAGAAAAAGAAATGGAGGAAAAATATAAACAAATGACACTTGAAGAATTAAAAGAAATGAGAATTATTTCAAATACTAACGGAAGACCCTCTTCTAATCTTACTAATGACAAATGGCAAAAAGAATTTAATGTAAGAAAGCTGTTTATTAAGCCTTATCCTGCCAATATTAAAAAATTAACAGGAAAATATTCCAAGGAATCTGGAATGTGGAACGAAGAAACACAAGGTACGTATTGTGGTTGTACTAATTGGCAATCTTATTGTTCATTTATTAATGATATATTATCAAATATTCGAAGTGGACAAGTTGACTATTGTTATTACATATATCAAATCGAAGAACTTCTTAAATTTCATTATAACAATTTAAAGACAAAATATTGTGACGGTTATTGGAAAGTGTGGTTAGAAAAGTAATATGTGTGAAATATGTCATCAAATACCGTGCGTACCGGGTTGTCCCAACTATGAACGACCACATAAAACTAGTAACCGCTGCCATTTTTGTAATGATTATATCTGCGTTGGCGATGATTATGTTGTTAATTGGCTTGGAATGACAGCCCATTATCAATGTATGTCTACCACCAAAGATGAACTTGAATGGTTGGGTTATGAAGTTAAAACTATGGATGAATAATGTGTCGTTTTTGAAAAATGTAGAAAGGAATTAATCATGTATTGTTTTCAAAAGAAAGATGGAACTATTAAGAAACGTTATAAAGAAACTTTAAAATATATCACTACTTCAAGAATTAGACATAGTAAGATTACTTGTGGAAATACTGAAGAAGTTGTCGATGAATATGATTGTTATGCCACTATTCCAAAGAAATTTACAGAATCCAGTAAAACATCTGTTATTAAAAAGATCAATGAAATTTGTATGGAATTTAGTTGTCAATATAAAATTTGGTACAGTCACGATGATATTCAAATTGAATTTAACGGTGATAATGTTGAATTCATGTTAAATAAAATAAAAAAATACTTATAAAAGCATAACATAAAAGGAGGATATATGGCTGGTATTAGCGTACCTCAATACGAAATTTTTAAAATTGGAACAAATAAATTAAAATATTCTAATTGGGATTTACAGATTACAGAAAAGGAAGCCTTTAAATATCAAGAATTAATTTCATTGTTTCAAGGAAGACATTTCTTGATTATGGCAAATAAAATATTACATAAGAATATAAATGAAATAGATTTTTCAAAAATTTTTATTCAAATCGTAATAGATAGAAAAACAGATTTTACAAGAGCAACTGGTAAAAAAGGTATAACTGTTAATGGAATAAACTATAGACGTTTTGTTGGAACAACAGGAGGATTGAAAAATAATACTCTTCTCTTTTGTAATTCACAATATATAGACAAGTTAAATGAACTATGTGAATGTAAAAGAAACCCAAAAGTAAAATTAGTGCCAGCAAAATATGAAGCATACAAAGCATTAACATGTTCAGCTTCACAACCAATTTGTGATCCGCATGGGATTTTAGTTGTAAAAGATTGTATTACACAATATTTTGCAGATGTTATATCACTTGACGATAGCGATGGTTCAAAAGAACCAACAAGAGAATTTATTAAAAATAAACCTCTTGAAAATAATGTATCAGACGGTTTTAATCTTTGTACTATTCAATATATGCAGCGGGTAACTGAATCGTTAGGTCTTGATTATATTCCTGGTGGTGTATGTTTAAGAAATGCATGGCTCAAAGGAATGCTCTATCCGTTTCCTATTTATGAATTTATTGAAAAATATAATAATGGAAATTATATGATTGAAGATATTTGGGGTAATATTCAAGATATTCGTCAATGTGAGATGATTATTACAGAATCTTCTCTCAAATTATGGGGGGCGTATGATAACATTGAGCAATATGTGAATGCATATAAGGAATGTGGATACGGATTTTCCGTAACAAAAATTTCACCACATGTTCTTGAGGAACAGAGAGAATTGAATTACCAGTATCTTCAGTCGTATGAATTTACAGATGAAGATATTGAGGAGTTGTGTGCGCCAACGATCAAATATCTAAAAGATGCGATGTGTGGTGACTACTCTTCTACTATTAAGTTTCTTGGAATCAATGAAAACACAGATGTAAATTCATGGCAACATGCTTTATATACAAGTGAATATATGTTAGGAGATCCATATGTAATAGATTCAGTACATAGATACATCAAAAAGAAAATGAATGATGCAAAAATCGGCAAATTATTTGTAAACGGTAATTATCAGATCGCAAGTGGTGATCCATTTGCTCTTATGCAATCTATTTGTGGATTGAAAGTTACTGGTTTATTAAAAGCAAATGAGTGTTATTCTAAATTCTGGATTGATAAAAATGAGGAAGAAATTGTTCTTTTTAGAAGTCCAATGACAAGTCACAATAATATTCGCATGTGTAGTGTTAATAACTCAGAAGAATGCCAATATTGGTATCAATACATGAACACTATAATGATTATAAATGGTTGGGATTCGTTCTGTATGGCTGAGAATGGGGAAGATTGGGACTCGGATCTGAATTTTTCTACTAATAATCCAATTATGAAAAGAAGGTATAGATATTTACCCGCTATTGAATGTGTTCAAAGAAATGCAGAAAAAATTGTTGTTACCGAAGCTGCTGTTAAAAAGACAAATAAAGCAGGTATGGGAAATCAAGTTGGAACAATTACAAACTATGTCACATCTATGATGGAAGTTCAATCTCATTTCAAGAAAAATTCGCCTGAATATAAAGAATTGGAATACAGAATTGAATGTGGTCAGCTCTATCAACAGAATGAATTGGATAAAATCAAGGGAATCATTGCAAAGCCTATGGAAAGCAGTTGGTATAATTTAGGTGCTTGCGGAGAGAATAAATATTTGCAGTCCCTTTGTGCATACAGAAAACCATATTTTATGATTTATGTTTACGATGAGACTAAAAGACAATATAAGCAATATATCAAAGAGAGTAATGCCAAGTGTTATGCTATCTATAAATGCTCTATTAAAGATTTGTATAATAATGACCATCTTACAGAAGATCAAGAAGATTTTCTTTTCTGGTACGAGAGAAAAATGCCAGTTGGTACAGGGAACTGTTCTATGAATCAAATTTGTAAATATGTTGAAAGTCAATTAGATGGTTACAAGTCTCAATTACATAAAGACTCTTCTTTTGACTATAACGTGTTAAAGGTAAAAAGACGTTGCACTGAAGAACATAGACAAGCACTTCGAGAACTCGAACAATATTATTGTGAATGTGTTGCATCTTACAAAAAGAAACAGCATTTGAATGATAAGATGACTGCAAACGAAAATCGGAAATATTTGTGTAATTTTATCAAAGAAAAGGCAAAAATAATTTGTCCAAACGATGATGAGCGTATGAACATTATTCTTGATATTACTTATGGATATAGGGGTAATCGGCAGTTTTGTTGGGACTGCATAGGAGAACTAATTATTAAACGTTTAGAAGAAATGGAGGAAAATTTTGTATATACTGAATGAAAAAAAATATATTAGAGAGGTATTAGCGTCTGGCAACAAACCAGACAATATCTCGAATGGATATCTAATAACACTGATTACCAAATATTATTTTGACAGAGGGAAAAATCCAAACGCGCTAATTGATATAGTCAAGCAAAAGATGCTTGAATTTAATATTGAAGGTTATCAAGAATATAGATATGCCAATAAAATCAAAAAATCATGCACTGAGCTATATGAATCAGAATCAAAGAATCTCTTTAGGGAACTTGAATACGTTCCTATCTATGAAAAAGAATTAAAAGTCGTGGAATCTCTTCCAAATGATCGCCAAAAGAAATTTATGTTTACATTATTTGCTATAGCAAGATATATGAATTGTGAAGGCTGGATAAATAAAAAAGACTCAAAAGGTCTTTCTGAAGTATTTAAACTTGCTAACGTTACTCTCTCATCTGAGAAAAAGAATAAATTACTATATGAATTATATAGCAATGGGTATATTCATTTTGGTAAAAAGGTAAATAATCTTAATATAAGAGTTGATTTAAGCGACACTAATGATGACATCGCTTATAAAATCATTAAATTTGAAAATATTGGAAATCAATATATAGGTAATTTTAAAAAGGGTTATAAGCAATGCAAATGCTGTGGAAAAAAGATAAAAGATACAGGAAATAAAAAAATGTATTGTAAAAAATGTGCGGAAGAAAAACAATTAGAATCTGATAGAAAATATAAAAATAAGACGAGAAATTGATTTTTGTCGATAAATAGAAAACTCCATTTTCCCCTTAAAAACAAGGCTTTTTTGTGCATTTTTTACAAAAAATTCGTTTTTCTTTGAATGGTATATAGTAACATATATACAATTTCAAATACAAAAACGATTGTCTTGGAAGAAACAAACCGACAATCTTTGTATGTCTGTTTTGCTACTTTTCAAGTAGCATTACAGACTAAAATTTATAGATAAAACTTTGCCTATAGGGTATTAATTACATACTTTGTCTTAAGTGACATTAATTCACGCAATTATTCATATTGTGTACTCTTTTCTTGTTGGTGACTGTACTACTGTTCTGGTAGTATGGTTGCCGACTATTCAAAAAAATATCGCAGACGAGTGTAAAGGAAGCATGCGTGGCTCATACTCACGAGGAATACGTTCAATTCGTATGTCTGCAATTCTCCTACTATGTAGGAATGGCTGGTTTCGGGTCATGAGATGTAAATCTCAAAATAAGCGTGGTGACACGTATAAAGTGAGTATATCATGTATATATGCTTGCGACTACGGTTAGTAGTTTGACGGAAAACACATAGGATTTATACCTAATCTTCTATTCAAGGGCGACTGTTGGCGAATATGATTAGGTAGGTGTCATGGAAAAGGCACTGAACATAGAAATATGGGGATGATCCGTGTATAAATGGTGCGAATTCCGCAAGAATTAGTGCTGTTTAAATTGTCATAAAAGCATCTCAAGTCGAAAGATAGGTGTTTTGTGATGAAGTGTTTCGATAGCAAGAAAGACAGGATGGTGATAACTGGGCTGTACTCAAAAGGTACGGATGGTTAAACGTACACCTCATCGTCCATATTTAGGTACATACTTTAATGCTTTGTAAGTCTTGTAGAAGAATTAATATTTTATATACAGCAAAAGTGTGTGCGACTTTAGAGAAACAAACAACTTATTCATCTGCAATATGATGATATATAGCACTCGCAAGGTACTATATAAGAAAGTACAAGTAGACGCAACCGTAAGAGATTCGCATTCTCTGAACCTCGCAAGGGACGATGTATCAAAAGAAAATCTATAATACTCTAAAGTAAGAGTTTACCAATTTTCACAAAATTGGCGTTGTTGCTACCTACTGTCTAATCGACAGTGTGATAAGTTGTGTCCAACCACAATAAATGGTAGCGTAATGAGTCAATATCTCAGCTCATATTAAATAAAAGTCTCGTGTTTTACACGGGATTTTTCATTTTTGGCATATAGAACAATGGTAGTTCAGCGCACTGTTAATGCGAAAGTTGCAGGTTCAAATCCTGCTATGCCAGTTCTCTTCCACTACTTGTGGAAAATATATTATAAAGGATGTGAATTAACATAATTCAGATTAGTAAAAACGAAGCCTTAGAATTAAATTCTATGGGATTTAAATTTGGTGACAGCGAAATGCTTCATAAGTCAAAAACACGTCATCCAAAGTATTATCTTACAGAAAATCCAAGAGCCTTGAGAACTTTAAATAAAATCAGAAAAAACAAAATCGTCAGATAGACGAAATATATAAGGAAAGGTGGTCGAAAACCATCGGAAAGAAATTTTTCTTAGATACAAATGCTATCTTAAAATTAAAAGATAATGCATTTGAAAATCATTTTATTATTAGTTCTGTAACATTAGAAGAACTAGAATCTATTAAAATATCTTCAAAAAAAGACGAAGAAGTCAAATATAGTTCCAGAAAAGTTTTACATTTATTAGACGAAAATACTGATAAATATGATGTAATTATTTATGACAACACAATTGAAAACCACATACTTGCTAACAATATGGAAATTACACCAGATACAAAAATAGTTGGATGTTGTTCTTTTGCCGAAAAAATATATCCAAATGATGAACTAGTTTTTGTTACTAATGATATTGCGTGCAAAATGATTGCAAGTAAGATATTTAATTTATCTGTTGAAAGTATTTCTGAGAATAATACAGATATTTATAAAGGTTATCGTGAAGTAACTTTAAATGAAGAAAAAATGGCTCATTTTTATGAAAACTTAAATGAGAACACGTTAAATTTATTAACAAACGAATATGTCATTCTCAAAGATTTAAACAATAACGTTGTTGATAAATTAAAATGGGATGGAGAAACTTATCAAACAATCAGGTGTAAACCTTATAAATCAAACTCGTTTGGGACGCTTAAACCATTAGACGATATCCAAGCTTTTGCCATGGATTCAATCAACACTAATGATATTACTGTGTTATATGGCAAAGCAGGAAGTGGTAAAACTACTCTTCCACTTAATTATATTATGCAGGAAATTGAAAAAGGCAGATATAAAAAATGTTATATAATTTATTCTTATGAACCATTAAAGGGTGCCAAAACACTTGGGTTTGAAAAGGGCGACCATATTACAAAATTAATTTACTCTGCTTCTATTGGCAACATACTTTCATCTAAATTCGGAGATATTCAGCAAGTTGAATATATGATAGATAGAGATATGTTAGAGATTATTCCTACTGCAAATATACGTGGTTGGGAGTGTCCAGAAAACAGTATTTTACTCTCCACAGAAAGTCAGAACTTAGATGTTTATACTCTCAAAACAATTATTCAGCGTTGCAAGTCTGGTTGTAAACAGATTTATGAAGGGGATGTAATTGAACAGAAAGATACTAATGTTCAAAACATTGGTATGAATCGTTTAATCGAAGTATTTAAAGGACACAAAAGTTTTGGCTGCGTTAAGTTAAAAAATAATTATAGATCAGAACTCAGTGAGTTGGCTGATTTGATGTAACTGTGAACGCACACTCGTGACTTTAGTCATGAGTAAGTGAGCGAAATAGAGAATAATATAATGAGAGGAGGATATTTGTCAATGAAAGTATATTCATCGTATAAAGTAAAAATCAAAAATTACAACAAGATATTTAATGATACAGTAAAGATATATCGTGAAGCAGTATCCTTCTTTATAAATATTTGTGATAAAGAATGGGTCATATTGAAAGACATAAAGAATCTTGAGCGTTGCAGAGAAATTGAGAGATTATCTCTATCTACTAAAAAGAATCCGAATCCAAAATACGATTTCAATGCAATGTTTTATAAGATGCCATCTTATCTAAGGCGCTCCGCTATTAATATAGCTACAGGATGTTATTCTTCTTATTATTCTAATTTTCAGAATTGGGAAGAAAACACAACAGGTAAAAAACCAATCTTACAATTGGACAGAAGTGTTATGCCAGTATTATATAAAGATAATATGTATATTCGTACTGATGAAACTCATGCTCAAATCAAAATCTTTCACAAGAATGATTGGGTTTGGTTGAATGTGGAATTAAAAAATCAGGATGTGAAATACATTCAGAAACATTGTAAATTGAAAAAAGAATATGTTCCAACGTTAAAGAAACAAGGAAAATGTTGGTATCTTGTATTTCCATTTTCAGACGATGCGAAATTTCAAAAAGTAGATATTCAAGATCAGATTATTTGTGCAGTTGATTTAGGATTAAATAATAATGCAACCTGTTCAATAATGCAGAGTGATGGAACTGTCGTTGGAAGAAAATTTATCAATCTTGCAACAGAAAAAGACCATTTATACAAAGCATTAAACAGAATTAAGAAAGCACAACAAAATGGTACAAGAAAATGTCCTACTCTTTGGAAACACGTAAATGATTTAAACACAGATATTAGTCGTAAGGCGGCAAAAGGAATTATAGACTTTGCAGTTCTATACAATGCGGATGTTATTGTATTTGAGTTCTTAGATACACAAGGTAAGAAATCTGGAAAAGGTAAACAAAAACTTGCTTTGTGGCGTAAGAAAGAAATTCAAAGAATCGTGGAACATCATGCTCACATTTTAGGAATAAGAATTAGTAGGATTTGTGCTTGGAACACAAGTAGATTAGCATTTGATGGTTCTGGCAGAGTAGAAAGAGGAACTTATATTCAAAATGGTAAAGAAAAGTATAACTACTCTATCTGTACTTTTCAAAATGGTAAACAATACCATTGTGATTTAAACGCAACTTATAATATTGGAGCAAGATATTTTATAAGAGAACTTTTAAAATCCGACTCAGTGATGAGAAGGTTGCCTAGTCAGACAAAAGATTCTGATTATGGTACGGGAACAACACGCACTTTGTCTACGTTAATTAGACTTAATGCGGATTTATGTGGTATAGCTGCATAATATCTGAGTTAAGAACTGTATAGTAGATAAGTAATCCGATTTCTAAAGAATTGGAAGCACGTCACTTTAGTGGTGTGAGTGCTCACGTAGAGGTAATTGCCTATGAAGAAATATATTTTAGGTTTTGTAACAGGTGTGTGCTTATTGCCAATTTGGGATTCTCTCACAGAACTATTGCAAGTGGCATTGGAAGTACCAAAAGGTAAGTTAAGCAAAAAAGTTATAAAAATAAACAATGAACTTCAAGATATTCAAGAACAGTCTGAGCCGGTTAATACTTGCGCTATTGGTTTTCAGATTCCTGATGAAGAATATTATGAAGATGATGATTTTTAGAGAGTTGTTCTACTCTCTTATTTTAGTTGTGAAAGGATGAAAAGGATGAATTTTACATATAAAAAGACTACAACTACTGCAATGAAAATAGCAGGAATTATAAATACAGACACAATGACAATTGATGTAGATGGTGAAGAAAAGAAACTTTCTACTCTTCTTTCAGATTTTGATGGTGCTGCCATTGAAATTAATGTGAAAGTTAAAGACGAAGAAGAACTTGATGAGCCTATAGAAGAAGAATAGAGAGTTGGTGAGTAATTGTATAATTTCGAAGAAGAATTAGCAAAATATGGACTAACTCAGGAGAAATATGAACAACTATTAAAAGATTGTTCCAATAAAGTTCAACATATAACAGATGATGACTGGTCTGAAATTTGTGCAAGATATGGACTTGAATTTAATCCTGATACAATTCGTAAAGGCTCACAGCCACCACTTATAGGTTCTGCTTTCGTATCAGAATACTACAAATGGAAAGAAAGTTTAAACCAGTCTGAAAATAAAGATGATGAATATTTTGAAAAACTGCGTTTAGAAAAACAGGAAATTCAAAAAGAAAAACGTAAGTTGTATGATGAGCGTCTTGATATTAATCGTAGACTCCGTGAAGAAGCTAGATTGGAAACAACTATTGAAAAAATTGATGATATGCTCAATAGTATTGCTGACAATAGATATATTACATATAATAATAATTTTTCTATTGAACAATCTGATAATGATATGATTGTTTGTTTATCAGACCTACATTTGGGTGCAACATACTATAATTTTGACGGATATTATGATTCGAATATTGCAAAAGAACGACTTAATCAATATCTTGCAGAAATTATTGAAATTCAGAAAACACACAACGCTGAAAATTGTGTTGTGTTATTACTTGGAGATCTCATAAGTGGTAACATCCATTCCACGATTTCTGTTACAAACAAAGAAAACGTAATTGAACAGGTAAAGTTAGCTTGTGAGTATATTTCTGATTTTGTGTATGAACTTGGTAAACATTTTAACAATGTTGAACTTCGTGGAGTTTCAGGTAATCATAGTAGGATTCAAGAGAAAAAGGAAAATGCCCTTTTGGGTGAACGTTTAGATTCACTTATTGTCTGGTTTATTAAATCTATGTTAAAAAACGCAGACAACATTATAGTATATGATGAAAATATTGACGAAACGGTATCCACGTTTATTATAAGAGATAAATTATATTTTGGTGTACATGGAGATTTTGATTCTACAAATAGTACCTCTATTGCTAAATTAGCCCTTTGGGTAAAAATGACACCATATTGTATACTTTGTGGACATAAACACTTTCCTGCTATGACAGATGTATCTGGCATCAAAGTTGTACAGTCCGGTAGTCTTGGAGGCAGTGGAGATGAATATACAAGACAGAAACGTTTAACGGGCAAACCATCACAAACAGTATTGATTGTTAATAATAAAGGGATTAAATGCTGTTATCCTATTGAATTAGATTGAAAGAAAGGTCATCAGTCATCAAGAAAAGATAATCAAAATAACGAGAGTTTGATCACTGTTCAGGATGAAAAATTATAAATTATCTATTCGGTAATTTACGCCAATACTGAGACACATGTTCCCATCTATTAAGACGAAAGCGGTCATAGGCATTGACAAATACGATATAAGGATAAACACACTTATTCATATCTTCATCCCCTTTCTTCAGAATTAATTCTTAGGGAAGGCTGATGACCTAGAATGTGGAGAATCCCACGAATATTATTATACCATTAAACAATATTGCAGTCCACCATTCGGCTTGGTTTGGCTAAGTAAGATACGCAGAGATATACTTAACTGCAATTATATAAAACAGAAACAATTTTGGTTATATGAGGGAGTAGACTCTTTTGAGCTACTACCCTCTTTTTAGTTGATAAAATTATAAAATAAAAATGCTGAAAAAGGCAAAAAAAGATTAAAAGGAGATATAAAATGAATAAAGATATGTTATTAAAAGAAATTGCAAATAGAATTGAAGGTGCAACAAAGTCAGATATTAATGTCGTGTTAGACACTTTTGAAGACGTTATTTTTGATACATTAAAAGCTGATTCAAGTGAAAAAGTTAAATTCGGAAAATTAGGTGCGTTCTCAGTGAAGGCAGTTCCTGCAAAAGACGGTATAAGTGCTATTAATGGTAAGCCTTGGCATACAGATGCCCATAATGAAATCAAGTTTACAATGAGTAAAACAAATAAGAATATCTAGTCTGAAAGGTCGTGAGATTTTGAAGAAAAAGAATAAATATGAAGATATTAAAATGATAGACCTTGATGACAAAGCTGACATTTCTAATATTTATATTGAACATTTATATAATACAGACAAAACTGTTGGATTTGTCGCTAGTAAAGAACTTGCAGAATATGTTTTACAAAATGTCATTAACCTTGATGAAACAAGTGTTAAGGAAATAAATTTTATTGATCTATATGATATTAATGAATATCTTATATCTGTCAATGATGAAGGACACATTGTTGCTACTCCAATTGATGAACTTTATAACGTCTTTGATGATGTTGATATTGTTTACATTGATATGGATGGAGATATTGAACAGGATGTTATTGATTATTGTGTAAATGAAAACAAAGAAGTAATTTTGTTTGGCGAAACAGATGATAAAGACTGTGAATGTTGTGATTATACAAATTGTAAACATACTTCTTCTACTACTAATTATTTTATAAATGATAAAGCTGTTAGTAAAGAAGAATACGAAGATGCTATGGCTGAAATAGATTTAAAATATAAGGAATTTCATGATGAAATGAATAGATGGATAGATTTGTTAAGTTGGTAAGATGTTAAATCTTGAATTTATAGAGAGTGTGTAGTTTACTATGCACTCTTTTGTTTTGGGTATGTAGTTCAGTTGGTTAGAACAACCGGCTTTTAACCGGTAGATCAGGGGTTCGAGTCCCTTTATGCCCATTGATTTGATGTTTCTGTGAATGGAAACAGAGAATATAAATATGTGCTCATAATTGGTGTCATAGCTGATTGTGGGATTTATGGAGAGATAGTTAGGAAGTCATGAGCCTGACGAAAGTGTAACCTCATTCGCACTTCTCTCCTATTTTTATGGAATGAGGGGAAATGAGGAAAATAAATTATGGGAAAAGGAAAATCAACAGAGGAACGTATCAAATATTTTAAAGATATGTTTCCTATTAAATTTAATGACGAAATTACTTTATATTTATTAGATGAAAACGTTGATGTTGTCATTGATAATCAAAATTTACGCAATTATTATTTTAATGTGATTGATAATGATGGATATAAATATAGACAAAACATTCATCATATCCTGTCTTCAAGAAAAAATTATAAATGTCCAGCAAGATTTTTCGCCAACAATCCATATACGTATGAAAACATAAATAATTTCTTTAAAATTAATGATATTGATTTATTTATTAATGGCATAAATCTTCCAATATCAGGATGTGCAAGAGAAAAATTTGATTTTGTAAAAAGTAATGGTGAAATAGTTAGTACCACATGGAATCAAATTCAACATCATACATTCAGATACAAAAAGGATTATGATGAAGCAAAACAAAAGAAATTTGATGATACACATATGACAAAAGATAAGGCTATTCCTATTATATTAAAAAAATCAGAGGAATTAAAAAGACCTTTGTTACAAAGTGATTTTGAAGGTGTTGAAACAACGGATACTTCCATTGGAATTCGTGTAATTTGGCGTATATGGGGAACTTTTACAAATATGATTAAAGATTTAGGACTTCAAGAACATGATGGATATTTCAGACCTAATGATAAAAATTATCATTCACATGATGAAGTAATAAATTCTGTAAAAAGTGTTTGTGATAAAGTAAAGACAGAAGGACGCGCTATTGTAATGTATCCAGATTTTAAAGGATATATTGATATTGAAATATCTACAATTAGAAGACATTGCGAATTAGATGGAACTACTCTTAACAAATTGGTAGAAAAATATGGTTGCAAGCTACAACAAGCAGGAAATGGACTTAACCATACATTTTCCGATGGCGAGCGAATTGTTTCAAAATATGAGTATGATTTTAGCAATTTTCTTAGAACACACGGATTAAACTTTAATGTAGATTATTTTAGAAATATTCCATACAAATCTATAGATAGTTCTTACAGTGGTAAAATGAATTGCGATTATCTTATTATTTTCAATAATAAAAAAGTCTATATAGAACTTGCTGGCATACTTGGAAATAAAGGTCATCAAGAAGCTTATCGAAATAATACCCCAATAAAATCAAAATCAAAAGAATTGTATCGACAGAAATTATACCAAAAGCGTGACATTTTTGAACGAAATGGACTTGATTATTATATTTTATTAAAAGATGAAATGAATGAAGAAACATATAATAATATATTGAATAAATATTTGAAAGAAGTGACTTAGTATTTACTACTATCTCACTTTTTTTGTTTGAAAGGAAGTGAGAAAAATGTCAAGATTTACAGTCTATAATCATATTGTAACAGATGAAAAATATGCAAAAATTAATAAGGATAATATTGATTTGATGGATGATTGGATAGAATATTTGCAATCAATTGATAGAGCACCACAGACGCTCCACGCTTATCGGAACGACTTAAAGGTATTCTTTACATGGAATCTTGAGTTCAATGGGAACAAATTCTTTCCTGATTTAACTAAACGTGAAGTTGCAAAGTTTCAAAATCACGCATTAAATACATGGGGATGGAGTTCAAATAGAATTAGACGAGTAAAGTCAACACTCTCTTCATTATCAAATTATATAAGAGATATTCTTGATGATGAACCTGAATTTGAAAACTACAAACCTATTATTAGAAAAATTGCAAATCCAGCCAAGGAAGTTGTAAGAGAAAAAACAATACTTTCTGATGAACAAGTAGAACTATTGTTAAATACACTTGTTGAAAGGAAAGAATATGAAGCAGCTTGTGCAGTAGCCGTACTTGCCTTTTCTGGAATGAGACATGCAGAGTTATTACAAATGAAAGTTGAATATTTCAATGACGATCATTTTGTCTATGATTCTATGTGGAAAACAGATAAGGTAAGAGCAAAAGGTTTCGGGAAAAATGGTAAGCAAATTAACAAATTTATATTATATAGTGCAAAACCATATTTGGATTTATGGTTAAAAGAACGTGAAAGACTAGGAATTGAAAGTGAATGGTTGTTTGTGACAGTTTCTGTTGATAAAGAAACAAAACAAAGAACATATCATCAGCGAAGAGATGTAAGCTCATGGATTCAAATGATGGAAGATATTTTAGGTGTTGACGCATATTGTCATATGTTTAGACATTATACATGTACACGCTTACATAGATTAAATTTGCCAGCTCACGTAATTCAAGAATTTTTCGCATGGTCTAGTGCAGAAATGCTCAGTATCTACAACGACCTGACTGCCGAAGATGAATTTGGAAAATATTTCGATAGAGATGGTGTAAAAGAAGTTAAACAGGGTTCTTTAACAGACGCATAATTAATATCATTCTTGAAGACACCTCAAGCCCGATGAAGCTTTCGTCTAACATCATTCTTCTACTATCAAACAGAGAATATATAAGTAACACATCTTGACATTTGCTATTCATGTAGCATTGTAAGTCCAATCTTCTATTCTATCGACATCTAGATTCTTTGGTTATTCTCATCCTTCAAAATGAGAAGATGTCCGTGATTGTCTACGTTAATGAGAAACGATAATGAACAAAAATCTTTGGATTTTTACTTGGTGAGGTGCTTGCACCTAGCCTTGATTTTTATGTGGCTGGTGTCCGGTCTGGCAATCTGGAAAGACAGATATGACTCTATAGAAGAATTGGTTAATTCGTCTGACTGTCTATCAGAAGATTATGGGTTCGAGTCTCGTTAGAGTCACTACTATGCGAGAAGTCCTGAAGATGAAAGTCTATTAGTGGGATGCATACAACTTTTAGATGTGAGTAGCTCATCACTACTCTCTCGCTTTATTAAAAATAAGACTGTCAAGCACATCACTTTGACAGTCTTATTCCCAATTTGTTTTTCTAAGACCTTGGTGCAATTTACATGACGACAAACGCCGTACCATCATAGCGTTTATTATCCTTTTATTCCTGATGGTGTCGTGTACACATTTTATGCCTTCACTGCAAATGGATTGATGTGAAATCCTATCTTACCCAAGGCAGTCTCACTTTAGCAGTTGGGATCTGCAATACTATTATTGCCATCGCATTGACTTTTACTCAGAACGGGCATATTCAAAACGGCTTTTAACATAATCACCATTCCTTTCTGCCAATTATGGCAGATATATTATAGTCTGTTTGATTAGCGAAGTCAATGTGATGATTTTACACCTTTAGCTTAATTGGTAGAGCAACGATCTCCAAAATCGTCAGGTCTATGTTCAAATCGTAGAAGGTGTGCTAAGTGAAGTGAATTGCACTTTCATTGGAAATTTAATATTGGAAATTATGAGAAGTCATTTCGTATAAAGTGGCTTCTTTTTATGTTGTGATGGAATAAAAAAGAGAATAAATATATAGCCAACTATGAGAGGATTGTTACTGTTTCGGTTGCAGGTAGTTGGATTATGGAGTGAGAAGCCTTTGACTGATCATCTTAGGTACAGTAGATACTCGCACTACTCTCTCACTCTGTTTTAATTGGTTTTTGCGAGTGGAAAGCGAGAAATGATATGGGAAGAAAATTAACTGACGAAGAATACAAACAAAAATTAAAAGAAACAAATCCTGAGTATGAAAGTCTTGCTCCATATCAAGGAAACAAAATTAAAATACCACATAGACACATTAAATGTGGGTATATTTGGGATGTAAAACCAAATGTATTGGATCAAAACACATATGGATGTCCTTTTTGTTCAGGAAAAGTGAGAAAAGATATTACATATTTTAAAGATGAAGTATATAAACTTGTTGGTGATGAATACGAAGTTATTGGTGATTATGTAAACACTCATACTAAAACTACGTTTAGACATAATGTCTGTGGACATATTTTTGATATGACACCACATAACTTTATTTCTGGTCAAAGATGTAAATATTGTCAACATAGAAGTTATGTAAAAACAACTGAAGAGTTTAAACAGGAACTGTTTGATCTTGTTGAGGAAGAATATATATTAGAAGATGAATATATAAATAATCATACAAAAGTAAATTTTAGACATAAAATTTGTGGTCACTTATGGAACACTACGCCATCTGAAATTTTGAATGGATATAGATGTATTTATTGTTATGGGAATAAAAAACTCACTCAAAATGATTTTGAAGATAAAGTTTATGAACAACGTGGTAATGAATATAGTGTTGTTGGAAAATATATAAACTATTCTACAAAAGTGTCAATGAGACACAACAAATGCGGATGTATTTGGAATGTTATTCCTGGTGCATTCTTTAGTAAAATGTCTGGATGTCCTAAATGCAACCAATCAAAAGGAGAATCAAGGATTGAGACGTATTTGCAGAAAAATAAAATTTCATATATTTCACAGATGAAATATGAAGATTTACGTGGCGATAGAAATATACCATTGTCTTACGATTTTTACTTAGAGGATTTTAATATTCTTATCGAATATCAAGGACAACAACATAAATACTCTGTCGATTGGTTTGGTGGTGAAGAAAAGTTTAAACGCCAACAAGAAATTGACATGATGAAAAAGAATTATGCAGAAGAACATAATATTGAATTATTAGAAATTTGGTATTATGACTTTGACAATATAGAAAACATTTTAGGAAGTCGGCTGTTAAAACAGTCGGCTTAATTTAGTTGTAAATAAAGGAGGTGTGGCTTCGTGCCAAGAACTAAATCTGCTGGTACTAAGCCATTACCAGCGAATAAACAAAAAGGTAAAAAAATATGCTCTTGTTGTTCTAAAGAAAAAAAATTAACTGATTTTTATTTATCATATAGTCCAATGTATTCTTTAGATAAAAGAGTTCCAGTTTGTAAAGATTGTTGCAAATCTTCTATTCTTAATACAGATGGTACGATAAATTATGATAAGCTAAAAGAACTTTTAAGAAGCATAGACAAACCTCTCTATATAGACTTAATTATGTCTTCAGAACAAAGTGTTGCAAAAGAAAACAGTTATTTAGAAGATGAAGAGATTCAATATCATGGAAAGGAAATATTACAAAAATATTTTACTTTAATTGCCATGAGGCAAGATAGAGCAAAATCATATTCAGATTCAGAAAGAGAGGGATTTCTTCATAAAAACAATAATAGAAATTCTGATGAAAAGAATAAGATTTTAAACAAATATGGGTTTTTAATAAAAAATGTAGATAAATCTAAGATTGAACAATATGCTCCTGATTCACAATTATCAGAAACAGTTAGATGGTCAAAAAAAGATAAACAAAATATGAAATACGCTATTTCTATAATTGGTTATGACCCATTTGAAGATGTTGGATTATCCGAGTCTGATAGAAAATATTGTTTTAATATTTTAGCAGGTTATTGTGATACTGATGGGATTGCTGAAGATGGACATAAAATACAGGGAGTAATTGAAATGTCTATGCTATATTGTCAATGTAAAAAGATTACAGAAGCAATGAATATAGAATTATCAAATGATGATGTAGATGACAAAAAGGTGCAAAAACTTTCTTCCTCTAAATCTACTCTCTTATCTTCTATTGCCACAATTGCAAAAGATAATAATATTGCATCAAACTATAACAAAAATTCAAAACAAGGTCAAAGTTCGTTATCATCAAAAATGAAAGAAATGGCTGATAATGGTTTTCAAGAAATACAAGTCAACTTATTTGATATAAAAACATCTGAGGCTTTTAAACAAATTGACAAAATAAGTAATGAGAATATTGCCAATCAGCTTACATTAGATAATAGTGAGTATTCAGAAATTGTAAAAGAACAACGAGAAACATTAAAAGTTCAAGAACAAAAAATTGATGAACTGACTGAAGAAAATAGAAATTTAAAAAATAAAATAATTGACTTAGAGAACAGAAAGAGGTAGATGCTATGGAAATATATATACCAATATCCTCAAAAGAGCTAAGTCAACGAAAAATTGAAGAATATCAAAAAATGTCAAAAATAATAAATTGGGGGCGTTGTAACCCAGTTAGATTTTGTGAAACATTTTTTGGTCTTAAATTGATAGACTATCAGGCTTATTGCTTTATGAGAACATGGGCTGTTCAATATGCTTTATGGGCTGAGTGTCGTGGTGCCGGTAAGGATACCCTTGCGGCAGCATATTTTATGACACGGTTACTTCTTATCCCTGACTATTCATTATATATAAGTAGTAATACATATGCTCAGTCCGTTGAATCATTCAATAAATTGCGTGACATTGCTTTGAAACGTATTCCTTCTTTCGCAAGTGCAACGGACGTATTCGCAAGAGAAGTTGATAAAACTGGTAGCAATAGTGAAACAGGATTTTTACAAGCACCAACTTGCAAGTTTAGACTATATAATAATTCTAAGATGGAAGCATTATCTTCTAATCTGGAAGCCATTAGAGGTAAGCGCGGCGCCGTTTGGCTGAATGAAACGGCGTGGAAAACTGCGGAAGAATTAGCGGTTGTAGAAAATTACGCAAACGTTGACACAAGCTTCTCTACATCTACTGAAAAGGTTCAGTATTACAAACCTCAACAAATGCCACTTCAAATTTTATATACATCTTCTGTCGGAGATGTAACATACCCATTCTTTGATAAATACAAGACATTCTATAAAAAGATGCTCGTTGGGAATAGTAATTATTTTTGTTTTGATATGAATGCTTATGATATTTTATATCACTCTTCTATTGATGGCGAACCAATCAAATCTCATTTGACAGAAGATCAGATTAAAAAAGCAATTGAGGAAGATCCTGATAATGCGGATGTTGAATTATTTAATAAATTCAGAAAAGGTGGCGGTCATAATGCTGTTGTAACTATGGATGAGTTAATTCGGAATTCGTCAAATAGAAAACCTCTATTATACAATGATACTGGAAAGAAAAAGTTTGTTTTCACATATGATCCAGCAAGAAATTTTGATGGAAGTGTTCTTAGTATTTTCGAAGTAATAGATGACAAAGAAGTTGGGTACAAATTAAGATTTGTAAATTGTGTATCAATGGTTGACACAAATTCTAAAAATAAAACTCCTCTTCCAATGCCTGCTCAGTTAGAGATTATTAAAGATTTGATGATTAAGTATAACGGTGAACGTTCTGCTGAATGGGAAAATATCGAATTTTACATTGATGCTGGGTCAGGAGGTGGCGGCATATCCGCAGTTGCAGATCAACTTATGGAAGATTGGGTAGATAAATTTGGTAAAAAACATAGGGGAATTATTGATCCAAACCATAAACAATATGAAACTGCCAGGAAAAAATATACAAATGCTATGCCTATTGTTCATTTAGTAGATCCACAAGGATATAAAAAGATAATGTATGACGCTGTTTCAAAAATGGTTAAATTGAATCTTATTGAATTTGCTAATTATGATAAAAAAGATTATATCTTATTGCCTAATAAAGATGGCAGTTTTGATAAAGTAGATTTAACTCAAGAAGAACAAATTGCTTTGGCAAATATGGAAATTGCTAAATTACAATTATCATATATGTGTAGATACGACACATCTAATGGTGGAGTTACGTATGAATTGGCAAAGGATAAGAAAAATTTTCATGACGATGCAGCTTATACTCTTGCAGAAGGAGCATATGCATTAGCAATTTTAAGACGTGAAGACTTATTGAAGAAACCTAAGAGAGATTCATCTTTTGATCCATCACAATTTGTAATGGCACGTCAACCACAAATTAGAAAAATATAAGGAAAGGTAGGTGGCAAATACGGAAGTAAAAGATTTAACTGAAGAGGAACGTGAAAAAGTAATGACGCAATATACACAACTACTCTTTGCAAACTTGAAAAAAAATATTGTACAAGACTTAATAAATGATCGTAATGAAAGCGTTATTTATAAAAAATACAAAAAAGAAGAAATTGTAAAAATGCTTGAAAGTCCACAGAGAAACGAAGATAAAATTCGTGAACTTAGTAATTTTATATATCTTGTTTCAAGCCATTATCGAAGACTTGTAGACTACTATTCTACTATCCTTCTTTATAACTATTTAGTTGTTCCAATAAAAATTTCTACAAAAAAACCCAATAAAACAAAGTATAAAGAAAGTTATTATTATACTATTAATGAGTGCGAAAAATATAATCTTCGTCACGAATCAACAAAAGCTATTAAAATTGCTATTCGTGATGGAGTGTATTATGGTATTCCTTATGAAACAGAAGATTCATTTTACATTAAACCTTTTGATGCCAAATATGCAAGAATTTCTACTATCGAGGACGGTGCATTTAAATTTTCTGTTGATTTAAATTATTTTAATGGCAAAACATATTTATTGCCTATGTATGGAATTGATTTTCAAATTGCTTATGAAAAATATAAAGGAAATAGAGATAAGGGACTTAAAGGCGATAAAACCAAACGATGGTATGAACCTCCAAACGGCATTTGTATTAAAGTGGACGAATCTGATCCCATTTATTCTCTTCCACTATTCTGTGGATTACTCCTCGACATATTATCTATTGAAGATTATAAAATGCTTCAAAAATCAAAAGCAGAAAATGATAATTATAAAGTATTATCAGCAAAAATGGAAACTGATGAAGATGGTGTTCCGAAAATGGATTTTCCTACTGCTCAAAAATATTATGGGCAGATGGCACAAAACTTACCATTAGGTATAGGTTTGTTGATGAGTCCTTTTGATATGTCAGATTATTCTTTCCAGACTTCTACTGCTTCTGAAAGAAACAATGTTACGGAGTCGATTAATACGTTTTGGCAAGGTGCAGGAACATCGCCTGCATTATTCGGCGGAGGAAATATTTCTTCTTCCGGTGCTATAACGTTGGCAGTTAAACCAGATGAAGCTATTGCTTTTTCATTGTTGCAACAGATAGAAAGATTTTTTAATAAGAAATTAAAATTAATGAATCTTCCTTATTCATTTAAAATACAGTTTTTAAATCAGTCCATTTTTAATTCTGATGAAATCGCAAACAGAATTTCTAAGGCTGCTGATAAAGGTATGCCAGTAAAAATGAAATATAGTTCTGTATTAGGATTATCGCCTAGCGATACTCTTGGTCTTACATATCTAGAAGAGGATATTCTTGAATTGTCTAATAAAGTTTGGAAAAACACTTTGATTTCATCAAATACTCAAAGTGTTTCTAATGACGAAGGTGGTAGACCTACTAATTCTGAACAAGGAAAAACGCTTGACGATACGGGACAACAGACGGTTGATAATGATGGAAATGACAGGTAGGTGGATTTGTGGAATGGAAAATAATTTAATAAAGTTGTTTGATCCATTAAAAGCTAAAATGTTAGCAGATAATGGATTTGAATATATGTTAGAGGACATAGGTGGTAAAAAAGCCTATGTCTTTTGTGTTTCAGAAGAACTTTTGTCCTTTTCTCAGAAGTGCTTTGAAAAGAACAGTTTCTTTTTAGACAACACCTTACGATTCTGAGGAAAGGAGGTAACAACATTTTATGGAAAAGGAAAAAATGTCATTATTATTCAAATCAAAATTTAAATGTTTTGAAAAATTGAATGATAATTTTTTAAAAGCAAAATGCTATGTGCTTGCACTGGGAAAGAATATAAATAGATCACATTTTAGTAAAGAAAATGTAGACAGGGCATATTCATCACTTTTCTATGTTCCTGTAGTCGGACATTTGATGTGCGATGAAAATGGGAATCATTATCTCGGTGGGCATGATGTTAAATTGGACTTAGAAACATTAACTATAAAAAGTGTTTGTGTCCCATTTGGAGTTGCTATTCCATCAGAAGAACCAGTTTATGAAGATGTAACTGAAGAAGATGGAACTGTTTCAACATATTTGGTCAGTGATGTGATTCTTTGGATAGGTAGATATCCAGAATTAGCTGAGGCAATATATGACGAATCAACGTATTTTGGTCAAAGTATGGAAATACTGTATTCAAAATCAGAACCATTAAAAGATGATAATAAATATACAGATATTATTGATTTTTCTTTTGATGCATTATGTCTATTAAACAAATCTGATGATCCTAAATTTAATATTCAACCATGTTTTCCAAGTGCGTCCGTAAAACCTTTAAATTATTCAATTGATAAAGATGAATTTTCACAGCTTATGGAAGAAATGAAATCTCAATTGAATTTTTGTTTGAATAAAAATGACACAGAACAAGGAGGAAAAATTTTGGAAGAAAAAAATGCAATTCTTCAGAAGTATGGAAAGTCTGTTGAGGACTTAGATTTTTCTATTGATGATTTATCAGTTGAAGAGTTTGAGAAAAAGATGGACGAGCTTTTTGGAGAGAAAAATGAACCTGTAGCTTTTTCTGCTACATATAATCAGAAACGAGAGGCATTAAGAAATGCTTTAGATCCAATTATTGTAAAAGATGCAGAGGGAAATTATGTTGAGGAAACACATTTCTACGTGTCCGATTTCGATGATGAATATGTCTATGTAGAGGTAGATCATTGGAACGCAACCGGTGATTACACATGTAAGTATGGTAGAAAATCTTACACATTTGACGAGACAACACTAACTGCTACTATTTCTGATGAATTTGAGGAAATGGTAAAAGTATGGCTCACACTTAATGAAAAAGAAAAACTTGATACTGATAGAGCAAATTACGAATCTATTTCTACTGAATTTGATGCTTACAAATCTGAACACTCATATACCAATTCTGAATATGAGACTCTCAAAGAATTTGAAGAAAAAGTAAATAAAGAAAAACGTAAAGCAGATGAAAATTCTGTATTTGCGGAATATGAAAATGAAATTGGAGATACACCGGAATTTTCTGAGTTAAAAGAAAAGGCAAGTGAATTTTCAATTGAAGAATTAAAAAAGGAATGTTTATGTATCGTTGGTCTTTATGCAAGAGCAAATAAGTCTAACGAAACTAAAGTTGAGAAACCAAAGGAAATTAAATTTTCAGTAGAAACACCATCTAATGACGATGAAAATGAAAAACCTTACGGTGGCTTAATGGAAAAATATCTTAACAAATAAAAGTTTATGAAAGTGAGGAAATTTAATTATGGCAAAAGCAATGATCAGATTAGATAATGTGCAGTTTACTCATGATGGTTCTCTTATAAAGAGTGCTAAATATATGGGAAGTGGTGATACTGCTACTGCAATTGAAAACGCCAATTTTGTTGAAATTGGTGGACTTATGGATGGAGAGAGAGAAATTCATAAGGCTACAACTCCAACAGCAGAAAGTACATATTTTGGTGTTGTTTGTACACCAGAAGTCGAATATGAGGAAAGAGGCTACCACGGTTTAGACACTTTTGAAAATAAAGCCGGTGAACCTATTCGTGTAGGAATTCTTTCTAAGGGTGATATTTTCTCTGTTACTAAAGAAGCTCTTGATACAGTTCCTACTGTTGAGAAGCTTGTTGAATTACAGGCAGGCACAAAAGGCAAGGTTGTAGATACTCCTACTGCCAAATCAACACAGGTTGGTAAGGTAATCGAAGTTGAAGTATCAGGAAGATTTACATGGTATGTAATTGAGGTTCAGTAATTACGACAATTCAAATTTTAAAATATAGAAAGTGAGGAAAATAATATTATGGCAGACGCAAATTTAATAAAATTAGCCGTAGATTCATATAAGGGACATATTGCTGGAAATTATTCTACAGAAGATTCTATGGAAGTATTAAGAAAAGCACTTATAGAAGCCAATGGTGGCTCTACTACATTAGATTTTAGAGCAATTAGAGATGGAAAATGCAATGGTCTTTTCTCTATTGTAGAACAGATTATTAACAAAACTGTTATCGAAGGACTTCCTGAGAGTTGTCCTCTTTTTAATTATGTAGAATGGAGAAACCTTAAAGAAGGAGATTCAAATATTTTTGAACTTCGTGATAATGGTGTATTTGTAGTATCAGATATTGCACAGGGTACACAGGGGCTTCGTAGACAGAGATTGACAGGTGGTGAAGAAATCACTGTTAAAACACAGTTAAAGGGTGTTAAAATTTACGAAGAACTTCGTAGAGTTCTTGCAGGTCGTGTTGATTTCAACGATTTAATTGACAAGGTATCTGAATCTTTTCAGAAGAAGATGAGAAATGATATGTATGATGCTGTTGTAAGTGCATTTGCTGGACTTGCTGCCCCTTATTCAAATGGAACCGCTGGTTCTTTTGACGAAGGAAAACTTACAACTATCATTGATCATGTTGAAGCAGCAACTGGTAAAAAGGCTGTTGTTATTGGTTCTAAGCAGGCTGTAAGAAAGATTACAGGTGTTAAGGGTGCAGATGCTAATACTGCAAAAGAGGAGCTTTTCTCAATGGGATATTATGGACATTTTTATACAACACCTATTATTGTAATGGAAAATGCTCATAAAGTAGGTTCTACTGATTTTATTCTTGGAAATGATCTTTATATTGTAACTGGCGATGACAAGTTTATCAAAGGTGTAATCGAGGGGGATACTCTCATCATTGATGGAAAGGCAATTGATAATGCCGATTTATCACAGGAATATCTTATGGCTGAAGCTTGGGGCTTAAAAGCAGTTATCTCAGAACAGATGGGTATTTATAAATTATCATAATTAATATTAGGAGAAGATACTTGTGGTCTTCTCCTATTTTTGAATAAAAGGAGGTTTTGTTGTGGCTTATACTAAAGAACAACGACAAAAGAAAGAAGCTGAAAAGGAAGCTAAGTTAAAGGCTGAAATTGAGGCTAAGATTCGTGCAGAATATGAAGAAAAATTTAAAATGGAATCTGTTAATAATTCTAAAGTTAACACAGATGATAAAAAGATAGAAAATACAACCAGTGTTGCAAAAAGAATTCAAAAAGCAATAAGAATTCCACTTGATACTATTGTCCCTGTCGTATGCAATACAGTTGGTGGTGCAATATATGTATCTAAAAAAATTATGGGATATCAGATTGAGTGGGATGATATTGGCTCAGTTGAATATATGGAATTAGGAGAACTTGCTTCTATGAGAAACACTGATAGAAGATTTTTTGAAGATAATTGGATTGTATTGGAAGATACCGAAGAATATACGGCTATGCAGTTATATGATTTTTTAAAGGTATCCAAATATTATAAAAATGTTTTTACCCCTGAAAACATAGATGAAATTTTTACTTATTCAAAAGATAAAATAATCAAAACCATTTCTACTCTATCTAAGGGGTTAAAAGAAACTATTGCGGCTAGAGCAAGACAGAAACTTGATGAAGATACATTAGATAAAAATATTATTGATACTCTTGAAACCGCATTAAATATTCAGTTTTCACTTTAAAAAAGGAGAATAAAATGGCGACAACATATAATGAAATATTTGCCTCTTTTAAAGATGATATTACGGATACTGATTTGATATTATTATCAAAAGATTTACAGGACGAGACTTTAGTTTCACTGTTAAATAAAGCTATAACAAAATGTGAAAGAATTTGTGATATAAATATGTCCAGAGATGATGTTGTACAAACTTTTGAGGAAGATATTCCTAATGATGTTATAGATATTATTGTAGAGTGGATGACTGTATTTTGGTTAAAGCCTTATTTGAATAATATGGAAAATTTAAGAAATGCTTTAAATACAAAAGATTTCACCTCCTTTTCTCCTGCTAATTTATTAGAAAAAATTAGTAATAGGTATGAATTAGCTCGTAAGCACGCAAGAAGTTTAACAAACGAGTATTCATTTATTTATGCTGATATGTCGGGGTTGAAAACTTGATTGAAGTTAAATATGGGCTTATACCAAAGGAAAGTTTCTGTAACTATTTTAGATTTCTTATTAACAGAACTTATAAAATACTACCTCTTAAAGAGGAGAATTCAGAAACTTTAAATTCTTATCTCGAAAGTTTTTTGCGTGAACTTATCGGAAATAAAGAGTTGGTTACAGTTCTAATTAATGAGCCTCGTTTTATAACTGTATTAAATACTATTCAGTATCTCATATCAGAGGACTATTCTATAGAAACATGTAAAAGTGAAGTATTCAAATGCATTCACATCTTAGAAGAAATTAACGCCCGTTATTTTAAAGGTGGTGATTGATAAATGGATAGATATGAAGCAAGAATAAAACTTTTTGGTTCTACTCAAAGAGAACGAAATGTTAATAAATTAAAACAATCAATTTGGGCAAAGCTACCTGATAACCCTTCATATAAAAGCGTAAAGATAAACGATAAAGAAAGATTTCTTTGTATTAATACTGGTACTCAACCTTATTATAAAGAATTTGAAACTTTACCAAATGAAGACATTAATATTGGAGACTATGTGGATTTTGCTAATTCTAAATGGATTGTTGTTACATGCGATAGTGATAATGAAATTTATCGTGATGGAAAATTATATCAATGTAATTATTTATTAAAATGGCAAAATGACATTGGAGAAATTATTGAACGTTGGGCTTTTATTGCTAGTGCAAGTAAATATAATGACGGAACTACTGGAAATAATGTTATTACACTTGGTTCTGATCAATTGTCTGTTGTAATACCATTGGACGAAGAATCGTTAAGGTTAAAGAAAAACCAAAGTAGAAAATTCTTTATTGACAATAACAAAACAAATCCAACGACATATGAATTGACTGGTACAGGAAATGTACCCGATACATATGATGGTCATGGTGTAACTTCGTGGATTGTGAAAGAGTGTGAATATACACCAACGACAGACGATTTAAAATATGGTGTCTGTAATTATCATTCTACTCTATCTATATCTGATATTTCAACGGAAGAAATGACTGTTTCAATTGTTGGTTCAGATATTATTAAAATCGGCAAAACAAAAACCTGGACTGTCAAATTTAGAGATAGAAATGGAAATGATTTAGAATATCTTGATTGGAAATGGAATATCAAATCAGATTTTGATATTTCTGAACTTGTCATACAAGAATCGGGGTCGGATATTAAAATAACTACTCAAGATGATGACTCGTTAGTAAATGGGTATTTCTTATTGCAAATTTTAAAAAATGATGAAACTGTAATAACTGAAAAACAAATTAATATTGGGGAGGTGTATTAGTATGTCACAGATATTAAAAGACATTGGAGCTTGTAAATCTGTTATCATTAATTCTCTCCTTGATAATACAGAAATAATGGAATTGATGTTGGGTAAAAATTTCACCGAAACCCAAGTAGATAATATTGTTTATGAGCAGATATTTCCATATTTATATATAGATGAAACACAAATAGAAACAAAATCTTATATATGTTGTGAGGTCAATATTCCTAAAATACCCACTTCTACAATTAAAAATATTTCTATTTGTTTGTGGGCTTTCTGCCATAAAGATATAATGAAATATTCTAAGAAGGGATATAAAGGGTCAAGAGCGGATATTCTTGCTGATATGGTGGAACGTTGTTTAAGAAATTCGAATAAATTTGGTATTGGTAAATTACATTTAGATTCTGTAACTAATATCTACCCTAACAATAAAACATACGGAAGAGAAATGATATTTACTATTCCAGATTTTAAGATAAAGGAGTAACATTATGAGATTAGATTATTTTACTCTTTTATCTCCAACTTCTTTTTATATAGAAAATGTTGGGAACATATTTTCACCTAAATTAAAGGACATTTCTAAAATTGGAATTGATGTTTATAATTTTTATATTTCTCTTCTCCTATTCAATCCTAAAACTTATTTTGGAATTATTGGGAAATTAAAAGAATATGAAGAAAATAATATTGAATTAACCAGTCAAGAAACTTATGAGCTTTTTGTTTCGAGTGAGTATATAGCAACTCTATTGCAAAATGCATTTAATTTCTTTTTTATACAAAATGTAGTGTTCTATCAAGAAGAGAAATGTTTTTTAGTAGCTAAAGATTTAAATGATATAAAAAATACAGTTATAGGTGTTATTAATGTGAGTAATTACCAATATGTTACTGACTTAATATTACAGTTTAATAATATACATAAATCTGAAGAATATGATATGAATAAAATTAAAAGCAAAAAGGCATTAGAGATAGTAAAGAAAATACAAAAAGCAAAAAAGCAAATAAAATCTCAAAAAGAAAATAATGAAAATGTTGATTTGGGAAATATAGTTTCTGTTGTTGCGAATAAGCATCCAAGTATAAATATGACAAATATTTATGATTTGACAATATATCAACTTTGGGATTCTTACATTCGATTAATTAACAACAATATCTATAATATTCAATCAACCAATATGGCTGTATGGGGAAATAAAGACTTTGATATTTCTTCATGGACAAAAAAAATAGATAACTAATTATAAAGACCTATTTATTGGGTCTTTTTTATTTTACATAAAATAAAGGAGGATTTAATATGTCTAATAAAAATATGGCAAATAGAGAAGTTTGTGATCTTATTTTTGTAGATTATTCTACAAAGAAACCTTTTTTAAATTTAGATTTTGCCAATGTTACTACTACTGAACTTACAGGTGAAAATGTATATGCTTATGGTGGAAAGGGACATCCTAAAAGAGTGTCCTTCAGTGGCGAAAAAGGTGGAACTCTTACAGTTGAAACACAGATTCAGACAGTTAAGTTATGGCAGTTAATTACTGGCGGTGAAGTTTCTAAGACTGCAAAGTTTATGACTAGAGAAGAACTTGTTGTTGGTACAGGTGGAACAGAAATAACATTATCTGATACACCTGTTGCTGGTTCAGTTGTCATTTATAAAGCAGATGATGATTGCGGTACAGAGCTTGCTAACTCAGTTGATGCAAAGAAAGCGACTCTTACTCAAGCTCTTACAGAAGGCGATAAAGTAATCGCTTATTACATTAAAGAACTTACGGATAAAGTTGAAAGAATCAATATTAAGTCTACAAGTTTTCCTAAGAATTTCATTGTTTATGGTGATACTATTATGAAGACAGAAGATGATGAGATTCTTCCGATGAAGATGACTGCATATAAATGTGCTCCTCAGAGCAATATTTCTCTTGGTTTCTCAAATAATGGAGACCCACAGACAGTTACAATTACTGCTGATTTAATGGCAGATGAAGATGACAATATGTTAGATCTTGCTCTTATTGAGGAATAATTTTTGAAGAGTGCAACTTGCACTCTTCTTTTACTTGGAGGAATTAAAAAAATGATACAGAAATGCAAAGTTACATATCACAACAAGTTCCTCAATATTATTGTTTTTGAATTTAAGGGAAAAGAAATTCAGATGACATTGGATATTCCTGACGAAACAAAAGTTGTGTATATAAAACATGAAAATGGCAAATATTCTGCTGCATCTGAACAGGAATATAATAACTCTAAAATTTCCACAAAAAATGTTCAGAAGATAGTGAAAGGAAAACCATTGGAAAAATCAGAATAAATATTGTAGTTAGTTTTAATTATTATACCTATAGGGATAGCATTACTACAATATTTGTTTCTTGCTATCCCTATTTTTTACGATTTAAGGTTGGTGATTAAAATTAACAAAATATTTAACTCTTTAGATGAGGTATATGAATGCTATGGAAAAGAAAATATTATACCCATAACTCAATTACCTCAGATAATTTTTTACACATCTAAGTGGCATATTCAACCCAAATGGATACAAGAAAGTGACAAAAATGCTGGTCATTTATGTTGCTTTTTTCATAAGGGCGAAACAAAAAAATGCTACGAAGAATGGACAAAAAATCGTCCAAGCAATGAGGTGAAGTGATGAATATAGATAACATTTCAAAAAAGACACCATTAGAACCATACATAGAGCTTGATGGTGGGTATGCGGTTTGTGTACGTTGTGGTGAAGAAATATCGCCTCGGCAAAAAGTTTGTTCTTGTGGACAAATTCAAGATTGGTCTTGGTTAAATAAAAACAAGGAGGGAAAAAATGAAGAAAATAAATTTAAAGGGAATTACTCCCGAAGCGATTACAAGAATAGTTGTTTTACTTATAGCATTAATCAATGCAGTATTACAGATATTCGGAATTAATACAATTCCTGTTACAAATGATGAAGCATCAGAAATCGTGTCAATTGTATTTTTAATTATAATGACATTGTATAATACATATAAAAACTTCAATGTAACGCCTGCTTCTCAGATTGCCCAGAATATCACCGATTCAATTAAGAATGGCGAATTAGTTGCTGAAGATATTGAAGAAATATTAAAGAAGATTAAAGAAAGCAGGTAATAGTATGAATGGATGCAATAAAGGAACTTACACAGATTAATTATGGTACTTTAATTATTGCCATTTGTACTATTTTATTAGCATTTAAATTTATGTGGACGTTATTTGATTGGTTCATTAAATTGTTAGGTTTGGAAACGAGGTCTATGCGACTAAAACGTGAAGAACATGAATTGTTAATTGCTACGTCTAAAGCACTTAATGAATTAAAAGAAAAAGAATGCGAAGATACTAAACAAGCAATCAAACATGACCAAATGATTAAAAATGATTTGGTAAAATTATCCGAAACTGTTGATAATATTGCCGTCACTCTTAATGAAATGAAAGAAAAAGATAATATTACGGAAGTTAAGAAACTTAAAGAAAAACTTGTAGCTTATTATAATAAATACAAAAATTCAGAAGGATGGACAAAAGTTGAAAAAGATGTCTTTTGGGATTTATTTGATGACTATGAAAAAAGAGGTGGAGACGGATTTATACATTCAATAGTTGAACCCGTTATGCGAGAAATGAAAGAAATTGATTAAGTTTGAAAGAGCGGTTTCTTCGGGAATCGCTTTTTCATTTAATGTATAAAGAGGTGAATGAAAATACAAGAAATAAAATTAGTGATTGATAATTTATCACTTGAAGAATATGAAAAATATTATTTTGAAAAACATCCGAGAGCAAGTAAAAAGCCAATAGATAATCCATATCATCCTACTATAAACCAGTGGATGATAATGAAAAGACCTATGATGAATGCCCTTAAACAAAAATGGAAAGATTTCATACGATGGTTTATTGATAATCAAGGTTATTCTAACCTACACATTGAAAAATGCGAAATGAAATTTATTACATATTATAAGACAAATCGTAGACATGACATAGACAATAGTTGTCCTAAATTTATCTTGGATGGATTTTCAGAAAGCGGATTTATCATTGATGACGATAGTAAACATATAACAAAGATAACAATGGAATGTCATGTAGATAAAGAAAATCCAAGAACAGAAATTGAAGTAATAATACGACAGTAGCAAGTAAGCTAATCACACAAAATAATATTATACTATAACTAATTTTACACGAATGTAAATTTTTCCATTATATAATTCATGTATAAACAATAAGCATATTGAACACATTAAAATTATGGAAAATAAATTATGGTATTATAGAAATAAAAATAATATAACATTACAAGAGCTATCTCGATTAAGTGGAATTTCTGTTGCAGAGTTAAATCGCATCGAGAATGGATACACAAATGATATTATGTTGAGTAACGCCATTACTCTTTCCAAAATTTTACACGTAGATCTTTATGAATTGTTTTGTATTAAATAATGGAAAGGGGTGACAGTATGGGAAACTCGACATTCTTTAAACTTGTATGTGTTGATGAAAATGACGTGTTTGAGTATAAGGTTTTGGAAGATGTAAATAAGGCAACTTTAGATGAAGTTCACATCTTTGTTGAACAAAATATACATAAACACAAAAATGCAAAGTGGTTGTTATTGCCTTGCGAAGTCGCATTAAAAACAAAAAACTAAATAATTAAATTATCTAAAGGAGACTGGTTTTGTGACCAGTCTCTTTTTTGTATTGGAAAGAAAGGAATAAATTTATGATAAAGAAAGTTAAGGAATATTTTGAATATAAGAAAAATTTGAGAACAGTTAAAAGAAACATTGTAAAATTCGGTTCTACTGCTCTTCCATTGGTGAATTTAATAACTAAAAACGCTTTAGATTTGATTAATTTTGCTACAAGAGTTTTAGATGAATGTAACAACCTTAAAGAAGATGAATTGTTAGATAGGTTACAGTCAATTATTAAGGAGTCTACTTCTGTTCTTGCTGATAAATTTGAAACTGATGAAGCAAGATTATTCGAAATTGTAAAATATATTGTTACACTGGATAAAGCCGATATACAGAAAATCATTACTGATGCACAGGTTGAAACATTGAATAAGGACAAGTAGAAAATGTCAATAAAAAATTTAAAAGATTTAAAAAAGGTTTTAGAACCATACTTAGTAAAGGCTTTAGAATTAACACGAGATGATATTTATGATGTTTTTTCAAAAATGCTAAATGATTATTATACTGAACCTGTGTTTAATAATCCCAATGATCCTACTCAACCAGTTGTATATAAAAGAACTGATAAATTAAGAGACTCATTTACGGCAAGCGAGATAATTAAATTTGATGGTATCTATTCTTTTCGTGTGGGATACTGGGACGATTATTTAACTTTTCGATATCCAGGAAATAGCAAATGGAAGAATAATGTTCCTGCTACGGGTCAAGATGTCTTAGAGTGGTTTAATTCTGGCTCGCACGGTGGAACTGTGAAGGGTTCTTTTAATTTTTGGGATATGGGACTTGATTACATACAAACTGAATATGGCGGTATACAAAGAATGTTTATATCCAATTGTAAAAAAGTTGGTCTAAACATACATTAAAAAACTAAATTTTATTAACGCTTCCTTCGAGGCGTTATTTTTGTGTAAAAAATAAAACTTTGAAAGGAGAATAATAAAAATGGATAATAACGAATTTGGTTTGAGACTGATTGCTGAATTAGATGGAACTAAATCTAAACAGCAACTCAATCAAGATATTGAAGCCTTAAAAAAGCAACTTGGGAATATTGAAATTCAAGCAAAACTCGGTAAAAATGTAGTTGCAAATTTAACAAAACAGTTAAATGCTACACAAATTAGTTTACAGAATGTAGATATTGATAAAAATGCCATCAATAGAATGGTGTCTCAGATTAACGGTGCTTTAAATCAAATTAATATAAATATTGGTGGTAATCTGAACAGTGGTGGGAATGTTCAGAATGCACAAAGGACTGGTCAACAAATTGGACAACAGATTCAGAATGGTGTCAACTCTGTTATTCAAAAAGGTGGATTCAATAAAATATTTAAAGATTCTGGAAATGGGCTTAACAATGTTTCTAAAGATGCAGAAAAATATTTTCAAACATTATCAAACACTGTTTCGGTTCAAGAAAAACTTGGTCAAAATAATAATTTAACGAGTTTTATTGTTTCATTAAAAAATGCAGAAGGCGTAACTGAACAACTCAATTATAGGTTACAAACATTAAAAGATAATAATGGAAATATTATAGAACGTTTTTTTGAATATTCTGGTGGTTCAATTAATAACAATGGCGTTATCAAGCAAATTGATATGATAGAATCTAAAGCCGATAGTTTGCAAAGAACACTTGATAAACTAAAAAGTGAATACTCAGATCCTAATACAACAAAACCTATTAAAGATTCTGATCATATATCGCAATTAGAAGCACAGTATCTAAAAGTACAATCTGCTATTGATGGAGTGAGAAATGCAGATAACTCTACACTTTCCTCAATGGTAAACAATGCAAACAATGAAATAAATGCTTTAGAAATAATGGGCAGAGAATTTCAAAATGCTGAAACAACAGCTACGCAATTTAAAAATATTGACATCTCTTCAGGCATTGAACAGGCTTCAAATAGATTTGATAAATTGAAAGCTAATTCGAAAGACATTAAAGAGATGTCCACAACCTTAAAAGATCTTGAAACTTCTTTTGCCGATGTTAATGATAAAGCTTCTCTAGATAAATTTATTAATCAGCTTCGAGTCGGAGAAAGTCAGCTTAGTTCTATAAAAGCAGAACAAAGACAATTTGTTTCTGAAACTTCACGTTTAGCCACATCCGAAGCATGGAAAAAATGGGCAGATAATAATACTAAAGCATTAAAAAAATATGGTGATCAAATAGATAATCTTATTTCCAAAATGAAAAATTTAGATGATCCAATGACAAAAGCTGAGAAAAACAATCTTATTTCACAGTGGAATCAGATGAAAAATAATATCAGAACCGATGGATTACTTGGTATGTCGTCTGTGGATAAAATAAAAAATGCTTGGGAAAAATTTGGTGGTTGGTCTATAGCTACTGGCAGCTTAATGAAAGGCGTTAATGAAATAAGAAAGGCTATTTCAGAATTAAAAGATGTTGACGATATTCTTACGGAAATTAGCAAAACTTCTAACAGAACAAAAGAAGAGTTAAAATCTTTAGGGAATGAATCTTACGATAGAGCAAGTAAATTTGGTCGTACTGCTCCTGATTGGTTAACCGGTGTTCAGGAAATGAATCGAAGTGGGTTTTATGGTGAACAAGGCAATGCGTTAGCAGATACATCTACTCTTGCTCAGTCTGCTGGCGATATGACCGCCGAAGTTGCCAATAATTGGATTTTAGCAACTAATGCTGCTTATAAATATCAAGCACAGACTGAAAAATTAAATGCTGTATTGGATGGAACCAATGAGATCACCAATCGGAACAGCGTAAATATGACAGACATTGCAAATGCGATGACAACGGTTGGTTCAAATGCTGCAAATGCAGGCGTTCAAATTAATGAATTATCAGCTCTTATTGGTACTGCTGTTGCAACTACTAAAAAAGAAGGTAATGAAGTTGGTACTGCTTATAAGTCTATTTTTGTTAATTTACAGAATACTTCTTCTAGTAAAATTCAAGCAACCTTAGAAAAAGCAGGAACTTCAATGACTGAAATTGTGAATGGAGCAGAACAATTACGTTCTCCTATTGCAATTCTTAAAGATTTGGCAAAAACCTATAATGAGTTAGACCAAAAAGATCCATTAAGATCAGAGATAACGAGGAATATTGGTGGTAAACATTATGCTAACATTTTAGGTAGCACTTTAGATGGGTGGAATCAATATGAAAAGATGCTTAAAGATTATTCTGAAGGTTCGGGATCAGCTATGGAGGAAGCTGAGAAGTCAGCCAATAACTGGACAGGATCGCTTAATAAACTGTCTAATAGTTGGACGAAATTAGTATCTAACTTTGCCGATTCTGACGGAATTACAAAAGGAATTCAAGCTTTAGCGTCTTTGACAGATGGAGCAAGTTCTTTTGTCAAAGTAATAGATTCCATTAGCAAAAGCGTTAGTAATTTATTTGGAATTTTAGGAGGAGAGGGTTCTTCTCTTGGTGGAACTATCGGTATTTTTACTGGTTTAATACAAAGTTTAACAGGTCATGGTGAAAATGTACTGCGCCCTTTGTTATAAGATTGAAAATAATGTCTTTCAATTAACGTAGCGAATGCAGACCTTTTGTGTACTTTAAAACACAATAAATCTCGAATAATGCTGGGAATCCCTAAAGCCAACAACCACAATTATCAAGGAAACGAAGATAATACGGTGTTAATAGCAAAACAAATGTTGGATGTCATACCCATGAAAATTGGTTAAAATGACATAGTATGTTAAGTCGTACAGTATGAGTGCTGAAATGTACTCCTCTACTACAATGGGTGGTCTATAGGTAGGTTTAATAACCGAAAGCAGTCGTTGGCTAAGTCGTATATACGATAGTTGTCTTGTAGTGACGCACAAGAATGTCAACGGTTCAGAGACTGGCAAGAGCAGGCAGATTTACAGACTAATGTTCTTCTGCTTGGATATACAGTCCCGATTTGCGAAAGCAAACGTAATGCGTTAAATAATATTATGCTGACTTCTGAAAACAGATAGTATTATTTTAAAATTAAATTAAAAGAAAGGAATTTTAAATATGAAAAAATTTATTTATACATTAAAACAAATATTACCATTAACTTATTATTCAAAGTATAAAGTCCAGAATGGAGTTAAAGAACTCGCAATCTGGACTCAGTGGTTTGGTAAACCATTTAATATTAAGCGATATACTTTAGCCGACTAATGGAATTTAGTCCCATTGCATTTTGGGCATGGTGGCATTGTATCGGTATCATCATCTAATACAATCACCTGTCCACAATTGTCACAAGTATATTGACCTTTACCAGGCTTTTCTCCTGTGTTTGGCATAAGTCCATCCTCCTTTCTTAATCGTACATAATGTTATGGTAATATTATAGCACTATGTTTGTAAGATTAATAGAACAAATCTATGGTTTATAAATATTTTAAATTTTAGTATTGACAATTAACTTACGACATTGTATAATCAAACTTGCAAACGGGAGGTATATAGATGTCAGATGTCAGAGAGGTCTATGTTACTGCTGAAGTTGCTAAAATTTTAGATATTACTCCTGCTTATTTAATACGATTGGCAAAAGGTTTGAATTTATCAAATAGCCAATTTAGAGAAGCAGGAAAACGCAATTATCTTTTTAGTAAAGAATCAGTAGCAATAATCAGAGCTAATTTAAAAAAATAAAACAAACACTCATCGCTCCGACCAAAGAACAAATGAGTGTTTTACATATGAGATTTCTCTCAACTCTTATTCTACTATACTTTCAAAATTTTATCAAATGAATTTTGGAGGAATTAATATGAATGAAGTATTATCAGTTATTCAAGAGACTGAGATTCTTGGAAAGAAAGTGAATTTGTATCGCAGTATTGAAGAACCATTATTTGAAGCGAATGAAGTTGCAAAATGGTTAGATGTAAAAAATGTAAGTCAAATGATAAAACAAGCCGATATTGACGATTCTGAAAAGGCTATATTTTTAAAATATACCCTTGGTGGAAATCAAAATTCTTTGTTTGTTTCAGAAGATGCGATGTATGAAATATTAATGCGTTCTCGAAAGAAAGAAGCAAAGCCTTTTAGAAAAGAAATAAAGAAATATCTTAAGTCTATTCGTCTTACTGGTGCTGCCATTCCTAAAGGACGTGAGCAAGAAATGGTTCAGAAATATTTCCCATCATTCTCGAAGGAAGTTCAAACTGAAATGATTAATGACTTAATTAAACAGAATAACAAATTAAAAGAATTCTATGACGATTTAATAAATACCGAAGGTCTTATGAGTATTAATACCATGGCAAAAGAACTTGCAATTGGAGAATATACATTGTTTGCTTATCTCAGAGGTAAGAAAGTATTTTTCTATGATAAGGATAAGGTAAATGTTCCTTATGAACGTTTTAGAAAAGAAGGAAAATTTGCCGTAAAAGAAACTCCTTGTCACGATGGTAATATTCGTTCTGTGACATTTGCAACAAAAAAGGGATTAGACTATGTTAGAAAACTTCTTCGCAAAGATGGTTACTACACTGCGGAGGTTGTATAAATGGAATACATAAGACTTATAGCATTAAAAGTAGATGATTTCTCTTCTTCTATTTTCTTTGAAAACAATTATAAAATTGATGACAAGGAAATTTTAGATGTAGATAAAAAGTGTTTAGAAAATGATGGGTGTATTTGTGTTGTTTTAAAAATGACGAGTAATATAAAAATCTAATAGTGCATAATAAAAGAGAATGGTTTAAATAATCATTCTCTTTTAGAATTAGCAATGTAAGATTCAAAAAAACAAAGCCCACAGAATTAAATCTATGGACTTTCGTTCTCCCCCTAAATAATTATATAATACTTTGCAAAAATGCGATACAATTTTTCGTCGTATTTTTTCGACTTTTATTGACTTAAAAAATTTAAAAGTTTTTCAAAAAAGCATAGATTTTTTCTCATAATTGTGTATAATATAAGTAAGAAATTAGAAATGATTTCACTTATCTTCTCATTTCTTCGTAAGAAGATGTTTGTCGTAGGATAACGAAACGTTAATTAAAAAAATATCCAATTGGAAGACTGGTTCGTAGAGCCACGAACAGGGTAAACTAAAAAAAGCTCAACGAGAAGATAACATCTACTCCTACTCTTGCTAGTAGGAGTATTTTATTATACGGAGGAGAATATGTTATTTACACGTTTGTCAGAAAAGTTTTATAATGATTATCCATCAGATCAATATCCAGAAATGATGTTAAAAGAAAATCGTCCATATACTCAAGTTATTACAGAGGTGAATGGATTAAAGTTTGCAGTTCCATTGCGTTCAGATATCTCACATCGCACAGATGTATTATGGACAGATAAACAAGCAAAGCATGGACTGGATTTCACAAAAGCAGTATTGATTCTTGATGATGAATATATTTCTGATAAACGTGCATATATAAGAGATAAGGAATATCAACATCTTCTTGGAAAAGAAAGACGTGTTAAAGAAAAGATGGAGAAATGTATTGGCAATTACAAAAAAGCAAAAGAAAATATTGAAGAAGAACATAATGCTGAGTATTGTGGTTTTTCTACACTTCAATATTTTGAGGAATACATATATCCAGATACAAACAAAGACACCAACTAAGGTGTCTTTTTATATTACAGGGTTAATCTCCTGCTCTTTTACTATTCTCATTACTTCTCTATCCAAGTCCATTCTGGTATAGTCTGAACATGTGTTTTATTATTCTTTCCTATTTCATAAAATTGTAGAATATACGTTCTAATAGAAATATGTAATATTCTGTCGTATAATATTTGGTATAAATTACCAAAGGAGGTACTATGGATAAAGATTTAGATATTTCATTATTGGAATTCAAATACTTAGACCTAGTTGCTTGTTATACACATAATACTCAAACAAACAAGGGAATGACCGCAATCGGTCGTTCAAAAATAATAGATGGTCTAATCCAACTTGAAGAAAATATACATCGAATATTAAGACAGTTAAATGCTTATGATGCTTCTTCTATTCTAATTGCAGAAACAAATTGGATGAAACGAAACCATTTTGGTAAATATATGCCAAAGAAAGGTAATAAAAAGAAAGTTGCTTTCGGACAGGTATGCACAATTGATTATGGGAAAAGTTATAAGGGTGAAATCGGGTATGTTCATCCTGGTCTTTGTATAGGAAAAAAGGATGATAAATATTTAATTGTACCAATGACAACAGGTAAGAACTGGAGGGATACTTGTTATCATCCTACGCTTAATCCAAATATGACAAAGGAACATCGTCAATGTTGTACCTCCGAAGGATTTGAAAAAGATGGTGTATTATTGATAAATGATTCAAAGTTTATGTCTGGTGGACGTATTTTAGAATTACATGAAGTAATACCTTCTGAAATTTTAGAAGAGATACAATTGCAGTTATTGTATATTATGTTTCCAGATATTTATAGAATTTTCAATAAAGACAAAAATAAAATTACTCGTCTTGAAAATTCAGCAAGTGATAGAGAACGACAAATTGCAAATTTAAAACTCAAAAATGAAAAATTGTCAAACAGAATTCGTGACCTAGAGTGCGAAATTAATAACATTACATCTTCTACGGAAAATCACGAATAAAACTGTTGACAAAAGCATATGCTTTACATATAATACTAAGTAACGGAACAGGAAGTTCCACGGAACAGTATTATATTTTTACAGAGTCCTGCTTATAAATTGCCGTGCCACTGGGTTAATGGCAGAATTTAAGTGTGAGGCTCACGGAGTTAAAGAGCACTATCATTATGGGATGATAATGCTCTTTTTCAATATAAAAGATTTAGGAGAGTATTACTACTCTCCTTTCCTATTCACCTATAAACATATGTTCTGATAGTATTCTGTCGATTATTGGTATATAACGGTAATATTAAATACTAATGCTTGGGAGGATATTAGTTTTTGAGAGAATTAAAAGATGAAAAATTACGATATAAATTGGATATAATTTATAAAAACATAAAAAAATTAAAAAGATTAGATATTGATAATTATTATTGTGCCAACTTATTAGATTGGTTTAATGAAATTATTTTAAAGAATATTGCAATATTTAAGAGCAAAAATGATATTAATCAAATGGATCAAGAACTTTTTAAAAAAGAAAGACAATATGTTTATTGGATTGATTTCGGTAGAAATATAGGAAGTGAATTTAGAGATTTACATTTTGCGGTTGTAATATTTGAATCAAAATATACAGCTCTAGTGATTCCATTAACATCTAAAAAAGATCATGATCCAACATGGATTGAAGAAAATAAAGAAGCGATTGTTGATTTAGGAATCATAAATGGCTTTCCTGATGAAACAAAAGAATGTTATGCCTGTACTTTTATGATACAATCTGTTAGTAAAAACGCCTTTCACGATATGGAGATAACCAAAAAGGATATTTTGATATTAAACTTTCTAATAATCAAATGAGAAAAATATGTAATAATTTATCTCAAATTGCATATAATAGTATATCAGAAAACATTGTTGACACAAACGAATTGATGTGATATAGTTAAATAGTCAATAAGGACAGTGAATTGATATGTTAGGATTACCATTTTCCTAACGCTATTTGGCATTGAGCCAGTGAATTATATAAAAAGATATTTCTTTTATGAGCAACTATAAACATATAGTTGCTCTTTTTTGTCTAAAAAAAGAGTAGTAATTTCTCACTACTCTTCTATTCTATAGTCGGAACATTTCTTCTACCATTTTGCACCGCAATTTTTACAATGCATAGTCTTTCTAATGTCAGAACTAAATAATCCAAATAATGCACCTCCAACTGCTTTCTTTCCTAAAGAAATTTTTTCTATATTTGATGAACCACAAGTTGGACATTTAGGTATATTATCCTCTTTCTGTTTTTTAAATTGCATCATACGTGATTCAAACTCAATAATATCATTTCGTTTTAAGTCGTCCATTGCTTTTAAAAATACTTTGTTATGGTTGGTTGCGTCTCCTAGAATATTAATTTCTTTTCCTGTCAAAGCAGAATCAATTAATCCTTCCGAATGACAATTTGGGCATATTTGTGTGTCAGCATTAAAAAAAGGTAAAAACCCTGTACGGTCAGTATTTTCATAACAATTTTTACAAAATTTTGGCATAATCAAAAACCTCCAATTTAACTTTAATATATTTGTTGTTATATTATTTTTTATTCTATCTATTATTATAACATTTATCAGAAGTAAATGATAGTCTATTTCTATCTCTAAGGCAGTACGTTGGGATAAAGAAAATGGACTTACCACATGGATAGATTCATTTAAGAATTTAAATATAGAAAATATAAAAGAATTAAAGAATTTGTTTTCCGACAGTAGGTTATTAACCTCTGACGACAATGAGTTAGATGCTCTTTTCGACACAAAAGGGATTACTAAATATCGTCAAAACATAAAAGATTTTCTTACTGATACTAAATACGGAACAAAAGACTTATCAACTTTCAAACAGTATCTTAAAGATAATAACATAGCCTTTTCGGGTTTTTCGAAAGTAGTTAACGCCGGTAAAACAGCAATAAAATCATTTGGTGCTTCTCTCGCTTCTATGGCTGCTATGTGGGCAATTATGGAAGTTGTTTCTTGGGCAGCTACAGCAATTGATAATTACGTTAATCGTGTTAAATATGCAAAAGAAGCCCTTGATGACTTCTCTTCTTCTGTTAAAGACCAAGAGAGTTCATTATCTTCAAATAATCAATGGATTCAACAAAATGGAGATAGGTATGCTAAATTGGCTAAAGGTGTTAATGAATACGGTCATAATATTTCATTAACTAGCGATGAATTTAGTGAATATAGAAATATTACTAAAGAAATTGCCAATATGTTTCCTGAAATGGTATCGGGTTATAACGACCAAAATGACGCTATTATTAAGAATAAAGGTAGCGTTGAAGCATTAACTAAGGCTTATGAAGATCAAAAGAAGGCTTATTATGCTACGATTAGAGGTAAATCAGACGAAACCTTTAGTGACTTTAAAACAGCTACAGAAGACGATTATAAAAAAATAACAGAATTAAGAAACATGATGAAAAATGGTTTTCGCACACCGGGTTATTCAAGTCCTGCTGTTGGCAATGCTCCTTCTGTATGGGACGTATTAGATAATGATACTGTTTATGCTTTACAAGAGGAACAAAGGCAATTAAAGTCTGAAGGAAAAGTTGGCATGTATACTGATTTTTCTCAATTAACTCCGCAACTTCAACAGAAAATTCGTGATGTATTTACTAATCTAAATAACACAATTGATGCCGAATCAGAAAAAGTGCGTCCAATTTTAACTGCGTATTTATATAGTGATACATCTGGTTATGACAAGTTAGATGACGATGCTAAAAATGCTGTTCAATCTTTTATTCAAAATGTAGACAATACATTCTTTGAAAGTTTTGATTCTGATATTGATATGGAAACGTGGATAACAGAAAATGTTATTAATCCATTAAAAGATGGAATTAACAGTGAAGATTTAGCAGTTCGTATACAAACATTATTTTCTTTAAATAAGAAAGATTATGATAGTTATGCCGATTATGTTAAAGCAGTTTTAGATTTAATTAATTCTTTACAAAATCAAACTGGCAAAGATGGGAAAAAGATTTATTCTAAAACCCAAATTGATAATTTAAAAACAAAATTTGGTGTAGGTGATGTTGATTCTGAGGGTAATGTTTCAGGAAACAAACTTATAGAACAAACTCAAAAGAAGTATTCTCAAATCAAAGGGGCTAATGAATATATTAAAACCTTAAATGAAGATGAGTTACGTTATGTTAATAATGTTAAAGGTGAAGTAAAAACACTTGAAGATTTAAAAAATAAAGTTAAATCTTTAAATGCGAAAAACCAAGATACTTCTGATTCCAAAAAGAAATCTTTTAAACAAGCATGGAAAGACCTCGATAATGTAGATAGCAAGTCTGATATGAAGAATACCAAGAAAGACCTTCTTGCCCTTGCACAAGCTGGTAAACTTACAGAAAAAACTTTTAAAAGGACTAAAGGCACTAAGACTTGGTTATCACAAATGGGAATTGATGCGACTACTGCGGTTAAAAAAATCAATAAATTGATTGATGCTTCTAAACAACTTGCAACATTAAAATCTAGTGTAAAGTCTTTACAAACTGCTCTTAATGAAAAGAAAGAGAATGGTGTTGTTGGTGCAGATACTCTTAGTAGTATGGAATCAGAATTTAGTAATCTAAAATCTTGGGACGATTATAGAAATAAACTTGGTTCTACTACTTCTACTATTGAACAATGCCGTGAAGCACAAAATAAATTAGCAACAGAGTATATTAATAGTAATGATTTTTTATCACAGCTTGTCGATACAAATGGAAAAGTTAAAGAATCAACTAAACAATATTATATCGAACAGCTTAAAGAGTTGGGTGTAAAAAATGCTATTGAGGTTGTAGAGGCTCAAATAAAAAAACAAAAACTTGAATTGCTTATAGCTGATGCTAAGTTAGACACATCTTTTAAAACGGAAATTAATAATTTAATAAATGAGGGGATTCAACTTGGCTATAATGAAAATGCTATAAAAAAATATGTTCTCAAAAAGGCTTTGGCTAATAAAAATTCATTAAAAACATCAGATAGTATTAAAAACCTTAAAGCTTTGGCTAAACAGTTGGGTATTACTGGGGAAGCCATGTTGTCGTTTGTAACGTTAGAGGGTTTAAAAAAAACGTATGAAAATATTACGAAATCTGGTAATGCAGACACTCAACACGCTTTGCCTTCTCTTCAAAAACAAATAAGTGCTGAAGAAAAAAATTTAAAAAAACTTATAAAGAAAGATGTTCGCATTACAGATGCAGATATAGGCGATGCTGGTAAATATGGTGGGGTTAATATTGGAAACGGAAAAGGCTCTGGTTCTTCTTCCTCTTCTTCTAACAAGGTATTTGACTGGATTGAAGTTCGTTTAAAACGATTGGAAAATAAAGTTAAGAAAACGGTTGACAATATAAACGATTATGCTTCTAAGAAAACTAAAAACGGATTATTTAAACAGGCGAAAAAACAGTATGATGACTTATTACACGGATATGAAATTGCAGCAAAGAAATACAAGAAAAAACTCGACAGGATTAATCTTTCTTCTGACTTAAAAAAGAAGATTCAGAGCGGTGATTATTCTATCCAGACAATTAAAGAGTCTGCTAAAAAGGGAAAAAGTAAAAAGTCACAAAAATCTGTATTGGACGCAATTGACAGTTATCAGGAGTATTGGGACAAGTATACTGGTGCAAGAGATAATATTATTGAAACTAAGAATAATAAACGTGAGCTTATCAAAAAACAATTAGAGGACGATATTTCTGACTTAGAAGATGATTTAGACCTCTTGCAATATGAGGCAGATAAAACACAGAGTCGAATTGACAAAAACGAGACAAAAGGCTTTATTGCAACCAAGAGTGATTATAAGGAAGAAATCTCTAATTCTAAGAAACAGATTAACAAATGGAATCAGGAGAAAAAGGCATATCAGGCATATCTTAAAGATAATAAGATTGCTTCTTCTTCAGATGAATATCAGGATATTAAGCAGAAAATTCGTGATATTGATAAAAATATATCCGATGCTGAGAAAAACCAGTTAGAATGGAATAAGTCAATATCTGAATTACCATATCAAAGTCTCGAAAAGTTTAAAAATATTCTTGACGCTATTTCTAGTCGCTATGAAAAGATAATCTCATTCTGGGAGTCACAGGGACATACTAAAAACGAATCGCAAATCACAAAACAGATTTCCATCGGTCTTAATGGGTTATCTCAGCTTAAAAAAGAACGTGATGAAAAATGGAGTCAAATTAACAAAACGTTATCAGACAAAGGATTGAATTCTTCTCAGAAGAAGCAGTTTAAGGCTTTGTACGAAGGAATGCGTGAAGGTACTATTACTGTTGACCAATTTTATAAGAGTATCAGCAAACTTGGTATCTCTAAAAAGACTTTTGATTCATGGGATGGACTTCGGGATAAACTTCAAGAAGTTGATGGTCTTGACGGAGATATTCTTGATAAACAGGCAGAAATCGAAAACAATTATGACGATTTGTTGACACCTTGGATTAATTCAATTCAAGATTTAATTGACAAAATTAATGACCTTAATGATGCTCAGTCTAAAGCCGTTGAACTTGAAAAACTTCAACAGGCATTACAGAGTGTTAAACAAAATAAAAAGAATTTAATCTATCACGAGGATTATGCTTTTAATTATGAGGCTGATAATAGTGCAGTTAAGGAAGCACAAGACAATCTTGACGACTATTATAATCAGGAACAACTCGATACGTTAAACAAGATTCTTGATTGGCTAAATGACCACAAAGATGATGTAAACTTCTTTGACGAAAATGGCAAACCTCTGTATAAGACCGTGGATGAAGCAGTTAGAGCTGTAACTAAGGGAATGACTGAGGGAATGTCAGATAGTGTCAAGAAAATGTTTGACAGTCTTACTTTTTCTATTGATAAGAATGGTAAGATTACAGCCAGTGTTCCTAAATATGTAGCCGGTACAAAATATGCCAAGGGTGGAATGTCTATAGTTGGTGAAAAAGGTGCTGAGTTAAGATTACTTAATTCTGGTGACCAGATATTACCACATGATGTTACAGATAACTTGTGGAAATTTGGTGTTAATCCAACAAAAATGATATTAGACAATATTCAAATACCTGATATGAGCAACTTGGTTAAAAATACTGGTGGTGAAGTGGTTAATAATAATGTTTCTATTGGAACAGTTAGTATTCCACATATCAATGACTTATCAAAAGCTAATGATGTATTTAACGCGTTGGCTGGTCTTAGTTCATATGCTCATCAACAAGCAAATAAAAGATAATTAACATAGGCTGTGTTGCAGAAATGTGGCACAGCCTTATTAAAAAGGAGGATTTTAGTGGATTCAAAAGATTTACAGAATGAACTTATTAAGGCAATTAATACCATAATAAGTAACGAAAAACTTAATAAACTTCCCTTTGATAGAACATACTTGACGAGGATAATTAACAAAACACAAACTTCTTCCACTTCCTATAAATATACTGTCATAATTGAAAAAGACAGATATAATATAATTTCTACAGAAAATTATTCAATTGGTAACAAAGTGAGAGTTAGAATCCCACGCAACAATTGGAATGAAATATATATCGAAAGTAAAGCATAGAAAGGCGGTGATTATTATTGAAACCTATAATTAGTGGTACTCTGACCGCTTGGGATGTTGGTATATCAACCTGTACGATTAATTTTAGTTGGAATGGTGGCTTAGTTGCAGGTAATAGGTTGACAATTGTTGAAACCGGGTTATATCATGATACAACTGGAATATCTACAACTTATCATATCATCACTCCCGAAGTTGCTAAAGAACTAGGTCTAAAAAATGGAACAACTTATCACGCAACAATTACAATGATTAATTATGACGGAATTGCAGTAAGTGAAACCAGTCAACAATTCATATTGAAATGTTATGCTACTCCTTTATTTAGGATTAATAACTTATATGATGGAATTATTCTAAATTCATCGAGTTGTACGGTTGCAATAGATTATTCAGGAAATGGAATGGATTTATCAACCTATAAATTCAATTTATATGATTCTTCTGGACTTACGGTGGTTGAAAGCAGCAAAGTCTTCTATTATAACAACGATAATTCTTCTTATACTTTTAGAAATCTTAATGATGGCACTGATTATTATATTGAAGCAATCGGTGAAACTGTGTATGGTATGGAATTAAGAGTTATATATAAAGTATCTGTTCGGACTAATACTGCACCAGTAAAAAATACAGTATCAGCCTTTCCAACAAAGGATGGAAATATTACAATCAATACAACGTGTTTAAGATTGCATACTAAATCATCTGATAATCTGGAATTTATTAATAATGAAGAAGTTAGTCTCCTTAATAATAAATATATTAAGTATTCCTTTTACAATAAATTAGATGACTTTAATGTTGTTACTACATTAAGAAATGTTCAATGTTTCGAAAACATGTTTACCGATATTCTGACGATTGGTAATGATATTGTTTTGTCTACAGAAATGGTTAAAGAATATATTGACTATCCATTGATTTTAGAGAATTTTCAGTGGGTAACTGGTACTTCTGAATGTGTGGAAAGTAGTTCTGGTACATATTATGTTGATACCAATTATTGTATAGCACCACCTAAAATAGCTGTTTCTCGTAAATACGATGGGGACTTTTTAATACTTTGTTACGACAGTGAATATAACAAAGTTAATACACTGATTATAAACGCAATTAACACAGAATACGATACATCTAATTATTCTTTTATTCGTTTTGCTTTTCCCAAAAATAAAGCAGATTCGGACTTAAATGAAAAGATAGTAATTTCATTTAATTATAACGAAAAGACTAATATAGAGCCAAATTTGTTTACTAGAGTGGATTCTGTGTATATCAATGCTGTTGATTCTGCTTCTCTTCGATTTGTTTTACACGATAAGAATAATCATTATACGTGTATTTCTGACCAAACGTATCCGTTGAATTATGACTTTACGACCAAAAAATTTAAAATAGATGAAAATAAGAAATTTAAGATAAATATAAAAAGAAAAGATTCAAACTATTCATTAAGAATTAAAGAAATTTAGAAAGGGGATTTTTATGGCAATTGAATTTATTGAATCTCCTTTTGGAGAAGACATTGATAGTGTAAAACTATCAAATGCTATTTTTGATGAAATCGTGCTTTCAAGTGATTCGGATATTGATTATTTTGACGAATATCCTGATGAATGGACTGACGATATTCAGCTACATTCTACTTTTAATGGTACTATCATTGGAGGAGGCATTGACTTTAAAGAAGGTGATTCTCCACAAGACGCAGCTTTTTTAATAAAAAGACGACTAGTATCGGATATTGCATGGGATGTTGTTGGATATGTGCCGGGGAATGAAATCATTCGAGATAAAAATTTTGTTAAGATTAATTATACGGACAAAACAACTATTCCTAATGAAGAATATGAATATATGGTTGTTCCCATGTTGTATGGAATTGAAACAAGTGGCTCAACAACGGAATATAGTGTTAAATGTACTTTAGACGGATTAGTTATTGAAGATCAAGACATATCTTTTTATACGATACTAGAAGCGAAATTAAGTGGTATTACTCAGAACAGTGGTACTACTGTTGTTAATCCATTTAACAGTAAATATGCTTATGCTTTTAAAGGTGGAGAGAAAAACTATGTTAGTGGCACGGCAACAGGTATGTTTGTGCCGGGAGATATATGTGACTACGATTATAGTACATCAAACAATACAACATGGAGATATAGAAAATACTTACGAGAATGGTTGTGTAATGGAAAACCTAAAATTCTTAAATATTATGACGGACGTAACTTTATTGTAACAGTTAATGGCGAAGTTCAAGAAGATGATTCTGAGCACATTTCTAAGAATATAGTAACATTCAATTGGTCTGAAATTGGCTCATTAGAATCAACAAATGATTTATACGAAAACGGATTTATTAATTATTATTCTTCTGATGATAAGGCTAATCAGTCAGATACGCTCGTTATTAATAAAACCATATTACAAAATTATATTAATGATAGTATTAATAATGTGTACGATGAAATTCTTAGACGTAAATATTAGTGAAAGGAGATTGAGATGAATTACGAAATACAACAGATTGATATTGATATGTTGAAGGCTCGTGTTTCTACTGTTTGGGTTAAATTTGAAATTGCTAATATTTATAATTATGAAAACGGTAAGAAAGTCTTCAACTCTTCTTTCAAACCAATTGCTGATATCAGTGGAGAATTATTAAATGGCTCGTATTCATCTGATTCTACCTCTGATATTCGGAGAACTTTTAGCACAACCTTTTATGCACAAAATGACAATTTTCAAATTGCCAGCAATAAAAATATGTGGCTAAATAAGTTTGTAATTGCTTACATTGGGGTTTTAAACCACTATGTTGAGAATATGAAATTCTATCCATTAGGCGTATATATAATTCAGGATGCGAGTTATAGTTACTCTGCCACTGAAAATACAGTATCGTTCAATTGTGATGATTTGGTTACGATGTTAAATGGTGACAGATCTGGAATAATCCCCGGAGTTCAAGATATGGAAATTAACTGTGTCCCGGCTATCAATGATGTATCAATTACAGAAAACGATTCGCATAAAATTATTAATATCAACATTATTAATAAAGATTATACTCCATTGACAGATAGCGATACTGCTCCATACTTTGATTTGGAAGTTGGATTTAATATACCAAAAGAAAAAATGAAATATATTCAGTCCTATTATGAGGGTTGGAATGTAACAGTATCAATTAATAATTCTAAGTCTTACTTTTTAACAGATTATAAAACACATCAAAAAGTTAAATTTACTGATTTAACATTAGGACAAGATTATACGACTAATTTCTATGGAAATAATTCTTCTTCATATGCCTTCATTTTACTTGGAAAGCCCAATACCATCTCTGGTGCGATGACTAATGTCATTACACAGTTTAGTCCATTCAACTATATAATTGATGATATTGGTGCCGATGTTACTAACGTTGACGGAAGCAATGCTACATATATTCCATATGATTTGACATTTTCTACAGGCGTAACAAATTGGGAAGTTATTTCAAAATTGAGAGATTTGTACTCAGGTTGGGAAGCATTTTTTGATGTTTATGGTAATTTTATTTGTTCTAAAATTCCGACCTGTGAGGATAATGAATGTTTACTTACAGCAGATGTATTTGATAGCATAGTAATTTCAGAAAAGGATACATATGAGTTAAATTCAATCAAAAATGTAGTTGAAGTCTGGGGTAAAAATCAGGAAACCGATAGATATGATGACACCCCTACTTATACTCTCGATTTAATAAACAATAAATGTATCCTTGATTTATCACTATCCTTGTATGCTTGTGATTCAACGGGCAAGCATAATTCTCCATATGTATATACAAATGAATTAATTGGTTTTACTTGTCCCAATATTTCAGATGATGATCGTAGATTAATCAAAACTTATAATATTCCTATATATGTAAGGGTTAATTACAATAAAACTTCTGATGAAAATTTAGATGAGATTTTACTTATTGCAGATGCAACGAATAAAAACAGAACAACAATAGACGAGATTATTAATGGTGTTGGTTATTGTTTTACGCCGAAATATACTCTTGATACTTGTTACGCAATTTTCAATGGGGAATTTCAGGTTCATGCAATTGCTATGATTGTAGACAAAGAGCCTACTGATGAAGAAAAGGAAAATTATAAAAAACATTATAACTGTAACCAAATTAGTTATATATATTCTAGTGGAAACAGAATCTTTTATACTAACGAAGGCGAACAGTATAAAAAATACATAGAACAATCTTCTCCCTATTCGGTCAATGAAGTTGGAGAATTAATTAAGGTATTGTCAGGTGAAGAATATGAAGCTATATATACAACTGATTTAGCTCGACAACGTGCAGAATATGAAGTATGGAAAAGTGCTAGGCTGACCGATTCTATAACAATTAACACAGTATTAATACCTTTCTTATATGAAAATATTAAGGTTCAATACAAATCAATAAGAACAGGTGAAACAGATGAATATATAATAGACAAAGTAAGTCATTCATTTGATTCATATACTACTTCTATTCAAATGCACAAATTCTACTCTGCATACCCAACAATCGTAAAAAATAAATAAGGAGGAAATAAAAAATATGGGTTATCCTATAAGTAATTTAAGAACAGATTTTCAAGACATTAACGCTGATAATTACCAGATAATTAAGACCTATGAAGATAAATTAACATCTGCTATGACAACCGGAGATTTTAGTGAGGTTTCAAATTATGTAAAACAAAATGGTGATGTAATTTTTAAAGTTGTTACCGATGCTAATTGGAAAAGAGACATCACAAATTATGTATTGGATTTAAAAAATTATACAGTTACAACCAAGAATCAGATAATGTTTTGTGACTCTAATATATCAACAGAAGATTTTAAAAAAATAGATGCTATATTAAGAACAAACGATGTTGTTGTATATTTAAAAAATACAGAACCGACAGAAATTGATAAAATAGATGTTAAACAGGAAAACGGTAGTTATTTAACTATTTTTACCAATATGTCTACGAAAAACAACGTGTATTATTATGAGATTTCAGATAATGACATAGCTGAAATTGGTGAAAGTAATAAGTTTAGTTATTATGTATATGGTACGGGTGGTACAGGAAGTATTGTAATTCGTACTAAAACCACGTTCGGTGCTAATTCATATTACTATGAGTTTAATGATATAAATACTGTGGATGAATTAAAAGATGGCGATGTGTTCATAATTAAAACATTAAACACCGGAGATAAAAATATTGGTTTCTTCAAAATTGGAGAGCAGTTTTTTGCAACAAATCATAACGATGTAAATTATATAACTTCAGCAGTTACATCATACAAAACATATATATATGTATATGATTCTAAGGCTTTGTCATTATCTGCAACCTATGGAGATGCAGGTTATATCGTATATGATAGTGATGGAACGGAATTAAGCGTTCTGCCCAATGGGTTTCAAAATATTTCATCTTCTGCAAAAGATGTTGTTTATGCTTATAAAAATATTGTAAATACAGGTGTTGGTGATGATCAGGTTTATTTAATGAGTAAAACTGTAGAGGATACATTGCATGAGATTTTGGGGGATATTCTATTTAAAGTCGGTTCAAAATATACAACATGGAATTCTGCTAATTTAATAGGATATAACAATATTCTAACTGAAAATTCTGATTTTCCAATTCAGTATAAAAAGAAAAACAATTGGCTGTGTATTCGTGGTCAAATCAATATTAATTTAAAAAAAGTATCAACTCAATCTTCTTTGTTCCAATCTGTTAATAGTATGGTTACAAGTAGTGGGTCTTTTAATACATGGTTAAAATTATTTGATTTACCAATTGGTTATAGACCAAGTAAAAATACTCCTACTGTTTGCATGGGAACAGGTAGATCTTGTTATGTTGTATATGTCACTACAGACGGTGGTGTGTATCTTGGGCGTAGACAAGACAACTTATCTGGTGGACAAGTATATAACTTTCCAATAGATTTACAAATACCTCTGGATGTTTAAAAGGAGGAACAAATGAACGAAGATGTTTTAAATTTTTTAACTGATTCTGCTAATTCCATCCGTGAACAATTAGGCGAATCCGAAAAATATTATTTGAAGGATTTTGCCAATTTAATAAAAAAAATCCCAAAAGGAATTATAGTCATAGATGGGAATGAACCTATAAAAAACCGAATTAAAGATAGGGTTTATTTTGTTAGATATAAAGATACCGAAGGATATAGTTATAAATTTGAAGACTATTTAGGTAATGAATTATCTTTATCTTGTGTCAAAAACATATTAACAAAATATAAAGATAATACTCTTTACATTGCAGCTTCTAATTCTAACATATACGAAAAGCGGTATGCTGATTACGTTTGTACCGGAACAAACGATGAAAAAATCATACAGAAAGCTATTGATGAATTATATGCATTGGGTGGTGGTACAGTTAAGTTATCTTCTGGCATATTCAATATTGGAAGTTTTACATTATCATCAGATGGAATATATAGAGCAATAACTCTACCATCAGGTGATAAGAGATATACAATTGACATCGTTGGTCAGAGTCAGATGACGGGCGAAAAAGATAGTTCTTCTATATATGGTACAAGACTTTTTGTTTCACAGGATGCGTTAAATAGTATTGACACATCAAAACAGTATGAAGTAATTTCTGCTCTTCCTTCTACCAATAGTCCAAATAATGTAATTCATTTAACAGAATTTGAAGTTAGGCTTGCTACTAATCAAAAACCTGTTGTGTGTATTGATTTATTTAACTTTGGAAGAGCCAGATTGGATAGAATTAAGTGTATTGCATATACAAACACAAATGCTAGTTTAACTAAAGCAGTTAAAGGCTGTATCGGTATTAGAATGCTTAATGGAAGTAATAACGGACAGGAAAATAACTTTAATTCTTGTGGTTGTTCTGGATTCTATGAAGCTTTTCAGATTGGCGGCGAACACGTTGTTATGAATAACTGTTCGGCAATAAAAAATGTATATGGTTATACTTTCGGCAATTACACATATCAGAGAGCATTTAATCATGCTATTACATTAATTAACTGTTGTGATGAAAGAGACGTGAATCTCCCGTATTTTCATTCAAATACTGGAACACAGCGAATTAATTTAATTGATTTTTGTATTGAAAGATATGCTTCTGCCACTCCTGGTGGGGTGCTAGGTAATCTTGCAAAAGAATCTAAAAATGGAATGTTTAGTGGCGATATTTCATTTACTGTTATGGATGATTCGGCTACTAATGTAGTAAATATTCCATTTTTTGAAAAAGGAAATGGAAAGAATTTTAAGGTAAGAAACTCAATTCATGCATTATCAGGAACAACTAAATTAAGAGAAAGTTATGCAGCTAATCAGGGACAAACATATTATGATACAGATTTAAAATGTTTAATGTATTATCTTAATGATGAATGGGTTAAAATTGCTGGAAATTCTTCAAGTGAAGAAAATGATGAAATATTAGACATTAAATCATTAAATTGTATAAAAGGTGGATTGAGAACGACCGATGGTTCAGAAATTGATTCTAATTATTATGTACGTTCAGAATATATCTCATATGATGATGACTGCTATTACACAATTACGTGTCCTATTGGGAAATGTGTTTATTGCTTTCTTTATGACGAAAATAAAAAATATGTAAGTTATTCGAAGAAGCAGGAAGGTACATATGTATATAGAGTGCCTAGAGGAAGTTATATACGGTTTTTATTTAAGTACACGGATAGCACTTATTCATCAGGAACAATTATTACTTCTCCTTCTGATTTTCTCGCAGATTATATTATCACAAGAACAGAAAAAGAATTAGATATTAATACTAATGATAATATTTATTTCTACGTTGATGGAGATGACGGAAGTCGTGTTCCTTGTGTTCTTAGACTCCCATCTACATATAAATCAAGTGGTAAAGCTACACAGTTGGTAATGTGTGCTCACGGTGCAGGTGGAACTATTGTTCCATCAACAGATACAAATCAGCTAACCACTTGGTTAGGATATGTTGATAATGGATATGCTATATTTGATGTTCATGGTGCTTCTGCTACTATGTCAAAACATTGGGGAAATGAAGAAACCATTCATGTATATTATAGAGCATATAGATACATTGTCGAGAATTATAACATTGATGAAACTATGATAATCAGTGGTAAGTCAATGGGTGGACTAACTGCGATTAACTTTGCGAGTTATTATCCAAATGTGTGTCGTTGTATTGCTGTATTATATCCGGTAACTGATTTATATAATCAGATTAACATCAACAAGGAAATGATTAGTAATGGTAATACTTCAAGTATGTTAAAAGCGTATGGAATAACATCATGGACGGATGAAAACACTTTGCCTGAGAAGATGATTGGTTTTAATCCGCTACATTCTCGTGTGGTTGCAGCTAATAAGATTTTACTAAATATTCCAATCAAAATTTGGCACGGGAATGCAGATACGTATGTTGATTATAACAAAACAGTTGACTTTGTTACTGCAATTAAAAATGCAGGTGGTCATGCAGAGTGTGTTCTTAAAGACGGAATCTATCACGGAAATTACGATAAAAACAAAACACCTTTATCCGAAACTAATGCAACTGGTGTTGTTTATGATAACTATTGGAAAACAGAGGTTGTAGAAAAGGAATTAATACCGTGGGTTGAGAATTTTAAGGGTACGAAGAAAAATACAAATAAAACAATTCGTGTTAATGGTTCAAATGATTTACAACCCACTGCAAATAATAATCATTGGAAAAACAAGAAATGGTATGCTTATGGCACAAGTTTAACAGATATTGACAATGTTGGGCAGTATTGTAAAACAGTTAGAGATTTGAGTGGATTAACATTAACAAACAAAGGTAAATCTGGTGGTGGAATTTGTGCTAACACATTAATTAAAGATGCTGTGATGAACACCACAGATGGAAAGACTTCTGCTGACTTAATCACATTGGAAGTCGGTGCAAACGACACTTCTGCTATTCTTGGAACAATATATGATACAAGCGATAACACATTCTGCGGAGCATTAAATCAATGTATCAGATACCTTCAGAAAAATACAAACGCACAAATAGTTGTTATTTCTTCAACAAATAGTCGTTATAAATCTGGTGATAAAACAGTTGAGTTTACACCTGAAAAAACTTTTGCTAGTGATAATCATACAAAATATGACCAATGGAAAGCTATTAAAGAGGTATGTGCTATTAATAGTGTTCCATACATAGCCATGGGTGAAGAGGCAGGACTGGGATATGCAAGAATGATTGCGTCTGATAAATACAATATTGATAACATACATCATACTGCTCTCGCCGGCAAGAATCTTGGTGAATTTGTATGGAGTAAATTAAAAGATATTCCTTTGTGGTTAAGTGAATTAAGCACTACTACATTAAAGATTACAACTCAGCCGACAGATGTTATAGGGAAAAGTGGTGACTCTATTAGTTATACAGTTGTAGCAACTGGAATAGGTCTTACATATCAATGGCAAGTAAAATCAGATGTTAGTGCTGAGTGGAAAGATACTTCTATAGCAGGTAGCACTCTTTCTACTTTATCATTTACTGTTCCAAATAATTATACTAATAGATACTATAGGTGTGTGATTAGTGACAGTAATGGTAATACCTTAATTTCTAATGCAGTAAAATTGATTTTACATCCACTTAAAATCACAACTCAGCCGACAGATACTTCTGCCGCAATTGGTGATTCTGTTATATTTACAGTTGTTACTGAAGGAAATAATCTTTCATATCAATGGCAAGTAAGTTCATCTAATGGTGCAAAATGGGGTGATACTGCCTTAGATGGAAACAAAACAGCAACATTAACTGTTTCACCTGTTGCAACGGTGCATAATGGAAGATTGTACAGATGTGTTGTTACAGACACATTGTTTGGAGATACGGTTATTTCAAACGCAGCAAAATTCACTGTAATTAATACAAGTCCAATTAAAATCACAAACCAGCCAACAGATGTAGATTCGGCTGTAGGAAACTCTGTTTCATTTAGTGTTATAGCAGAGGGTGATGGCTTAACATATCAGTGGCAATTAAGTAAAGATGGTGGCACAACTTGGGGAAATACTTCTGTAAATGGAAATACAAGTAAATTCATTAATTTTGCTGTTCCAAATGCAGATTATAATGGAAGAATGTTCAGATGTGTAATTACTGATGCAAGTGGAAATACATTAGCATCAAATTCAGCGACACTTACACTTAATGGTGTTCCTGATGTTACGATTACTTCTCAACCACAAGATATTTCAGCTAAGGTTGGTGACACAATAAATATCTCGGTTGTAGCAAAATCAAGTAAGAGTAACAAATTAACATATCAATGGCAGGTATCTAGTACAGGAACAATATGGAGCAATACAACTGTTACAGGATATAATACTTCTGCTCTTAATTTTGCTATTCCTAATGCAAATTACAATGGAAGGCAGTATAGATGCCTTGTAACAGACGGTAATGGTAGTTGGGCATTGTCAGATGCTATGACGCTTACTGTAACTGAATAATTTTGAGGGAGTGGGCTAGTCTCACTCCTTTTATTTTAAGGAGAATGAAAATGAACGAACAATTAATTTTTAGAGCAAATTCTAAAGTCCTTGGTGCTTGCAATCATGTTAGAATTTTTAAGGGCGAAAAGAATGTTGACTATTTAGAGATATTGATTCCACAGACTTATGGTGGAATTAACTTAAGTGAATGTGATTGTGCGTTGACATATATTATGCCTGATGGAAATGAAAATAATCTTTTAATTAACGATTGTTTACAAGATTATTTATATAAAGAATTATTAGTGTATCAAATTAATATAGATGAACGTTTTACTTCTGTTTCTGGCGAAATTATATTATATCTTACATTCACTAATAATTCTAACAATGATAACGATGTTGTTTTAAAAACCTCTACTGCTATTATTCATATAAACGAACATCCATCTGGTAATCACAATACTACAGAAGAACAAAAAGATTTAATTGCTGAGATACTATTAAGAAGCAAAAAAGCTTTAGATACAGCTAAATCTATTGAAGAACGTGCAAACAATGGTGATTTTGACGGAAAACAAGGCGAACAGGGTATTCAAGGTGAAAAAGGGGAAAATGGTGAAAATGGTTATTCTCCCACTGTTTCAATAACGGATATTGAAAATGGACACAAGGTTGTAATTCAAGATAAAGAAGGAGAAAAATCTTTTGATGTCTTTAATGGAAAAATTGGCAAGGATGGTTATACTCCTGTAAAAAATGTCGACTACTTTGATGGAGAAAAAGGTGATACTGGTGCTGATGGTAAATCGGCATTTGAATTATATCAACAAGCTTATCCTGAGTTTACAGGTACATATATTGAATGGCTTGAATCACTTAAAGGTGAGCCGGGAAAACAAGGAGAAAAGGGTTCTGATGGAAAGGATTATGTTTTAACTGAGCAAGATAAGGAAGATATTTCTTTTTTAACAATTGACGATACTCTAGAATCATCGACAAACAAAACTTACTCAATTAATAAAATTAAAAATGAATTAGAGTTTATGTTTGTTACACAAGATGAATTAAATGAAATATTAAATTCTACTTCTCCTATTATGACCCAAGACGAACTTGTTAATAGCTTGGTTGACAATTATGTGAATGGAGGTGGAGCCAATGACTAGTATATGGGAAATAGAATCTTTAGTAAATCTAAAAAATAAGTTAAAAAATATTCTAATCAGCAGAAAAGTTGATGTATCTGATGACGATAATATGTCTACTTTAGTAAATAAAGTTAATGATGTAAGGGATAATGTGGAGTTAGAAGGATTATTAACTGGCAATCTTACTGAATTTAAAAGCGAAAGTTTAACAGAATTAAGAAGTTATGCATTTTGCAGTTGTAGTAAATTGACTAAAATTGATATTCCTAACTGTACAAATATTGCAACTCAGTGTTTTAGTTCAGACTTAAACCTTGAAAAAATAGAAATATTGAAATCAGGGTCGATGAATGGAACAAGTACTTTTTATAATTGTACTATGTTGAAAAAGGTCATATTACCCTTGTTTGTCTCCAGCAGTGCTTCATCAACGTTTCAAAACTGTGGAAAATTAGAGTTAATAGATATTAATACAATAACATTAAGTTTTCAACCTTTTTCTGGTTGCAATAATTTAAAGACATTAATATATCGAAGAACCTCTGGAGTAAATTCAATAAGCTCTATATCATTACTCCCAAGTATTTTCCCAAAATACGGCTATCTTTATGTACCAGAGTCTTTACTTGAATCATATAAAAAAGCAACCAATTGGGTAACGATTGCTGACCGAATAATCAAATTAGAAGGAACAATATATGAGGATATGTATTGGTGCAATAAAGATATGATGTTTATATTGGTTGATTCTATAGAATTTGAAATTCCAAAAGATACTACCGTTCTTCAATATAAGAATACTTATCAGATAGAACATTTATATTCAGATGGAATAGAATTAGCAGATGATAAATTATTACACGATTATATAAGCACTACAATAACAACGGAGGTGGAATGATGATAATTGTTGAAAACAAAATAACCAACGGAAAAGAATTTATTCACACATATTCCGATAAAGGAATGAAAATCAAACGTGAAAATGTTCTATATGACGAAGCGTACGACCCTATAGAATTTTCTGAAGAGAGAATTTATGAAGAAACAGATATAGTAATTGGTGAAGATATTGAAGATGTTTAGTAATAGGTGGTGTTAATTATGAATTTGGAATTAAAAAAAATTATTTCTCAATTGTGGAGTACATGTAAATATACTTTCCCTATCATTAATGATACTGCTAAATCAGATAAAAATGTATATTCATCTAATAAAACAGAAGAAATAATTGAAGAAAAACTAAATAATAGCAATATTTCTATTGAAAGCGTATTTGATGAGGATAGCACAAACGCTGTTGCTAATAATATTCTTTTAAATTTTTTTAAAACTGGTTCACTTAGTATGAAAGAACTTGTTAATGGAGATATTACACTAAATCCCACTTGGGAATTTGGAGCTTTAAATGAAAAGGGAGAAAATAACGATACAAGTACCAGAATAAGAACTAGAGACTATATTGAAATTGATGATAATCCTATTACAATTTCTGCACTAACATCATCAGTTGGATTTGCCTATTGTCTTTATAATTCAAATAAAGAACTTTCAGGTGGTCAAACATCTAAATATCAAACAGATTCTGTAACTATAGAATCAAGTGATACAATAAAATATATAAGAGTATGGTCAAATACAATTAACGTTAATAAAGCCACTGAATTAATTTCAATTGTTAAAAATATTAAAACTGATGAAAAAGTAATTGTTAATAAGAAATTAATGTATAATAAAGAAGAAATTGATAATATGGATATTAGTAGTTATTGGAAGGATAAAACACTTATATTTACAGGCGATAGCATCCCACATGGACAAACAATGCAGGGTAATGTTGATAAGCCTTATCCAAATATTGTTGCAGAAAAATTAGGAATGAAATTAATTAATTATTCCATTGGTGGAAGTACGTTCGCGTGTAAAAAAGATTATGGTGGATGTTTTGCTAATGGAACTGAATTTAATAATGCCACTAAAGACACTTCAAAAATTTATGATATTATAATTGGTCAATCTTATAATACATATAAATATGATAGTGAAAATAATAAATGGATAGCTGCTAAAATTGGAGATTCCAGAACACCTTTAAGTGAAAGAATTAAACTTATGTCAGATGGAGATTTAATTATTTACGCAGGTGGAACAAATGATTTTCAATATAATTGGACTGAAATAGGAACAATGACAGATAGAACGAATAATACATTTTATGGTGCATTACATAATACATGTTTAGCTTTGTTAGAAAAATATAAAGGAAAACAAATAATATTTTGTACTCCTATAAAACGTTGTCAAAGTCCTTATACATCAATAGAAAGTAAAAATAACCATGGTTTAACCCTTAAAGATTATGGAAATATAATTAAAGAAGTTTGTGATTATTATTCAATACCAATAATTGATTTATACAGCATCAGCGGACTCAATCCGCACATCCAAAGCCAATCAAGTTATTTTGATAATTATAAAACCCATCCGTTACAAGAAGGACATAATATTTTAGGAGGTATTATAGCAAGTGCTATTCAAGGGATAAGAAGCATTTAAAATTAAATATTAACTAACTTAGAGAGCAGTCATATACTGCTCTCTTTTATTTTGTAAATGTAAAAAGGAGGAAAAATTAATGGCTAAGAAAAACGCAAAAGATTTAGTAAAGTATGTAAAAACTAAAATCGGAAATCCTTATTTATATGGATTCAAGCAGAATTACAATTGGAATAAGAAATGCACAAATGCTGATTATGACAGGCTTAAAAACGCTTATGGTTCAATGGTTTGGAATTCAGACATAAAATGTGTTGGTAAATATCCGTGTGACTGTTCTGGGCTTATTTCAGCCTTTACAGGTATTATCAGAGGCTCAAGTGAGTATAAGTCTACCGCAACAAAAACGCTACCTATTAAGGATATTACAAAAGCACAGCCGGGTTGTTTGTTATGGAAACAGGGACACATTGGTGTGTTAATTTCAGTTGGTAAGAAATCAGATGGTTCAGACAGTTACTATATTGCTGAAGATGGTTCAGCTTATGGTTGTCAGAAACGCCCTGTATCATGGCAGAAATGGGAATATATATTATGGAGTTGTGATTTAGTATATAATAAGATTACTAGTTCTTCTACTGCTAAACCTACAACATCAAAGACGAACACTAAGGTTGAGTATTATAAAAAGTATACAGGTAAATCACTTAGTTTAACAGAAGCCTTAAATAGTTTGGGTATTAATAATAGTTTTCGTTATAGGGCTAAAATCGCTAAGGCTAATGGTATTAATAGGTTATATTTAGGAACTGTAAAGCAGAATACTAAATTATTCAAATTACTTAAAAAGGGAAAACTTATTAAAGTTAAATAGGATATAAAACAAGGGACACTAGATTAATTTCTGGTGTCCCTATTTTTTACGATTTTTCTGGTTCTACAATTTGATATATGGTATCAGATATTGTAACTTTATGTCCATCTAAAATTCTTTTAATTTGTTCTTGTGTAGCGATACCATATAAACAATTCCAAAAATGTCTTTCATGTTGTCGAATATTATTAATCAAATATATCATACATTCTCCTTACTAAAAGCATTATTTAAAACAATATTGCCATTTTTATTTATTGTATCTGTATAATGATTTGTGTATATCTCAATTGTTGTCTGTAGATTTTTATGTCCTAACCTCTCCTTAATATACATAAAACTAGCTCCATTTTCGTACAATATTGTTCCATGAGTGTGTCTTAAACTATGTGTATCGTACTGAGGAAAATGTAACTGTTTATGAATTATAGAGGACGTATGTTGTGTTGTTCTTGCACTGATATATGAGCCATCTTCTCGTCTACAAATAAAATCAACTTCATAAGGTGACTTTTCTTGAGATACTTTATTCATTGGTAATATATCATCAGTTTTAGCATATGTCATTTTATTTTCACTATAATAACGATTGTAATATTTATCAAAATATTCTCTTGCTTTTAGCTGTTTGTCGCGTTCTTTTTTCAAAGTTTTTAATATCGCTTCATCAAGTTCTATCGTTCTAAAAGAATTATATTTAGGCTTAGAGAAATACCAATATCCATTAGATTTAGATGTGCCATTAGTTTTCTTTTTCTCTTCTTCCGATCTTGTTTCGCCAGCTTCCCATTGAACTTGCCTATTAACTGAGAGTGTTTTATTTTCGAAATCAATGTCTTCCCATACAAGTCCATATATCTCTCCCAGGCGTAATCCTGTATGATAGCCAATCATAATAGGAATATAAGCTGATGAACCTTCTGGGAATCTTTCAAATATTTTTTGCATGACTTCTTGAGGAATATATACATGTTTCTTACTTCTCGTTGCTTTCTTTGGTTGTTTCTTTGTTGGAACTACTAAATTTATTGCAGGTGTTGATATGATATAATGTCTGTCTAAAGCATAAGTAAATGATTTTGTTAATAATCCTTTAACTGAGTTCACTGTATTGATTGAGTAGCCTTCATCATACATTTTGGTAATGAAATCTTGTAATGTATCTTTTGTAATAGTTTTTAGCTTATATGAGCCGATTTCAGGTTTGATATATAATCTAATCTTTTTCTCATATCCTACAAGCGTAGAAGATTTGCAAGTGAGTTTACAGTCTTTCTCTAACCACATATCTAGGAAATCAGCATATGACATATCTGAAGGTTCAACAGCTTGTCCCACATGTTCATATGCTTGCTGTGCTATCTTACCAGCTTCTCTAGCTTCTCTTTTTGTAGCAAAGCCTGATTTAGTCTTCCATTGACGTTTGCCATCTATAGAAGCAACTTCAAACCGATATTCATATACTACTTTACCACTGTTACGAGTTCTTGCTTTAATTAACACATCACCCATAGTTATACTCCTTTCAAGAACGGATGTTCCTTTTATTAGGAGTATAACATACCTCGTCCACATTTTCAATATTGTTTTCTCGTCCACATTTTAAATTTATGTGGACGAGATGTGGACATTTCAATATTATTTTCGTCCACATGCACTTTTATAAAAAATAAGAGAGTCTTCGGATTTCTCCAAAGACTCTCCAAAAGTCTATAAAATCAAGCTTTTTATTTAGAACTTACCAGCCTTTGCAGCTTCTTCAACGGAAACAGCAACAGCAACTGTAGCACCAACCATTGGGTTGTTACCCATTCCGATAAGTCCCATCATTTCAACGTGAGCCGGAACTGATGAAGAACCTGCGAACTGAGCATCTGAATGCATACGTCCTAATGTATCTGTCATACCATATGAAGCAGGACCTGCAGCCATGTTATCCGGATGAAGTGTACGTCCTGTACCACCACCTGATGCTACTGAGAAGTACTTCTTACCCTGTTCGATACATTCTTTCTTGTATGTACCTGCTACAGGATGCTGGAATCTTGTTGGGTTAGTTGAGTTACCTGTAATAGAAACACCAACATTTTCATGATGCATAATTGCAACACCTTCCTGAACATCATCAGCACCATAACATTTAACTGTTGCACGAAGACCTGTTGAATATGGCTTTTCGTATACAATGTTTAATTTTGCTTCTTTATAATCATACTTTGTTTCAACATATGTGAAACCGTTAATTCTTGAAATAATCTGTGCAGCATCTTTTCCAAGACCATTTAAGATAACTCTTAAAGGTTTCTGACGTACTTTGTTAGCCTTTTCAGCGATACCAATAGCACCTTCAGCTGCAGCGAATGATTCGTGTCCTGCAAGGAATGCGAAACATTCTGTTTCTTCTTCAAGTAACATCTTTCCTAAGTTACCATGTCCTAAACCAACTTTTCTATGGTCAGCAACAGAACCCGGAATACAGAAAGCCTGAAGACCTTCACCGATTGCAGCAGCAGCGTCAGCAGCTCTTCTACAACCTTTCTTAATAGCAATAGCTGCACCTACTGTGTAAGCCCAGCATGCATTTTCAAAACAAATTGGCTGAATTTTCTTAACCTGATCATAAACATCTAATCCAGCGTCCTTTGTAATCTTTTCAGCTTCTTCAATAGAAGCAATACCATAACTATTTAAAATAGAATTAATCTTGTCAATTCTTCTTTCATATGATTCAAATAATGCCATTGTTGTTACCTCCTATTCCTTTCTTGGGTCGATAATCTTAACAGCGTCATCAACACGACCGTACTGACCTTTTGATTTTTCCCAAGCTGTTGTAGGATCATCACCTTTTTTGATAAAGTCTGTCATCTTTCCTAAGTTAACAAACTGGTAACCAATAACTTCATTATCAGCATCAAGAGCGATACCTGTTACATAGCCTTCAGCCATTTCAAGATATCTAACACCTTTTGCCTTTGTAGCATACATAGTACCTACCTGTGAACGAAGACCTTTTCCTAAATCTTCAAGTCCGGCACCTACTACAAGACCGTCATCTGAGAAAGCACTCTGTGTTCTACCATATACAATCTGTAAGAATAATTCTCTCATAGCTGTGTTGATAGCATCACAAACTAAGTCAGTATTTAAAGCTTCAAGAATTGTTTTTCCCTGAAGAACTTCAGCTGCCATAGCTGCTGAATGTGTCATACCTGAACATCCGATTGTTTCGATTAATGCTTCTTCAATGATACCTTCTTTAACATTTAATGTAAGCTTACAAGCACCCTGCTGTGGAGCACACCAGCCAACACCATGTGTAAAACCTGAAATATCTTTGATTTCTTTTGAGTAAACCCATTTTCCTTCTTCAGGAATTGGAGCCGGCTCATGTTTTGCGCCCTTAGCTACAGGACACATCATTTCAACTTCTTTTGAATAAATCATTTGAATAAATACTCCTTTCGAAATATGTGATAAAATCGTGGGTCAAAGCTGTCTAATGCCCACACCACTACATATTTTCTCATAAAATGACAAAATAGTCTATACTTTTAATGATTTTTTATCAAAATAATTTCCTATTATTTCTGAGTTTCTCTTGTTTCTTCCAATTTGTATCCCCACAAAGCCTTAATTTGAGTTGCCAATCTGTCATATGTCCACTGTTTTTTGCTTCTTGTAATACAATTTGGATCATTTATCTTGAAACCATTATCGTCATAACCATATATAACTATAAAATGACCACTTAATGTAAAATCACCGGGACCCATTGCACATATAATTAGTCCACCGTTATCTAATTCACTTTCAATACGTTCCTTAGATAGCCCCACCTCATGTATATTTATTCCATATTCTGCCGGAAAAGTTGTCATTAGTTTCCAAGCTGTCCCGATTCCCTCTACATAATATCCGTTTTCTTCACTATATTTCGCCGCTGTAACCGGTGTTACCTTATCATTTCTTGTTAAACTATACACCACCATTGAAACACAGGTTGGTCCACAGCCTGCCAATCCTATATTAGAATCACCGTAGGTCTTATATCCCCACCTTTTATCCCATTGGATAAGTAGTGGAACTTCAGCAGCCCTTTCATTTTTTGACAACTTGGGCTTGCCCTCTGATTCGTAATCAAAATAGTTCGCTATAAATTCCGCCATTTCAGGATTATTTGCCACTTTTTCCAGCAAATCAGTATCATAATTGTCACGATTTTCATATAAATACTTAATATTCTCGTCACTGTCTGAATATTGTTTTAAAAATTTTAATATTTGTGTTCTTGTATATTCCTTTGGAGCACTAATCTTATATTTCTTTTTTGTTTTACTTTTCTTTTCTGCTGTAGTCTCCTCTTTCTTTTCAGTTTCAACCTGTTTAGTAGCGTTTTCTTTAGACTTATGACTTTCATTCTGTTTTGCAATATTTTGAACAATTCCCACTAACAATACAATGCTGATTATTATTCCGCTTATTGTTATGGCAATTTGAATTTTTCTAAGTTTTTTCTGCTCTCTTCTGTAATCTGACTGTTTCATTGTAAATCTCCTGTAAGTTTGATAAAACAGTTATAGTAATTCTGTGTATATTTTTTGTATCAACTATTGCATTTTTTAATCTTAAACATAAAAAGAGTTATTGCTTTAAAAATCAAATTTAATAAATAAAGCAATAACTCATAATTATTACATATTATTTTGCTGTAATATATCCCTTTGCAACTAAAAGTTCTGCTGATAATACAGCTCCTCCTGCGGCACCTCTAAGAGTATTATGTGATAATCCCACAAACTTGTAATCGTATACACTGTCTTCTCTCAAACGTCCTACTGAAATTCCCATTCCATGTTCAAAATTAACGTCTAAAGCTACCTGCGGTCTGTTATCATCCTCTAAGTACTGAATAAACTGCTTTGGTGCACTAGGAAGTTCTAACTTCTGCGGCTCTCCACTAAAGTTTACCATAGCCTCAATTAATTCTTCCTTTGAAGGCTTTTTAGCAAACTTAACAAATACAGCTGCCGTATGTCCGTCTAAAACAGGTACTCTGATACACTGTGTTGTAATAACCGGTGATGTAGCCTTAACAATTTCTCCATCAACAATCTTACCCCAAAGTCTAAGTGGCTCCTGCTCTGATTTTTCTTCTTCACCACCAATGTATGGAATAATGTTTCCCACCATTTCAGGCCAGTCCTTAAATGTTTTGCCGGCACCTGAAATAGCCTGATATGTTGTTGCTACAACTTCTGTAGGCTCAAATTTCTTCCATGCTGTAAGAACAGGTGCATAACTTTGTATTGAACAGTTAGGTTTAACTGCAACAAATCCTTTTGTTGTGCCAAGTCTCTTCTTCTGGAATTCTATTACTTCATAATGTTCAGGATTAATTTCAGGAACTACCATTGGTACATCCGGAGTCCATCTGTGAGCACTGTTGTTTGATACAACAGGTGTTTCTGTTTTTGCATAATCCTCTTCAATTTTCTTGATTTCTTCCTTTGTCATGTCAACAGCACTGAAAACGAAGTCAACTGTTGAAGCAACTGCCTCTACTTCATTAACATTGTGTACAATCATCTTTTTTACACTTTCAGGCATTGGAACTGACATTTTCCATCTGTCCCCAACAGCTTCTTCATATGTCTTTCCTGCTGAACGTGGGCTTGCAGCCAATGTTGTAACTTCAAACCATGGATGATTATCAAGCAATGTGATAAATCTCTGTCCTACCATACCTGTAGCTCCAAGTACGCCTACTTTTAATTTCTTGTCTAATTTCATCATTTCTCTCCTAAAAAATATATTTTAAATTTTATTTAACAAACTTAATAAAGCTCAGACCAGCCATCTCCATTTTTTGAATCAGATTTTTTAGTTTCATCTTCTGTTTTAGAGGTAGTATTCTGCTCATTTTTTTTCTTTTTTTCTTTATTTTCAATGGCTTCATCTGTGAAAATATCATTCATTTCATTGACGTTGCCATTTTTTTTATCATTTTTAGTTTTGTCTGTCTTTTCAGTTGTAACACTATCAGACTTTGCTGTTTCCACAACAACATTTCCCTGTGCATCTGTTACTGTTTCTGACAAAGCTTCAACAGTCTGATCCACGTATGTTGTGGTTTCTTTTGTCACAGCTGATGTGGTTATCTTGTTACTGTCACCTTTATCTTTATTTGATTTTTTTATGCCAAATATAACTGCTACAATGGCAATTACAACTATAACCGCTAACACAATTATTACAATCTTCTTATTTTTCATTTACATCTCCACTCTGCGTTGTCTTTTCACGCTGTTCAATTAAATACCTGTTATAATCATCCCGCGATTTTTTCCAGGTATCTGACATACAGTAAATATTAATGTTTACCATCAAGTAACAAAACATCCATATAATAATTAATCCTGTTATGGAAGCGCCTGCCGTTCTCCTTTTAAATAGTGGAATTGAATCCCGATATTTAAAATCTGATAAGAAAATGGCGGGACTAAAAAATAATATGAAAAAGAAAATATATTTTATGACAAACAACACCACATCCATAGGTTCAAAAGTGTAATACTTTATTTCACCGTAGATTCCGGTAATTATATAAAACGCCATAAAACCATAATATAAAATAGCAAGTATCATCTTATATGAAACACCTGAACGGAAACCAAAAAGTTTTATTCTGTCATCTTTTAGGGAATTTTGTCTGTTGTTTCTTCCCTGCCTGTTTCCTCTTGAATAAATATTGTTGTTTTTTGGTACTTTATAAGGTTTGTATGACATATAAAAGCCTCACTATTAATAAAAAATAAAAGCTCCTGGCGTGACTCGAACACGTGACCTGCTCATTACGAGTGAGCTGCTCTACCAACTGAGCTACAGAAGCGTCTAAACAATGATATTATACATAGTTAAAATATAAATGTAAAGTTTAAAATTACATTTACTTTACATTTTACCACATTATAATAAGTATTTTTCTTTAACATTCTTGATGTGAAGTATTTTGTCTGCTATAATTTTTTTATGATTAGTTTTAAAGTAAATGATATAAATAATTTTATGCAGCATCTTTTAGTTAAGGAGACTTTTGATAATTATTTATTATGCGAAGGACAAATTGATACTTCTAATTCGTTCTCCCTTAACGGACGGATAAATGCGGCTTTTTATGATTCTAATGAACTTGAAGCAAAAATAAATGACTTTGTATATTGGAAGGATATTAAACATATATGCTTTGAAATCATAAAAGGTAAAAAAGTTCCAACTAAAATGAAGCTGGTATTTTCTCTTGCCAAGGAATATCATGGCAAAATTCTAGACGCCTCCGGTATGGATATGGATTTACACCAAATAGGCGGACTGTACATACATATTTTATATGAAAATAATACATTAGAAGTTATAACAGGCACTTCCATTAATGTTTTCACCATGGATAAAACATTAGATCATTATTGGGATAAAATGGTTCTTACCTTTTTTAACAATTATTTTTCCTGTGATGAAAACTAATTTTTTCTAAAATGTTAACAAATAGTAAACTTTTAGCACTCGTTTGAAGCGAGTGCTAATTTTGTATTGACTTTTTATTTTTGTGCGTTAAAATTGACTTTATTGAGAAGGATTACTTCTCTTTTTAGATTTGAAATAAAATATTTTTATATAAGGAGTGATTAATAATGGCAAAAACAGGAAGTTTATCTATTAATAGCGAAAACATATTTCCTATTATTAAGAAATGGCTGTACTCTGACCATGACATTTTTTTCAGAGAATTAGTATCAAACGGATGTGATGCGATTACCAAATTAAAGAAATTGGATATGATGGGTGAAACAGAAATCGCTGATGACGAAGAGCTTAAGGTTCAGGTTATTGTAAATCCTAATGAAAAAACCATCACTTTTATTGATAACGGTATCGGTATGACGGAGGATGAAGTTGATGAATATATTAACCAGATTGCCTTTTCAGGTGCTGAAGCTTTCCTTGAACAGTACAAGGACAAAACATCTGATGACCAGATTATAGGACATTTTGGTTTAGGCTTCTACTCTGCTTTTATGGTTGCCGACAGAGTTACAATTGATACATTATCTTACAAGAAGGATGCTAAGGCTGTATTGTGGGATTGTGAAGACGGAACCGAATTTAACATGAGTGAATCTGACAAAACAACCCGTGGCACAAAGATTACTCTTTACTTAAATGAAGACAGTGTAGAATTTGCCAACATGTACAGAGCCCGTGAAGTTTTGGATAAATATTGCTCATTTATGCCTGTGGAAATATTCTTATCTGACGAAACTGCAGAGCCTGAATATGAAACAATTGACGAATCAGAATTAACAGAAAAAGATACTGTTATTGAACATATTGTAGAGCCGGCTAAAACTGAAGAAAAAGAAAAGGAAGACGGTACTAAGGAGACTGTAGAGGTTGAACCTGAAAAGAAAAAAGTTAAGGTTTTGAAGCGTCCGGTAAGTATCAGTGACACTACTCCTCTTTGGACAAAACATCCAAATGAATGTAGTGATGAAGAATATCGTGCATTTTATCATAAGGTTTTCATGGATTATAAGGAACCTTTATTCTGGATTCATTTAAATATGGATTATCCATTTAATTTGAAAGGTATTTTATACTTCCCTAAGATTAACATGGAATACGAATCCATAGAAGGCACTATTAAACTTTACAACAATCAGGTATTTATCGCCGATAATATTAAAGAGGTGATTCCTGAATTTTTAATGCTTTTAAAGGGTGTTATTGATTGTCCTGATCTTCCACTTAACGTTTCACGTTCTGCTTTGCAAAATGATGGTTTCGTTAAAAAGATTTCAGACTACATTACTAAGAAAGTTGCTGATAAATTATCCGGTATGTGTAAAACCGATAAGGAAAATTATGAGAAATACTGGGATGACATTAGTCCCTTCATTAAATACGGCTGCTTAAAAGACGAGAAATTCTGCGAAAAGATGTCTGACTATGTTCTTTTCAAGAACTTAGATAATAAATATCTTACATTTAAGGAATGCCTTGAAGAAAATAAGGAAAATCATGAAAACACTATTTTCTATACAAACGACCCTGTTCAGCAGAGCCAGTATGTAAATATGTTTAAGGCTCAGGGCATCGATGCAGTTATTTTAAAGGACAGCATTGACCAGCCATTTATTACACAGCTTGAATCAAAGAATGAAGGGGTTAAATTTAAACGTATTGATGATGAATTAAACGATTCATTCACGGAAGAATTAAGTGAAGATGAAGAAAAATCATTAAAAGAAAAGTTAAGCGAAACCTTCAAGAAAGCGTTGGGAAGGGAAATTGATATAAAGGTTCAGAAATTAAAGGATGAAAAGGTATCTTCTATGATTACCGTTTCTGAAGAGACACGCCGTATGCAGGATATGATGAAAATGTATGGTATGTCTAATATGGATCCTTCAATGTTTGGTGGAGCCGGTGAAACTCTTACCCTTAATGCTTCTAACAATCTTGTTAAGTATATTTTGGACAATCCGGAAGGTGAAAACACAGAGCTTATTTGCAAACAGCTTTATGATTTAGCATTAATAAGCCATACACCACTTAATCCTGAAAGCATGACAGCCTTCATTGAACGAAGCAATAAAATTCTTGAAATTTTAACTAAATAATTCAAAGAAACTCCGGTTACCTTTTCTTGTGTAATCGGAGTTTTTTCTTTTTATTTAAGTTCCATTGTTCCAAATATTTCTTCTACTGCCAGGTTGTATTTGTACAAATTCTGGCATTTTCTAACCAACTTGGCACACTTATTTTCATCTTCAAAATTCCATGATACATAATTCCAAAATTCCTTCATTTTGAATAAAAGGTGTTTATCAGCTTTCATTATTTTTTCAAAATCCCGGTACAGCCTGTCATGGTACTGTTTTAACATTTCTTTAGTAAGCTTTTCTTGTCCCTTAATTTCATTTACCAACTGTGGATTTGCAATCAGTCCTCTGCCAATCATTACCGCCTCTACATTGTACTTTTTTGCAAAATTTTCATAATCCATAACTGTTCTAATGTCCCCATTATAGCACAAAGGATTCCTGCTCACCTTGACAGCATAATCAAAAGCCTTCATATCCGGCGTATCCCTATACATTTGCTTTCTAGTTCTGGGATGTATGGTAAGTTCACTAATTGGATATTGGTTATAAACCTCCATAATTTCCGAAAATCCTTCAGCATCATTTACTCCTATCCTTGTTTTTACCGAAATATCCAGTCCACTTTCGTCTGAATCCCTCCAGTTAAATATTTCCTCAAAAAACCTGTCCATGGCATCTGTATCCCTAAGGAATCCCGAACCTTTGTTTTTGGCTACTACCGTACCTGAAGGGCAACCAATATTTATATTAATTTCCTTTGTATAACCCATATCCATAATCTGTTTTGTAGCCTTTATAAAATAATCTGCCCGATTAGTTAAAATCTGAGGAACTAGATTTACCTTACCACTATTGTTTTCCGGCAAAATATCCCTTATTTCTTTTCCCTTTAATTTGTCATTTACACAAGGAGAAATAAAGGGTGCATAGTATTTATCCACTCCACCAAACAAATCTGCAAAAGCATTTCTATATGTAAATCCCGTTACTCCCTCTAAAGGTGCAAAATAAAATTTCATTTCAACTGACCTTTCATTAGTTTTCTAATTATTTCATTGATTCTTAAGCAAGCTATAGTATATCAAAAGAACATTTGAAAAACCAGTGCTTAAATGATATACTTTTATAGTTGTAGGCCTATTAGGTCTTAAATAAACTAAAAATTACGAAATAGCGAGGTATACATATGAAATTATGGGGCGGTCGTTTTACAAAAGAGGAAAATCAGTTAGTTCATAACTTTAATGAATCTCTCTCTTTTGACCAGAAATTTTATGCACAGGATATACGTGGAAGTATTGCTCATGTTAAAATGCTTGGTAAACAAAATATTATTTCCACAGATGAAATGAATCAGATTATCAAAGGATTAGAAGGTATTAAGGAAGATATTGATAATGGTACTCTTCAGTTTTCAAAGGAAAGTGAAGATATTCACAGCTTTGTTGAAGCTAATTTAATAGAACGTATTGGCGACGCCGGCAAAAAGCTTCACACAGGAAGAAGCCGTAATGACCAGGTTGCCTTAGATATGAAATTATACACCAGAGATGAAGTGGTTGAAATTAACGGATTACTTAAGACTCTTCTTTCTTCTCTGTTAAATGTTATTGAAAATAACACAGAAACATATATGCCGGGATTTACTCATCTTCAAAAGGCACAGCCAATTACTCTTGCCCATCATTTTGGTGCATATTTTGAAATGTTTAAACGTGACCGTGACAGACTTGATGATATTTATAAAAGAATGAATTATTGTCCTCTTGGTTCAGGTGCCCTTGCAGGAACTACCTATCCGTTAGACAGAGAATATACTGCGCAGTTACTTGATTTTGACGGACCGACTTTAAACAGTATGGATTCAGTATCAGACAGGGACTACATCATTGAGCTTCTCAGTGCATTGTCTACTATTATGATGCATTTAAGCCGCTTCTGTGAGGAAATCTGCATTTGGAACTCCAATGAATACAGATTTGTAAACATTGACGATTCCTATAGCACAGGTTCAAGTATTATGCCACAGAAGAAAAATCCTGATATTGCGGAGCTTATTCGTGGCAAAACAGGACGTGTATATGGTGCCCTTACTTCTATTCTTACAACAATGAAGGGACTTCCTCTTGCCTATAATAAGGATATGCAGGAAGATAAGGAGCTTACCTTTGATGCCATTGACACTGTAAAGGGCTGTATTGTTTTATTTACAGGAATGATTGACACAATGACTTTCAATAAAGATATTATGGAAGCCAGCACCAAACATGGATTTACTAATGCCACAGATGCTGCTGACTACCTTGTAAATCATGGTGTTCCTTTTAGAGATGCCCACGGAATTGTAGGTCAGTTAGTTCTTTTCTGTGAAGAAAAGAAAATTGCCTTAGACGATATGACTTTAGACGAATATAAGGCAATCAGCCCTGTTTTTGAAGATGATATATACAATGCTATCAGCTTAGAAACATGCGTAAACAAACGAATAACCATCGGTGCTCCGGGACCTGATGCAATGAAAAAGGTAATTAAGGTATATAAAGAATATTTAAACAAATAAATCCGTACACAAAAATCTCCTGTCAGGCTATCCTGTAACAGGAGATTTTTAGTATGTATATTTTTAATCTATACTATTGTTTGATTTGTCCACCTTTTTCTGAATCCAATAAAATATTATGGCAGTCATAATGATTGACCATCCCAGATAAATCCCATTGTTTTCAAAGTGGATGTTCATATATGGAATGTATACTACTTCCCAATCAGTTACCCTTCTGTCAAAGTAATTTGAAACCGAGAAAATGCTTCCAAAAAGTTGAACTGCACCTATTAATAACATCATAAAATTTAATATTTTCCTGTTTTTTACAACCAGTGCCATGACAACAGCAGCTATTAGACCAATCAAAACTGCCATGAAAAAACATTTGTCCCAAATTGCATAATTATCTCCCATAAAATATTTTTCAACATAACTTCTGTCTTTATCTGATATTATGTGTATGCTGTTTTTTAATCTTTCAGCATTATGAAAAATGATACTTGTGGGTATAATATATGCCCATTCCATAACACACACAAACGATACCAGAAACATTCCATTATTTTTAAAAATTTTATCAGTCAGAGAAAATATGAAATAACCTATTACACAACCTAAAATCATAAGAATGGCATTTGGGTTAAGTAAAAACATAATCAATGAACCAAATATTACTCCACAATAACTTGAAAACATTTTTTGTATTGTTACTGTTGAAATTTTGTTCCCCTTTATGCATAAATACAAGCCTCCCAAAATGGATGCCGTTGCTTTAAGTATAAACAACCTCCAAAAAAGAAAAGTTAATATTTCCATAACTCCCTCCATGGATCAATCAAGCCTTAAAAAGGCAATGTTAACCTATATTAATACAAAAAATTATATTTCAAAATTGTATCTTTCTTGTAACATTATCAAATATTTCATACTAAAACAGGCATTACCTTAACGCAAGGTAGCAAGGTAACACCTGTTTCTACATCATATCTATAGTCTAAGTCATTCTAAGGGTTACATATTTTACACGGTTCATACCCCTGTTCTATCACTTCTTCTCTAGAGCCTTTATATTTGCCTTTATTTGCCTCACTCATTTGCTTAACACCTCTACATCCCGGCAAATGGAACTTATGTGTATTCATGTTTAAAATATAATCATACTTTGAATCATCCTGATTTTCATTAGAGGTTTGATTTTTTGATGTTCCACCTTTTGAAGTGTTATTTTTACTGCTTCCATTTTGTGCTGTCTTAATTTTCCCTGAGCCACTGCTTTCCCCTGTGGCATAGTTTATTTTTACATTTGGCTGAGCATTATAGCAAAATACGTTAAAACATATTCCGTCTCCATCATCCTCGACAGAATATCCTTCCATTAAGACACCTCTTGCCACCAGTTCATTTCCAACAAACACAGGAGTAACCCTATACATTACGTGATTTTTGGTTTCTTTTACATAATCTGCCACCATATTTTCAAAAGGAAGCATACCATCAACATTTAAATATCTGGTTCCCGTAATAAGGTTTCTCTCGTTGGCATTTTCTCCTGATAACTGGTATCCGATTAAATGACAGCGGTTGTACAGAGATTTTCCGTCAACAAAATTATATCTAACCGAATGCCAGCCTGTGGGCTTTACCTGACTTATGGAACCTCTCTTTTCACTAGGCATTAAGTCTGTTCCAATAGATGCCTCAGCCACTCCACATCTTCCCAGATAATCAAGCTTTGAATACTTTTCAAAGGACTTTCCCTTTAATTCATTCTTTTTAAAAAATGGCTCGTTATTGTTAATTGCAACATATGGTTTGTTTTTATATTTCGGAACATTTTTATAGCTAAATGACGATTTGCTGCTCTTAGTTGTCCTTTTACTACTTTTATTCTTTTTCGACGATGTGTTTTTGCCACTTTTTTTCTTTGGCTTCTTAGAATCACTTTTAGTGGCACTGTTGCTCTTAGTAACTGCCTGAGTTACCTCTGTATTGTCTGAGTAAGTGGATATATCCTGACTACATCCTGAAAAAAATAAAGCAATAAGTGTTAAATATACCAGTAAACCTTTAAATTTATTCTTCATTTCTCAAATACACCTCTTTAACTATTTTTTCATGGGAATATCCCTTAAATTCCAAAGTAGACGTTAAATGGTAGCCTTCTAAATTGAGGCAATAATCTGACGGATATACTTTGTCCCATCTGTAAACAATTATTTTCTTTATATTTTCTAACTGAACATCTTCATTTTCCACAAAACAAAAGTCATTTTCCAAATATTGCCCTTCAAAATCATCAGTTATAACTATGTTTTCACATTCATTTTCAAATAATTTATGTGAATATTCAGTCATTATTAAATTATTGTTTTTGGTAATAAAGGCTATATCCTTAATTACTTCTCTATCCCGGCTTTGTCTTCTGTTATTAAAATACATACCGTTATTTAAATCCAAACATACAATTAAAACCATAGCAAGTGTTTCCTCCTCGTCTACTTATTTGAAATATGCACGTCTAACTGATTATAAGGTATAACAATGTCTTTTTCATCAAGACCTGTTTTGATATGTTCATTTAAATAGTCATATGCCTGCCAGTAATCCTTTGTTTCCACCCATACTCTTGCCTCTAATGCTATGGCACTGTCATCTAATTTGGTAATTGCCACATCATTAGACCTGTCCTTTAGTGTATATGGGCATTTTGATATAATATCCCGTACAACATTTTTAACATTAGCAAGGTCGCTGTCATAGTGAACTGAAAACTTTACGTCTACACGTCTGCCGTCTTCATTGGAATAATTAATAATAGTATTATTTGCCACTTCACCGTTAGGACATTTTATAATTCTGTTGTCATATTTAACCAATGTTGTATATATAATGTCAATTTTCTTAACAATACCTTCTTCACCACATATTTGTACATAATCCCCTATTATAAATGGTTTTGAAACCAAAATAAGTACGCCACCTGCAAAGTTGGCAAGGCTTCCCTGAAGTGCCAGACCTATGGATAATCCACCTGTTCCTAAAAGGGTAATAAAAGATGTTGTCTGGATGCCGATTTCACCACATATAATGATTAAAACCATAACATAACCCACAACTTTTATTATTGAGTCAATAAATTTTACAACTCCCAAATCCACTGTAGACTTAAGAAGTAATTTTTTAACAAATTTCCGGACAAACTTAATTATAATTTTTCCAATTACAAATATTATAATTGCAACTAGTATGCTAAATCCGAAATTAATAAGCTTGTCCACCATGCTATCTGTAAATTTGGCTAATCTGCTTACATCCTGGCTGATTTTTTCAGCATCTAATTCTTCTACCACATTATCGGCTGCTAATAAAAATTCCATAATACTCTCCATAAAATCAATAATGAGGCTATTATACAACAGCCTCATTATATCAGTAAATTATTAAAAATAAATTATTTAACTATTCTTACCTTAATTACACCTTCAACTGCATTTAATTTTTCAATTAAAGCATCTGTTACAGGGTGGTCTAAATCAATAATTGCATATGCAAAGTCACCTCTTGACTTATCTACCATGTCTGCCACGTTAATATTTTCACCTGCTACTACAGATGTAAGCTGACCAATCATGTTTGGTACATTTTTATGACAAATAGTAATTCTGGCTGTCTTATCACATAAACCAAGAGTTGCTGCAGGATAGTTTACTGAATTTGTAATATTTCCGTTTTCAACGAAATCCATGATTTCATTTACTGCCATTACAGCACAGTTATCTTCTGATTCTTCTGTTGACGCTCCAAGGTGAGGAGTTGCAATTACGCCATCCATATTAGCTGTCTTTGCATTAGGGAAATCTGTAACGTATTTTTTAACCTTGCCTGACTTAAGTGCCTCAGCCATATCATCATCACATACAAGTAAATCTCTTGCAAAGTTAAGAACAACAACGCCATCCTTCATCATGGCAATTGTGTCTTTATTAATCATTTCCTTTGTATCATCAAGAAGAGGTGTGTGAACTGTAATAAAATCACATGTCTTAAAAATTTCTTCTCTTGTATTTACAAGATTAACTGCTCTCTTAAGGCTTAATGCACTTTCAACTGAAAGATAAGGGTCTGTTCCATATACTTCCATTCCCAGTGAAACAGCCATATTTGCTACTAATCTTCCGATTGCTCCAAGACCAATAACACCAAGCTTTTTACCTTTAATTTCATTTCCGGCAAAATTCTTCTTTGCCTTTTCCATTGTCTTGTTAATGTTTTCATCTTCATTGTTATCGCTTACCCACTTGTTGCCTCCGATTATATCTCTTGAAGCAAGAAGCATCCCACAAAGAACTAATTCCTTTACTCCGTTAGCATTTGCTCCAGGTGTGTTAAATACAACAATACCCTTTTCAGCACACTTATCAAGGGGAATATTATTAACTCCTGCACCTGCTCTTGCTACTGCCATAAGGCTTTCCGGTAAATCTAAATCATGCATTGCCGCACTTCTTACCAAAGCTACATCAGCCTGTGCAAAATCATCTGTCATTTCATAATTATCGCTAAATAAATCTGTTCCTAATTTAGAAATAGGATTTAAACAATTTACTTTTGTCATTTCTCTGCTCCTTATTTTATATTATAATCTGCAGCATAACCTAAAAAGCCATGCTGCAATATATTAAATTACATATTCTCTTTTTCAAATTTATCCATAAATTCTACCAAAGCCTTAACACCTTCAATAGGCATAGCATTATAAATACTTGCTCTCATTCCACCTACAGTTCTATGTCCCTTAAGATTTTCAAGTCCTGCAGCCTTAGCTTCTGCAACAAATTTTGCGTCTAATTCTTCGTTTCCTGTTACAAAAGGAACATTCATTAATGAACGGTCTTTTGGAACTACTGTTCCCTTAAATAACTTGCTGTTATCTAAGAAATCATAAAGAATTTTAGCCTTTTCTTCGTTATGCTTCTTCATTGCTTCAAGACCACCCATTTTCTTAATCCACTTAAATACCTTACCACAGATATAAATTCCATAGCAAGGAGGTGTATTGTAAAGTGAGCCTGCATCTGCCTGTGTCTTCCATGCCAGCATAGTTGGTACAGTACTGTCAACTTCCTCAGGAATTAAATCTTCCCTAATAATTGCAATAACAACACCTGCAGGTCCTACGTTCTTCTGAACACCACCATAAATAACGCCATACTTTGTAACATCAACCGGCTCTGAAAGGAAACATGATGATACATCAGCTACTAATGTATGTCCCTTTGTATTTGGTAATTCATGATATTTTGTACCATAAATTGTATTGTTCTCACAAATATAAACGTAATCTACATCATCATCAATATCCAAGTCACTGCAATCAGGAATATATGAGAATGTCTTATCAGCTGATGAAGCAACTCTCTTTACCTCAAGAAATTTTTCAGCCTCTGCAGCTGCTTTCTTTGCCCACTGACCTGTGATAATATATGCTGCCTTACCATTTTTCTTTAAATTCATAGGAACTGCAGCAAACTGCTGTGAAGCTCCTCCCTGAAGGAATAATACCTTATAGTTATCAGGAATATTCATTAAATCTCTAATATCCTGTTCTGCTTCATCAATAATCTGCTGGAACATTTTTGAACGATGGCTCATTTCCATTACGCTCATTCCACATCCCTTGTAATCAAGCATTTCATCTGCTGCTTCTTTCAATACTTCTTCCGGTAATACTGCCGGACCTGCTGAGAAATTATATACTCTGCTCATTTTTTATTTGCCTCCTAATTTATATTATATATTTAACAATCATATCCTCTTGCTGCTAAATCCTCTTCAGAGAATGCCTCACTGATAGCTGTATTAGCAGGAACCATTGGAAATACCTTATCGTCTTCATCTATCTGTGCATCAATTACACAAGGGATGTTTAATTCGATGGCTTCCTTCAATGCCTTTTCAAATTCATCTACAGTTGTTACACGGTAAGCCTTAGCTCCCATACCTTCTGAAATCTTTACGAAATCAACTGCATCATTAAGAACTGTATTAGAATATCTCTTTCCGTAGAATAATGTCTGCCACTGTCTAACCATTCCCAAAACGTGATTGTTAATTACAATCTGAATAATTGGAATGTTATATCTTGTTGCTGTGGCAATTTCGTTCATATTCATTCTAAAGCAACCGTCACCTGCGATATTTACGCAAATCTTGTCTTTGTTGCCCATTTTTGAACCTATACAAGCGCCAACACCATATCCCATGGTACCAAGTCCACCGGATGTAATAAGCTGTCTTGGTCTGCTATATTTATAAAACTGTGCTGCCCACATCTGATGCTGTCCAACATCTGTTGTAATAATAGCATCTCCCTTTGTAATGTTGTACAAAGAATCAATAACTGCCGGACCTGTAAGTTTCGACTTATCTAAATCAAGAGGATATTTTTCTTTCATTTCCTCTATATGCTTCATCCAGTCTTCATGATTCTGTGGAGTAACTAATTTATTGAGTCTTACGAGAACTTCCTTAATGTCACCTATAATGCTGGCATCAGCCTTAATATTTTTATTAATTTCTGACGGATCCACATCAATATGTACAACACTGGCATTATTAGCAAACTTCTTTGCATTACCTGTAACTCTGTCGCTAAATCTCGCTCCAAGAACTAACAGTAAATCACATTCAGTAACACCAAAGTTTGATGTCTTTGTTCCATGCATACCAATCATGCCTGTATATCTCTTATTAGTTCCCTCAATAACACCTTTACCCATAAGTGTGTCACATACAGGTGCGTCAACTAATTGAGCAAATTCTCTTACTTCCTTATCTGCTTCAGATATTACGGCACCACCGCCAACTAAAATAAACGGTTTCTTAGAAGCTGCAATCATTTCTGCAACTGTATTTAAATCATCTTCAGTAATCATATCTGAATATCTCTTTATTTCTTCAGGCTTCTTACTTTCAAAATCAATCTTGTTAGCTGTAACATCCTTTGTAATATCTACAAGTACAGGGCCCGGTCTTCCACTCTTAGCAATTTTAAATGCTTTTCTAAGTGTAGGTGCTAAATCCTCAATTTCCTTTACAATAAAGTTATGCTTTGTAATAGGCATTGTTGCACCAACAATATCTATTTCCTGGAATGAATCCTTTCCAAGACCTGATTTTGCAACGTTAGCTGTAATAGCTACCAGTGGAACAGAATCCATATATGCTGTTGCAATACCTGTAACAAGATTTGTTGCTCCCGGACCTGATGTTGCCATACAAACTCCAACCTTACCTGTTGAACGGGCATATCCGTCAGCAGCATGGGCTGCACCCTGTTCATGGGATACAAGGATGTGATTTATATCATCTGAGTTCTTGTAAAGCTCATCGTAAATATTTAAAATAGTTCCTCCCGGATAACCGAATACTGTATCAACACCCTGTTCTTTAAGACATTCTATAACAATTTGTGAACCATTTAATATCATAGTATTTCCTCTCTTCCGCTTTATTTATTTATCTCTAATGTAGCTCCCTTATTGCCTGATGTAACCATAGAGGCGTATCTTGCTAAATAGCCTGTAGTTACCTTTGGTTCTCTAGGCTGCCATTTTTCTTTTCTCTTTGCCATTTCTTCATCTGAAACATCTACATTAAGTGTCATTTCAGGAATATTTATCTTAATAATATCTCCCTCTTCAACTAATGCTATAGGTCCGCCTACAGCTGCCTCAGGTGATACGTGTCCAATGGAAGCTCCTCTTGAAGCACCTGAAAATCTGCCGTCTGTAATAAGAGCAACTGTCTCACCAAGTCCCATACCTGCAATAGCTGATGTAGGATTTAACATCTCTCTCATACCAGGGCCACCCTTAGGTCCTTCATATCTGATAACAACAACATCACCATCAACAATTTTTCCACCTTTAATTGCTGCAATAGCATCTTCCTCACATTCAAACACTCTTGCCGGTCCTTCATGTACCATCATTGAGTCTGCAACTGCTGAACGTTTAACAACTGAACCATCAGGTGCAAGATTTCCCTTAAGAACTGCAAGACCACCTGTTTTACTATATGGATTGTCTAACGGCCTTATAACCTCAGGGTTCTTATTTACGCAACCCTTAATATTCTCTCCAACAGTCTTTCCTGTAACTGTCATACAATCTTCATGTAATAAACCAAGTTCACTTAACTCATTCATAACTGCGTAAACACCACCGGCTTCGTTAAGGTCTTCCATATATGTAGGACCTGCAGGAGCCAAATGACATAAGTTAGGTGTCTTAGCACTGATTTCATTAGCAAATGAAATATCAAAATCAAATCCTATTTCATGGGCAATTGCCGGAAGATGTAACATACTGTTTGTTGAGCATCCCAGTGCCATATCTACTGTTAATGCATTGAGAATTGCATCTTTTGTCATAATATCTCTTGGTCTGATATCTTTTCTTACCATTTCCATTACAGCCATACCTGCATGTTTTGCAAGTTTAAGTCTCTCAGAATAAACTGCCGGAATGGTTCCATTTCCTTTAAGTCCCATACCCAGTGCTTCTGTTAAGCAGTTCATTGAGTTAGCTGTATACATTCCTGAACATGAACCACATGTAGGACATACCTTTTCCTCAAATTCTCTTACGTCATCAAGAGTCATTTTACCGGCAGCATTAGCACCAACCGCTTCAAACATTGATGAAAGACTTCTCTTCTGACCATGTACATGTCCTGCAAGCATTGGTCCACCTGAAACAAATACTGTTGGGACATTAACTCTGGCAGCTGCCATTAAAAGTCCCGGTACGTTTTTGTCACAGTTAGGAATCATTACCAATGCATCAAACTGATGGGCTTTAGCCATACATTCAGTTGAATCTGCAATTAAATCTCTTGTTACGAGAGAATATTTCATTCCCTCATGTCCCATAGCAATACCATCGCAAACAGCAATAGCCGGGAACATAATTGGAGTACCACCTGCCATGGCAACTCCCATTTTAACTGCCTGTGCTATTTTGTCCAGATTCATATGTCCCGGAACAATTTCATTATATGAACAAACAATACCAACCAAAGGTCTTGAAAGCTCTTCCTCTGTCATACCGAGAGCATTAAACAATGACCTATGTGGTGCCTGCTGTATTCCTTTTTTTACTGAATCACTCTTCATAATAAACCTCCTGAAATTTATATTCTCTTTATGATTTCATTGCCCATTTCCTTACATCCTACCAGTGTCATGCCATCTGACATAATATCAATTGTTCTGATATTATCTTCAAGAACCTTTTCCACTGCCTTTTCCACTGCATCAGCTTCCTCATCCAAATCAAAAGAATATCTAAGCATCATAGCTGCTGAAAGAACTGTAGCTATAGGATTTGCCTTATTCTGTCCTGCTATATCCGGTGCTGCTCCATGACTTGGTTCGTAAAGTCCGAACTTATCCTCTCTAAGACTTGCTGATGATAACATTCCTATGGAACCTGTTATCATACTTGCCTCATCTGATAAAATGTCACCAAACATATTTTCAGTAACTACCACATCAAACTGTGCCGGATTTTTTACCAGCTGCATTGCACAGTTATCTACCAACATATGGGTAAGAGTAACTTCAGGATAATCCTTTGCCACTTCGTTTACGATTTTGTCCCACAATCTTGAACTGTCCAATACATTAGATTTATCAACGCTTATGACATTCTTTCTTCTCTTCATTGCAATGTCAAAAGCTTTTTTAGCAATTCTTCTTATTTCATTTTCGTTATATGTCAAAGTATCTGTTGCCGTAAGAACCCCATCGACTTCCTCTGTTTTTCTTTCGCCAAAATAAAGTCCGCCTGTAAGCTCTCTTACAATAATCATATCAAAGCCTGCATCTGCCACTTCTTCCTTTAACGGACATGCACCCTTCAATTCTTTGTAAAGATAAGCCGGTCTTAAATTAGCAAAAAGATTCAAACCTTTTCTAATTGCAAGAAGTCCTGCCTCCGGTCTTAAATTAGGTGGTAGTTCATACCAACTGTCTTTACCGACGACTCCACCCACGGCACCTAACAATACCGCATCACTTTTCTTTGCTGTCTCAAGTGCATCCTCTGTAAGAGGGACACCATATTTGTCTATAGATATGCCACCCATATCAACTTCCGTGTATTGGAAACTATGTCCAAACTTTTCCCCGACAGCATTAAGAACCTTCTGTGCTTCTGTAACAATTTCCGGTCCGATTCCATCTCCTGGAATTACTGCAACATTAAAATTCATTATGCTTCCTCTTTTCCTTATAGTTTCTAGTGGATATAATTAATTTCTATGTATAATCACTGTATTTAATTTCTAATTATAAAAATCCACATTAACTCATAAATTATAACCCAAATAAACTCATTTTTCAACACATATATCTTAATCAGTTTTATTGATTATTTTTACTGTGAAAAAATCGTATATTTTAGTTAAGTTTTGCCATAAATATATAACTATAAAAAGAAGGAACATCTGAAACCCTGATTCCAGATATTCCTTCCAATATCAAATCTAAAAACCTAGATTATAACCCGCATGTTTAAAATATTATGCTTCTGCTTTTTCCACGTCAACTATTGCTGCCTTCTGCATTGGTATTCTGCAGTTTTTGTTTCCACCAAACTCAACAATAACTGTTTCTTCCTGAACATCAATAATCATTCCGTAGAATCCGCTTGTGGTTAAAACACTATCACCGATTTCAACACTATCCATTAAAGCTTTCTGCTTTTTTTCCTGTTTCTTCTGTGGTCTGATAGCGATAAAATACATAAATCCAATAATAATTACAACATATGCAATCATTATAAGTATTCCCTGACTTGAGCCTGAACCTGCTGCTACTAAAACTGGCATAAAACCTACCTCCTAATTCTTGTCGTTTTCTTTAAAACCTTCCAGTTTATTATTTTTATACTCACTGTATCTTCCGGCTTTTATAGCCTCTCTGATTTCCTCCATCATTGTATTATAAAAATATAAATTATGCAATACACACAAACGCATTCCCAACATTTCTTTAGCTTTAAGTAAATGTCTGATATATGCTCTTGTATGATATTTACATGCCGGACACTGACATCCTTCCTCTATCGGTCTGTCATCAGTCTCATACTTTGCATTAAACAAATTGAGCTTTCCTGCATTAGTATAAACATGACCATGTCTTCCGTTTCTTGAAGGATATACACAATCGAAAAAGTCAACTCCCCTCTCAACTGCCTCTAATATATTAGCCGGTGTTCCTACACCCATAAGATAAACCGGCTTGTCTCCCGGAAGATATGGAACTACCTTTTCAATAATACGGTACATTTCCGCGTGACTTTCCCCAACTGCCAGACCGCCTATGGCATAACCATCTAAATCAATATCAGAGATGGCTTTTGCATGCTCAATACGGACATCATCATATATCCCCCCTTGGTTGATTCCAAAAAGCATCTGATTTTTGTTTATTGTATCCTCAAGACCGTTTAAACGATTCATTTCCTTTCTGCATCTTTTAAGCCATCTTGCGGTTCGTGCAACTGAATTTTCAATATAGTCTCTTGAAGCCACACTGGAAGGACATTCATCAAATGCCATAGCTATGGTTGATGCAAGATTTGACTGAATCTGCATACTTTCTTCCGGACCCATAAAAATCTTTCTTCCATCTACATGAGAGTTAAAATAAACTCCTTCTTCTTTTATTTTTCTAAGACCAGCCAGAGAAAAAACCTGAAATCCACCTGAGTCTGTAAGTATGGGCTTATCCCAATTCATAAACCTGTGTAAGCCCCCAAGCTGCTTAACTATCTTATCTCCCGGTCTTACATGAAGGTGATAAGTGTTAGATAATTCCACCTGTGTCTTTATTTCCTTTAAATCTTCTGCAGCTACTGCACCTTTTATGGCTCCTGCCGTACCTACGTTCATAAATACAGGAGTTTCAATAGTGCCATGCACCGTTTCGAACCTACCGTACTTTGCTGCCCCATCTTTTGCTAGAACTTTAAACATATTATACCTGCTTTATTATATTATACTCAAAAATGCGTACATCTATATTTTATAACATTATTTTGATATATTTTCAATATGTAAACAAACCAAAAACGTATTTTCCGGTCAAACATCAAGTTGACACCTGTTTGAGGATATTGTTATACTGTTATAGGCGATTTTACGGAAAGGAGACTTGCTATATGGCTGGTTCAACATACGGAAATATTTTCAAAATTACAACATGGGGTGAATCCCACGGCAAGGCATTAGGTGTTGTTGTAGATGGATGTCCTGCGGGACTTGAATTAAACGAAGATGACATACAGAAGTTTTTAAATAGAAGAAAACCCGGTCAGTCAAAATATACAACCCAGCGAAAAGAAGATGATAAGGTTGAAATACTTTCAGGTGTATTTGAAGGAAAAACAACCGGTACACCTATTTCAATGATTGTAAAAAATAAAGACCATCATTCTGCGGATTATAGTGATATTGCTTCATATTACAGACCGGGACATGCAGATTATACATTTGATGCAAAGTACGGATTTAGGGATTATCGTGGTGGTGGACGTTCCTCCGGCCGCGAAACCATCGGACGTGTTGCTGCCGGTGCCATTGCCTCAAAAATTCTTGAGAAGCTTGGCATTGAGATGCTTACATATTCTAAGAGTATTGGCAATGTTGAAATAGATTACAAAAAATTTAACAAAGATGAAATTGAGAAAAATCCTGTTTATATGCCTGATTCAGATGCTGCAAAAGCAGCTGAAAAAATTTTGGGCGAAAAAATGGCTGAAATGGATTCATGTGGTGGAATAATTGAATGTATTGTAAACAATATGCCAGCGGGAATTGGCGAACCTGTATTTGACAAGCTTGATGCTAATATTTCCAAAGCCATTATGTCCATCGGTGCCATTAAAGGCATTGAAATAGGTGACGGTTTTGAAGTTGCCAAAATGTCAGGCTCAACGGATAATGATGGATTCAGCATTGAAAACGGTGTTATTTCCAAGACATCTAATCACGCCGGTGGAATTTTAGGTGGAATGAGTGATGGCTCTTCTATTGTGGTACGTGCAGCAGTTAAACCTACACCATCTATCGCAAGAACACAACAAACCATTAATAAATCCGGTGAAAACATTGATATTAACATAAAAGGCCGTCATGACCCGATTATTGTTCCCCGTGCAGTGGTTGTGGTGGAATCAATGGTTGCCGTTACTCTTGTAGATATGCTTTTTACGGGAATGACTTCTAAGTTAGATAAAATAATAGACTTTTACAAATAAAAACTATTTATACTAGAAATCCTTAGCAAAACCTAATCTTTGCTAAGGATTTTTTCATATATCAGCCCCATTACAAACCATAACGGAGCATAGTCTAACCGAACAACTCCTTTTATATTATATTTCGCACTACTATAATCCCACGGACAATTGTTACTTTTCTTTAACAGGCTTCCTGACACAAATTCCACCAGAAATATTCCTGCTGTATAAACTGCTCCCCTTTCCACCATTGGTTTATTATAAGCTTTAAGTTTTTTACTAATTGGCTTAATCACTGATGCCATACCATATATTGGAAACATCCATATGGATGTCTTTCCTATAAGCTTATAATTTTTTTCTTTAAAACAAGAGGCTGATGTAAAGAGTACCTCAATACACCAGCCTGTTATTCCACATTTTATAAAATCTCTGTTAATTACACTCTTCATATGTGTAATTATTTCCAAAAATATGAATCTTATTCATATAACGGATACTTGTCTGTTAATGTCTTAACCTTTGCCTTAACCTTTTCGCAATTACCTGTTAAATCACTTGCAATATCAGCCATACACTCTGCAATAACATCCATATCCTCTGTAGTTAAGCCTCTTGTAGTTACAGCAGGTGTTCCAATTCTGACACCACTGGTAATACCCGGCTTCTGAGGGTCATTCGGAATGGCATTTTTGTTACATGTAATGTTTGCGGCATCAAGAGCTATTTCAAATTCTTTACCTGTAATATTCTTGCTTCTTAAGTCAACTAACATTAAGTGGTTATCGGTACCACCTGATACAAGGTCAAAACCTCTGTCAGTAAGACCTTTTGCCAATGCCTGGGCATTATCTACAATATTCTTTGCATATACCTTAAATTCAGGAGATAATGCTTCCTTAAGGCAAACTGCCTTTGCAGCTATAACATGCATCAAAGGTCCACCCTGAATACCAGGGAATACTGCTTTGTTTAATTTATGTTCTAAAGCAAACTCTTCACTTGAGAGAATAAGTCCGCCTCTAGGTCCTCTTAATGTCTTATGGGTAGTTGTTGTAGTAACATGCGCATAAGGAATAGGGCTCATATGCTGACCACCTGCCACAAGACCTGCAATGTGTGCCATATCTACCATTAAATATGCTCCCACTTCATCTGCAATCTCTCTGAATTTCTTGAAATCTATCTTTCTTGGATAAGCACTTGCACCTGCCACAATAAGCTTTGGCTTAGCTTCAAGTGCTATTCTTCTTACTTCGTCGTAATCTATAAATCCATTCTCATCTACACCGTATGATACTACGTCAAAATATGTTCCTGACATATTTACAGGTGAACCATGGGTAAGGTGTCCGCCGGCATCAAGACTCATACCCATAACCCTTTCTCCCGGTTTTACCAATGCGAAAAATACAGCCATATTTGCCTGTGCACCTGAATGAGGCTGAACATTGGCGTACGTACATCCAAATAATTTCTTAGCTCTTTCTCTTGCCAATTCTTCCACTACATCAACGTATTCACATCCGCCGTAATATCTCTTTCCCGGATATCCTTCTGCATATTTGTTTGTAAGGTGGCTTCCCATAGCTGCCATTACACCTTTGCTTACAAGATTTTCAGAAGCAATAAGTTCAAGATGTGAACGCTGTCTTCCAAGTTCATCTTCCATTGCTTTAGCAACTTCTGCATCTGCATTTTTAATTTCATCAAATGAAAACATAATAAAACCTCCATATATTTATAATCAAACGACACTTAAGCCGATTTTTTCCCTTATTACTTTACCATAACCTTCTATATTTTTAAACTAATTTTTTAATTTTGTTCTATTTTAATCCGAAAAATAATATTTATTAAGGTAAAACTAAAGGAGGATACTATGTACAAAATTCTTGCATTTGACAACGGTCAGCCGGCTATACTTTACCACAGCGGACATAACGTATATATGTATACGGCAATTAGAGGACATATCCACCCTGAGGGGATTATTTTTAATGACGTAAAAGATGACTTTAGAATTTATGATGGTAATAAAAAATACGCCTTCTATATATCCACCGACAATAAAATAAAAACTGCAACCTTGTCGGGGAATCGTTTTATGGAGTTTTTATCCATTCCTTTAGAAGACAGCAAAAACGGGCGTACTATTGTAAATGTTTCACCTATAATGTGCGAAAATGAACTTTACATATTTTATTGTACTCACAATAACCATAGCAATTTCTGTGATGTTTATTATCTGCTTTGCTCTGCACCAAACCATACATGTCTCATTAAGCGTAACATTAAAAATTATAATGACTTCGATGTGGTAAGCTCTAACAGGAAAACCTATATCATTTTGCAAAATGACTGCTACTACTTAAGTAAAAACGGAACCATTACAACAATTACAAAAAACGGACCTGACAATGTGAATTTAGCTGCTAACGAAACCATTGAACAATTAAAAAATTCATTATCGGAAAAAAGCAGTGAACTAATTAAATGTCAAAAGAAGATTTATGAAAAAAACATGGAAATATCTAATCTTAAATTTACAAAAAAACAGCTTTCCAGACAGTGTGAACAACTAAGCAATTATGTTGGAAAGCTTCAGGATGAATTAAGGAAAATAAAATTTATGTAAATCACACAAAAAAAACTTTAGGCATTTGTATTTTAACATTGTAACTTTTACAAAACTTTTTATAATCATATTGCTGTGTTGTATAATGTGATGTTTTTTCATTATACAGCAGTATTTTATTATTATATTTTATGAGGGGGGGATGCAATGAAGTCAACATTCAAAGCACTATTTCTCGCGCTTACAATGGCATTGTTTGTCCTGCCTGCAGTAAGCGACGGCGTTACTGATAACACTAATATTTTCCAGAAATTGCTTAATAGACTTGGCGATTTAGGCGAAGGTGCCTTATATGTACCAACCTGAAAGTACGTTATAAAGGGAAATCTTACTATTCCAAAGGGTGTAACTTTACTATGTATTACCATTTCTATGCTCTGCAAAAAAGCATACACCGCCCCGGAATGTACAAATTCCAACACAATGTATGCTTTTATAATTTATTATATATATTTTTATTTTTTAATAATTGCAATGTCCAGTTCTTCTAACTGTTTGTCGTCAACTTCCCCCGGTGCGGCAGTCATAAGACATGATGCATCCTTTACCTTAGGGAATGCAATTACCTCACGGATATTATCCTCACCTGACATATGCATAACCAATCTGTCAAGTCCGTATGCAAGTCCTGCGTGTGGAGGAACGCCATACTTGAAAGCATCTAATAAGAAACCAAACTGTTCATGAGCAGCCTCAGGTGTGAAACCTAATGCTTCAAACATCTTTTCCTGAATGTCAGCCTGATGTATTCTCACACTTCCGCCACCTATTTCTGAACCATTTAATACAATATCATATGCTTTAGCACGGACTTTTCCTAATTCGTTGCTGTCAATATACTTAATATCTTCTTCCATAGGCATTGTAAACGGATGATGCATTGCTAAAAATCTGTTTTGCTCATCAGACCACTCAAACTGTGGGAATTCAACAACCCATAAGAAGTTAAATTTGTTCTTATCTATAAGTTCTAACTGTTCACCTAACTCTAATCTAAGTGCTCCTAAAACATTCCATACAACCTTATTTTTATCAGCGGCAAATAACAGCAGATCACCTCTTTCACCATCCATGGCTTTAACAAGATTGTCTAACTCTTCTTCTGTCATAAACTTTGCAAAGGATGACTTATAAGTGCCATCTTCATTAATGCAAAGATATGCCAAACCTTTAGCACCATTTCCTTTTGCCATATCAACAAGCTTGTCTATTTTCTTTCTAGGCATTGCTCCCTGACCTTTAACATTTAAACCTCTAACCGTACCACCGTTTTCTATAGCTCCGGTAAATACTCCAAAACCACAATCTTTTACTACGTCAGTAACGTTTACGATTTCCATTCCAAAACGTGTATCAGGTTTATCTGAACCATATCTGTCCATTGCCTCCTGCCATGTCATTCTTGGAATAGGAAGCTGAACGTCAACGTCAAGTATTTCCTTAAACAAAGCCTGCAACAATCTTTCGTTTACATCAATAACATCGTCAATATCCACAAATGAAAGTTCCATGTCAACCTGTGTAAACTCCGGCTGTCTGTCTGCTCTTAAATCCTCATCTCTGTAGCATCTTGCAATCTGAATATATCTGTCAAATCCTGAACACATTAAAAGCTGTTTATACAGCTGTGGAGACTGTGGCAATGCATAAAATGCTCCGGGATGAATACGGCTTGGGACAAGATAATCTCTTGCGCCTTCCGGTGTACTCTTACATAATGTAGGTGTCTCAATTTCAATAAAGCCTTCATTTGCCATAAATTTTCTTATACATGTAGTTACATCACTTCTTAGCTTAAGATTTCTCTGTAAATGAGGCTTTCTTAAATCCAAATATCTGTATTTAAGTCTTAATTCCTCTCTTGTATTTGAATCCTCTTCTACCGGGAATGGAGGTGTATCTGCCTCAGATAAAATACGCAATGTGTCAACTGTAACTTCAATGTCACCTGTAGCCATTGTCTGATTTATTGCGCCATCACGCTTTCTAACTGTGCCTTCTGCCGCAATAACATATTCACTTCTTAGTTCTTTTGCCTTTTCAAAAACTTCACCGTCATTTTCGTTAAAAACTAACTGTAACAAACCTGAGCGGTCTCTTAAATCTATAAATATAAGACTGCCTAAATTTCTTCTCTTCTGAACCCAGCCCATAACAGTTACTTTTTCACCAATATTTTGGTTGCTGACTTCTGTACATCTGTGACTTCTGTGAAGTCCCTGCATTGATTCTGCCATATTGTATACTCCTCCTCACTATTTAAGTGGATTTTTATAAAATTCTTTAAATTCATTATATCCCTGAGCCATAAGCTGCTCTTTCTGGAACTTTTTATTCTTGTTCATTCTTGTTACGAGAACCTGCTTACCACTCTTTCTTTCTTCCTGGGCATTAGCAATAACATCACAAAGTGCATCGCCGCTTACGCCTTTTTCTATAAGATAAACAACCTTATCATAGTCTTCCGGAATCTTAAATCCCTGTTCCATAAGTAATAAAACAATTCTTTCAAACCCAATTGAAAAACCGCATGCCGGAACATCGTGACCTGTAAATTTACCAACCATCTTGTCATAGCGTCCGCCACCTCCACAGCTTCCTCCAAACTCGGGAATGGCAATTTCAAAAATTGTTCCTGTATAATAAGACATTCCACGTACCAAAGTAGGATCAAACACGATCTCAAAATCAGAAGACTTTGTTGCTCTTACACTTTCAATAATTTCATTCATCCATTCTTTTACGTCATCTCCCATATAATCTCCCAGTTTTTCTGCAAGATAAGCTATAGGGTCTTTTTGTCCTTCGAGTTCCTTAAATAAATCTGTATATTTTTCTACAGCCTCCGGTGAAAATTCATATTTAATTAATTCTTCTTTTACACCTTCAAGACCGATTTTGTCCATTTTATCAAGAATAATGAATACGCTGTCATAAGATTCCTCCGGGAAACCACTATACGCAGCCATAGCCTTTAATATTCTTCTTTCATTTATTCTGATTTGGAAATTTTTAAATTCCAACTTTCCAAGAGTTGTTGTTGTTGCAAGAATAAGTTCTATTTCAGCCAGATTGCTTGGATCACCTAATATATCAATATCGCACTGCATAAACTGACGATATCTTCCCCTTTGAGGTCTGTCTGCTCTCCAGACATTTCCCATTTGAAGTGCCTTAAAGGGTGATGGCAAATCATTAGCATTTTTTGAATAATATCTTACAAGAGGTACTGTTAAATCATATCTTAATCCATTATCAACTAAATCCATCTCTTCCTTAGCTGTTTCAAGATTTAATTTTTCTCCTCTTTTTAAAATCTTAAATATAAGTTTCTCGTTTTCACCACCCTGCTTGCTTGTGAGATTTGAAATATTCTCAACACATGGTGTTTCAATTTGTGTAAATCCAAAAGCTTTATATGTATCCTTAATTACATTCTGTACATAATTTCTAATTTTCATTTCTTCAGGAAGAATATCTTTCATTCCTGTAACGGGTTTCTTACTTAAAGCCATTTTACCACTCCTTTTAATGTTTTTTCCAACCATACAATTTTACTATTATTAATCCAATTTAACAACCTTTTTTCTTTCAATCATTTCATCAATTCTATCTATATATAAATCTACATTTTTCAATGTATCAATTCTTTTTCCTTCTTTTCTGTCTTTAGACAGCAATTTAGTTACCGCTCCTGCACCGGCAGCCCACACATTCTGATAATCACCCATCATTAAAATGTTGTAAATTCCTTCCTTTCCAACCTTAGAATAACCTACATTTTCCTGATTACCAACCATATTTTTCTGTCTGTACATATAATATGGAACCATTTTCATTTTTCCGGCATATTCTTCCGTTATTTTCATTAACCTGCTACTGTTTTCCATGGTCATGTCGGAATATCTGTCCTTTTCCACATTAAGTCTTGAAGCCCTTTTTAAAGCAAGAGAATGAACTGTAATTCCGTCAGGATTTAGTTTAAGAGCTTCTTCCATGGAGTATTTTACCATTTGGGCGTTTTCTCCCGGCAGTCCCACAATAAAATCCATATTGATGTTATCCATACCGCATTTTCTTGCAATGGCAAATGCTTCTTTTACCTGAGAAACAGTATGCTTTCTACCTATAATTTCCAATGTTTTCTCATTCATGGTTTGAGGGTTTATGGATATTCTGTTTACTCCATGCTTTTTTAGAACCATTATCTTATCTTCAGTTATACTGTCAGGTCTTCCTGCCTCCACTGTAAATTCAACTACCGTGGAAAAATCAAAATTATCCTTCAAGGCATTTATAAGCCTGTCTAACTGATTTGGTTCAAGGGTAGTGGGAGTTCCTCCACCGATATATACCGTATTTAGTTCCCTGTTTTTTAGCTTTATTCCAAGATATTTAATTTCCTTTATAACTGCATCTAAGTATAAATCAACTTTTTTTCTGTATTTTTCTATTGGAAATGAGGTAAATGAGCAATACAAACAGGTTGTAGGACAAAAGGGTATCCCTACATACAAACTAAATCCATGTTTATAATTTATTTTTGACAAAATCTGTCGCTCTCTGCCAGCTATATCCATTGCCAGATTTAACTTCTCATCAGATATCAAATATGTTTCTTTCATATAAGACATAATTTCTTTCCGGCTAATGTCTTCTTCCAGCATCATCTCCGGAATCTTAGATGGCCTTATCCCTGTAAGTGTTCCCCAGGGAAGTTTCTCTTTCGTATCTGCACTTAACAGATTATATAACAGTTTCTTTAATATATTCTTAGTTTCTCTTCTGTCTGAAAAATCACAAAACATTTCACCTTCTACAGGCTCTTTTTCCTTACTCCACACCGAAATACATATCTTGTTTTTTTCATATTTTACAGATATTTTCCGGTATGAATTTTCAACCCTATCATTAATTTTAAAGGGATGACCGGTATAAAATGCCTGTACAAGTGATTGTACGTCATATTCAAACTGTGCCGGTTCTATTTGTATATCAATCATTAATAGTACACCTTTTCGCTGTCAATATTTGTTATGTTCATATGTCCCGGATATACCTCTGTCTCTCCCGGTAAAACCAGAAGTTTGTTTTTAATGGACTTAATTATATCAGATTCACTTCCTCCCGGGAAATCCGTTCTTCCTCTGCTTGCCTGAAACAAGGTATCTCCGCTAAATAAAACCTGCTCCTCTTCAATATAAAAGCATCCGCTTCCCGGAGTATGCCCAGGAGTAAGAACATATTGTATATCAAATCCCGCTACCTGAAAGTTTTCACCATCTTCTAAAAACTTATCTCCATTAACTTTTACAGGTTCTCCAAACATAGACGACAGATTCATTCTGCTGTCTGTAAGGACTTTTTCCTCTTTTGCCCCTACAATCACAGGAATATTATATCTTTCCTTCAGTTGATTTACGGCTCCGATATGATCAAAGTGTCCATGGGTAAGCAATATTGCCTTTGGAATCATTTCCAGTCTGCTTACATTAACTGATATTTTCAGTTCGTCATCTCCCGGATCCACAATAAATCCCTCTTTTGTATCCTTATTCATACAAATATAGCAATTTGTGTAGCACTCGCTTACAGTAACACTTCTAATCATTATCTTAGCCATATCAAATCTCCTAATCTTTTATTAACTGCTTGTTCTTTCAATGTCAATTATACTGTCAATGGTTCTTATTTTTGCAATAAGACTATTTAATTCATCTGTACCCTGAATGGCAAAAGTCATTGAAATAGTGGCAATGTCGGACTTACTTGTTCTACTGTTAATACTGTTTACGTCAATATTTCTCTCTGTAAATATCTTTGACAGGTCAGTAAGTATTCCCACACGGTTATGGGCATATATAACGATTTCCGTCATATACTTTCCATCCTGCTCTGATTCGTCAGCAGCCCAGCTTGCCTCTATAAGCCTTCCTCGTTCAATATCCGGAAGATTTATAATATTTACACAATCGGTTCTGTGTATAGAAACACCTCTTCCTCTGGTGACAAATCCCACAATTTCATCTCCCGGAACCGGACTACAGCATTTTGAAAATCTTACAGCCACATCATTCATTCCCTCAACAATAATGCCGCTTTTTGATGAATTATGTTTCGTTCCCTGCTTGTTTCCATTAGCTTCATTTAAAACATCTTCATCTGTAATTTCAATTTTATGGTCTTTATTGTATTCGTCTAAAAGCTTGTTTACAATCTGACCTTCCTTTAATCCTCCATGACCTATAGATGCCACTAGCGAATCCCATTCCTTGTAGCTATACTTAAGCCTTACCTTATCCATATATTCAGGCTTAAATATTTCTGACATTACTATGCCTTTAGACTTACAATACTTTTCTATAAGTTCACGACCTTTAACAATATTTTCCTCTTTATTTTGCTGTTTAAACCACTGGTTTATTTTGTTCTTTGCCTGAGTGCTTTTAACAATTTTTAACCAGTCCATACTAGGGCCCGTGGAATTATTAGAGGTTACAACTTCTACACGGTCACCGTTTTGTATTTTATAATCAATGTTTACCATTTTTCCGTTAACACGGGCACCTACCATCTTGTTTCCTACGGCACTATGAATACTGTAGGCAAAATCAATTGGCGTAGAGCCGTTTGGAAGATTTTTAACATCTCCATTAGGTGTAAAACAGTAAACTCTCTCTGAGAACATATTAAGGTCATCTTTAAGTAAATTTAAAAATTCCTTGTTATCTGACAAATCTCTCTGCCATTCAAGAATCTGCCTTAACCAGCTAATCTTCTGTTCCTCATTATCTCCCTCACCTGTGATATTTTCTTTATATTTCCAGTGAGCAGCAATACCATATTCAGCGGTTTTATGCATTTCGTATGTTCTAATCTGAATTTCAAAAGGCTGTCCGTTAGGTCCGATAAGGGTAGTATGTAAGGACTGATACATATTCTGCTTTGGCATGGCAATATAGTCCTTAAATCTTCCCGGAACCGGTGTATATTTCTCATGAATAATACCTAATGCACCATAACATTCCATAACGCTGTCTACAATAATTCTAACAGCAAATACATCGTATATCTGGTCTAATGTTTTATGCTGCATTGTCATTTTCTTGTAAATACTGAAATAATGCTTAACACGTCCGTCAATAGTAGCCTTAATTCCTGCTTTTTCTATATATCCTGCAACTTCAGCAATGAGATTACTCATAAATTCTTCTCTATGCTCAAGTCTTTCATGGACACCTTCAACTAATTCCTTATATTTTTCAGGTTCAAGATATCTTAAGGCAAGGTCATCTAATTCTATTTTAATTTTAGAAATACCAAGTCTATCTGCGATTGGAGCATAAATATCCATTGTCTCCCTTGATTTTTCTTTTTGCTTTTCCGGTGTCATATATTGCAAGGTACGCATATTGTGAAGCCGATCAGCTAATTTTATTAAAATAACTCTGATATCCTTTGCCATGGCAAGAAACATTTTCCTTAAGTTTTCAGCCTGTTCCTCTACCTTGTCAGTATCATAATCCAATCTGGTAAGTTTGGTTACTCCATCTACTAAATCTGTTACTTCCTCACCAAATTCCTTTATCATTATTTCCCTTGTGGCAGATGTATCTTCCATAACATCATGTAAAAGACCTGCCATTATGGATTCCTTGTCCAATTCCAGGTCTGCCAAAATAAGGGCAGTATGAAGAGGATGTATGATATAAGGCTCTCCGGATTTACGTTTCTGGTCACCGTGGAAATTTTTGGCAAAATTATACGCCTTCTCTATCATATGCAACTCATCTGCCGACGGATGATAATGTTTAATTTTGTCTATAAGTCTCCCGTATAATTCCTCAGGGGTTGCCTGTTCTTCTTCTTTTGGAATTACACCGTGATTTTCGATTTTTACATTGTTCATATTATTTCCCTTCATATGCTACAACTGAATCTACTCTATATCCTTCTAATTTCTCTCTACCTTTTAATCCTGCTAATTCCATAAGGAATACGCAACCAACTACAACTCCACCAAGTCTTTCTACTAAATCAATAGCTGCTTTTACTGTTCCGCCTGTGGCAATCAAATCATCAGTTATAACAACTCTCTGTCCCGGTTTAATGGCATCTACGTGAATTTCAATTTCAGCTGTACCATATTCCAAATCATATTCTTCTGAAATAGTTTCACAAGGCAGTTTACCTTTCTTTCTAACCAAAACAAAGCCTTTATTTAAAGCATACGCAATAGGTGTACCCAAAGCAAAGCCTCTGGCCTCTAAACCTACAACCACATCAAAATCCAGGTCTTTTACCTTATCTATCATGGAATCAATAGCTATCTTAAGCCCGTTAGGATCCTTCATTACTGTTGTAACGTCTCTGAAAATAATACCCGGTTCCGGAAAATCAGGTATGCTTCTAATGTACTTTTCTACCTCATGCATTTTATCTTCTCCTTCTTGCTATATAATTATTTATTTTATAGTTGTCATAATTATATATTACCACAACCCTTTTAACAAAATCTATCTATTATTATTTGTAAATTTATCCTTCCATTATACTCATTTATTTCCGGATAGTATGTTGCCATAATTTCCAAATTATTCTTTTGACCCTGAAGGGCCTTATTTACCTCTTCCTCACCGAATTTTTCAGACAAAAATGCCATAAAATCAACGGCACTGTTAAACTTAACTGCAGTCATTCTGTAATGATTTTGATTTTCTACAACCATTTTTATTACATTTCCTGATTTTCCCAGTATTTGCAAACTGATAATCTTTAGATTTTTTTCTGCAAAAACCGGCTTTTCATTGCCTTTTCCATAGGGCTTAATAACCTCTAACTGATTTACGAAATCCATTGTAATATATTCCAAAGGCAGGGCAATGTCAATCCACACCTTTAAATATAAATCTTCTTCCGTTAAATTACAATTTTCATTTAACATTTTTCTAAATAAATCTATATTTTTTTCTTCTAAAGATATTCCCGCTGCCATTTTATGACCACCAAACTTCGTCAGCAAACTTTTTACCTTTGTAAGTTCTGAATACATATCGTATTCCTCAATAGAACGACCTGATCCTTTAACTCCCTGTTCAGCATCTGTTAGGACAAACGTAGGCTTATTATACTTTTCTCTTACCCTTCCTGCAATAATTCCTGCAATGCTTTCATGACAGTCTTTAAGGTATAAAACCAATACTTTGTCATCCATATCCTGTGCCATTTCAATTGCTGTCATGGCTCCTTCATTAGTCATATCCTTACGTTCAGCATTTAATTCCACCAGTTCTTTTGCCAAAACTTCCGCCTTTTGAGTATCTATGCAATCTAATAACTCCGTGGCACGTTTTGCCGTGTCTAATCTTCCACTGGCATTTAGGCAAGGGCCTATAACAAAACCAAACTGATAAGATGAAAGATTATTTTTATCTAACTTACAGGCATTTATTAAAGCATTTATACCAATATCATTACAGTCTTTTAGTTTTTTAATGCCCTGTTTTACTATAATTCTGTTTTCTCCCTTTAAATCCACTACGTCACATACAGTTGCAATAGCAGCGTAAGGAAGTAACTTATATAATTCGTTTTTGCCTATGCCTTCTGTTTCAAACAATGCCGATATAAGCTGATATGCAACCATTGCTCCACACAGCTCTTTAAATGGATAGGGGCAGTCTGCCTGTTTGTGATTTACCACTGCATCTGCATTAGGAACAATATATTCTCTTTTCCCATCAGTTTCTTCAAAAGGTACCTCGTGATGGTCAGTAATAATAATATTCATTCCAAGAGATTTGGCATATTCCACCTGATTATAAGCCGAAATACCGTTATCACATGTTAAAATAGTATCAATACCGCTATCATAGGCATTTTTAATTAGTTTTTCATTTATACCATAGCCATCTTCTATTCTGCGGGGAACTACAAGGTCTATATTTGCCCCTAGCTTTTTTAATGACCTAAGTAAAATATATCCGGAAGTTATTCCATCCACATCATAATCGCATATTATTCTTATTTTACTTTCATGACTGATTTTTATTCTTAGTATATCAACAGCCTTATCCATATCTTTAAAAAGCCATGGAGAACTTATTTTTTCCAAATCGTCATTTAAATAATTATAGATGTCCTCGTCACATATTACATCTCTGTTTCTAATTATCCTTGCAATTACCGGACTGATATGAAATTTTTCAGAAATATGATTAAAATCTGCCCTTTTTGTCTGTAAAAACCATTTCTCTTTCATAATAATTATGCCTTGTTCCTAAATAGTATTGTAAAAAGAAAAACGGCACCACCATTTAGATGGTACCGTTAAATACTTCTTAATTATTTTTCTTTGTCGTACTGTTTACCTTTTAATACATACCATAATGCACCTGTAACAAATACTGATGAATAAGCACCGGCTACGATACCTACCATTAATGGTGTTGTAAACTCTTTAATTGATGAAACACCCATAACGAATATCATAAATACAGCAACAAATGTAGTTAATGATGTGTAGATACTTCTTGTAAGTGTTTCTGTGATACTTCTGTCAATAAGACCAATCATTGTTTCATCACGCTTCATAACAGCCTTATTTTCTCTAATTCTGTCAAAGATAACAATCGTAGCATTTATTGAGTAACCTACTATTGTAAGAAGGCAGGCAATAAATGTTGTTCCAACTGTAAGTCTTGACAATGAATAGAAACCAACAACTATAAGTACATCATGAACTAATGCTATAACAGCTGCTAAAGCAAACTGAATATTCTTAAATCTTAACCAGATGTAAATCAACATACAAATTGTAGCAAGAGCTGTAGCAACAACGGCATCTCTTCTCATTTCAGCACTGATTGTATCTGAAATTTCTGTATCATTAAAGTTCTGCTCGTCATCCTTTGCCTGATACTTGTCAATCAAAAGCTTCTTAAATTCGTCCATTTCATCTGATGACATTTTCTTTGTCTTAATAGAGTATAAGCCCTTTGTACCTGTATCCTTCTGAGCCTGTACATCTGATGTATTTAATGTTTTCTGTATTTCAGGTTTAATTGTATCGTTGAATTCATCGATAGTGTAATCCTTATCAAACTGAACGCTTATAGATGTACCACCCTTAAATTCAATACTATAGTTAAATGCTTCATTTCCTGTTGCCACATTGTAAACAATTGAGCCTAAGCCAATAACAATAACAACTATTGAAATTGTAAACCAAACTTTTCTCTTTTCAACAAACTTGATAACATTCTTTGCTCTTTCCTTGCCATAAAATCCCGGTTTCTGGAATCCCATGTAATATAACATCCATACAATTCCTCTTGAAACAACAAGGGATGTAAATAACTGAATGAAGATACCTATTGCAAGTGTCATGGCAAAGCCCTGAACTGTTCCTGAACCTCTCCAAAGAAGAACTAATGCTGCAATAAGTGTTGTAACGTTACCGTCAACGATAGCTGATGTTGCTTTCTTAAATCCAATAGTGATTGCATTCTTAACTGACTTGCCGGCTGCAATTTCCTCTCTGATACGGGCATAAATAATAACGTTAGCATCAACTGCCATACCGATATTAAGAATAATACCTGCAATACCCGGAAGAGTAAGTGTAAGGTCAAATCCGTTAAGTGCAAGAAGCATTAATTCAACATATGATAATAATGCGAAACCTGCAGCAAGACCAGGCACTCTATATACGAAAAGTAAGAATAATACAATAATAACAAACGCTATCATACCTGCCTGAACACTCTTTGATAAAGCATCTCTACCAAGCTGTGCACTCTGAACATTATGACTTAATTCATCCAATGAAAGATCAAGTGAACCAATCTTAATATTATCTGCAAGTGTCTGTGCTTCCTCTAATGTAAAGTTACCTGTGATTTGAGCCTGTCCACCGGTAATTGACTGATTAATTTTCGGGTCACTAAGAACCTCATTGTCATAAATAATGTATGACTGCTGTCCAACATTCTGAGATGTCATTTCACCAAAAATTTTTGTTCCTGCTGTATTAAACTGTAGGTCTACAGCATTCTCTGCTTTTCCTGTCTTTTCATTAGTTGTTGCCTGACCTTTAGCATCTGAAACACTGTCACCTGTAAGCCATACCTTATAATATCCGTCATACTGTCCACCTGTTGTGTTCTTTAACTGGATATATTCCTTGTTTTTAAGTTGCTCATCTGTAGGTGTTGAATCAGCCTTTGTACAGAAATAAAGTGAACCCGGCTTACCTAATTCTTCAAGAACCTTGTCCGCATCATATGCACCCGGGATTTCAACTGTAATTCTATCATCACCCTGCTTATAAGCTGTAGCTTCTGTACTAAATGTATGAATTCTCTTCTCTAATTTTCCTCTTGTAGCTTCAAGAGAATCACTGTTTAACTTATCACGGTCATCTTTCGATACCTGATATGTAATGCTTACACCGCCTTTAAGATCAAGACCCTGTGTAATATACTTAGCCTGTCCGTGATCCCCTACGCCAAACAGAATCACATAACCGGCAAAAGCCATTACTGCAAGTGAAAGTATAAAAAATACAATCCCTTTAGTTTTGTTCATTTTAATTTTCATCTTTTAACCTCTTTCTTATCAGTCAGCGTCGGCTAACGCTGCTTTTATCATTATTGAGCATTCCACCCTTTTTCTCTGCATTTCACATCCGATATCATAAGCATCATTAATTGTGCCATGAAAATTATATGAGTTTGCAGCACAACCGCCACTGCAGTAAAATCTTGCAAAGCAGTTTTTACATTTTTCTTTTGAATACACATTACAGTCTCCGAACGTGGAAACAATATCTTTACGGACAATTCCATCATTTACATTTCCCATAAGAAAATCTTCGTTTCCAACAAACTGATGGCATGGGTAAAAATCTCCCCATGGTGTAACTGCAAGATATTCAGTTCCTGAACCACATCCTGATAAGCGCTTATACACGCATGGTCCCTGATTTAAATCAATCATAAAGTGGAAGAAATTAAAGCCTCTGCCTTCCTTCTCACGCTTTATGTATTCAAGTGCAAGTTTATCGTACTCTTCCATTATTGTCGGTAAATCCTCTTCCCTAATGGAATACGGATCTTCTTCCGGGCCAACAACAGGCTCAATTGACATCTGTTTAAATCCTAAATCAGCAAAATGTTTTACATCTTCAGAAAAATCAAGATTATCTCTTGTAAATGTACCTCTTATATAATAATTGGTCTGATTACGGCTTTCTGCAAGCTTTTTGAATTTTGGAACAATAAGGTCGTAACTTCCTTTTCCGTTTCTAAATGGTCTCATTCTGTCGTTGACTTCCTTACGACCATCAAGACTAATTACTACATTAGACATTTCCTTATTCAAATACTCCATAATCTCGTCGTTAAGAAGTACACCATTAGTGGTAAGGGTAAATCTGAATTTCTTGTTGTATGGCTTTTCTAACGAACGTCCATATTCAACTAGCTGCTTTACAACCTCCCAGTTCATTAATGGTTCACCACCAAAGAAGTCTACTTCAAGGTTTACTCTATTGCCTGAATTTTTAACAAGAAAATCCAGGGCTTTCTTTCCAACCTCGAAGCTCATAAGTTCTCTTCTTCCATGATACTCACCCTCCTCAGCAAAACAATACTTGCATGCCAGGTTACAATCATGGGCTATATGCAGGCACAAAGCCTTAACCACGGTCTGACGGTTCTCCTTAAACTTTTCAACAAACGGCTGATATATGTCTTCGGTAAACAGTTGTCCATCTTTTTTTAATTCTTCTATTTCGTCAATTGCCTCTAAAATATCGGACTCATTATACTTATCTTTCAGTTTATCAACAATTTCAGAAGAAGAAATATCTTCAAACAACTCTATAGCATCATATGTAACGTCATCAACCACATGCACTGCGCCACTGTTAACGTCCATTACAATGTTATATCCATTGCTTTTATACTGATGAATCACTGTGACTTCCTCCCTTTTTAACGCATTATAACAGAGTCGAAAATTCGGCTCTGTTATAAAATAATGCCATATAAAATTTTATTTGTTTTCGCAAGTCTGGTTTCCTACTGTACAAGAAGTCTTGCAAGCAGACTGACATGATGTCTGACATTCACCGCATCCGCCTTTTTTCATTGTGTCCTTTAATGTTTTTGCATTTAATGTCTTAATATGTTTCATGGTAATCCTCCAAATCTATTTTGTGCTTATTTATGTAAAGCTGCACAAGTCTTAGGTTATTATATCACAATATGGTATTTTTTCAAACGTTTTCTTTATTGTATCAAAATCCTGTTAAAATCGTTTAAAATCATTCCCCTATTATCCTATCCCCCCTTTAACTAAGCATTCCTCCTATTGTTCCTGCCACCACGGAAACAATACATCCTGAAAAGAGTCCTACACTTCCTGATGAGACGCTTCCTTTTGAAATTAGTGCTGTGAGAAAAATTATTGCAAAATAAATCAGTCCGGCTAATGCTCCCCACACAAATTTTCTGCTTTCCATAACCTTTCCCACTATCACCCCACCACAAAATGACGCAATTCCATAAATTATCAACACCATTATTTTTATTGTTGCCACAGAAGGTGAAATTTTAAGAACCACAAAAGCAATTAGTGCCAACAATACTGTACTTATAATCATTTGTATCAATGTTTCCTTTAAAAATATCACTGCAACTTTTTTCATAATTTATTTACCGGTAATACCAGCCTTTCCTAACGTTTATATAATAATTTATATTATGAAAGCGTATAATTTATTACGGTTTGTTGACTTTAAATTATCTATATTGTACAATCGACTCTAACAGGCTTTTGCCTGAAATATTTTTTGTAAGGAGATTTATATGGGACCCAGTGACATAGCTCTGCTATGCATATTATTTGTTTTATTGTTATTCTCGGCGTTTTTTTCATCAGCCGAAACTGCTCTTACTACATTTAATAAAGTAAGATTGAGAATGCTCGTTGATGACGGAAATAAGAAAGCTATTGTACTTGATAAGGTACTTAGCAATTCCAGAAAGATGCTTAGCACTGTTTTGATAGGTAACAATATTGTTAATATTGCTGCTTCTTCTCTTACAACAGTTTTAGCCCAGCATATTTTTGATGTAAACATAGTTGTCAGCGTTTGCGTAGGCGTACTTACACTTGTCATCATTATTTTTGGTGAAATTATTCCCAAAACGGTAGCAACTCTTCATGCTGAGTCAATTGCATTATCTTATGCAAAGCCAATTAAATTTTTTATGTTTATTTTAACTCCGGTTATTTTTGTGCTGAATCTGTTTTCCAGCTTTCTGTTAAAAATATTCAGAGTTAACGTAAATTTAAATTCAGCAGCTATTACTGAAGATGAATTAAGAACCATTGTGGGGGTTAGTCAGGAAGAGGGTATTATCGAAGATGATGAGTACGATATGATTAACAACGTTTTTGATTTCGGAGACACATGTGCTAAAGACATTATGATTCCTAAGGTTGATATAACCATGGTTCCTATTGATGTTTCATACGATGAACTTTTATCTGTTATTAAGTCAGATAAATTTACCCGTATACCTGTTTATAAAGATGATACAGATAATATTGTGGGAATTATCAACATTAAAGATATGCTTATAAATGAAGTAAACCGTGTAAATTTTGATGTTAATAAATTAATGCGTGAACCTTATTATACTCACGAAAAAGAAGAGCTTAATGACCTTCTTATAGAAATGAGAAATAATGAGCCCGGAATGTGTATTGTTTTAGATGAATATGGTCAGGCTGAGGGCCTTATTACATTAGAAGATATTGTGGAAGAAATCATAGGTGATATCCACGATGAGTTCGACCAGGCTGAGGAGCTTGCTGTCAGACAAATTGGTGAACATGAATACATTGTTGAAGGCTCAATTAATTTAGATGATTTCAATGACGAATTGGGTACTAATATAGATTCAGAAGATTATGAATCTCTCGGTGGACTTATTATTGAACACTTAGACCGCCTACCAAACAAAGGTGACAGTGTGAAAATTGATAACTGCAAACTTACAGTTATCAAAATGGATGATAAACGAATTGATTTGGTTAAGGTCAAAATTGACCATGAAGATGACACTCCATCTGATGAGGTTAATTCAGAATCTGACAAATAGTTTTGTGGGATATATATAAACGCCCCGTAAGGTATCGATAAATAAATACGAAACATTCCCGTAGATTGTATTATGTATGATATAATTTACGGGATTTTTTATTTCAATATTTTTAGTAATTTTTGGATTTTAATAATTCTTTTATTCTTTTTTTGAATTTATGTGATGCGAGCAGTTGGATTTTAATTTTTATTATATCCATATTCTAGTCATCCCTATTCCAGTCATTTCCATATCTCACCATCTCATCTGCTTCTTAAATATAACTATCAAAAAAGCAGAACTTCAATGTTTTCTTTCGACATAAAGTTCTGCTTATACTTTAATACGATATTTTATAACTGCGAGTATCTCCATTTTCTTCCAATATCAACCCCTATATTAAAGCAATACGCTGTAGATATCATAAACAACATCATTAAGCCTATTCCAAATAATATGCCCGTAATCAAGCGCTTAGTGTTATTACTTTCATACTTTGTTTTTGCCTGTATCAAACCATCTGTTACAAGTGGAATTAATAAAACAAAAAACACCCATATAGGTAAATTTTTCAAAAAGAAATATCCTATAGGAGTTACTATAATTCCTATAAGTTCACCTGTACACCTTGCGCATATTGGAAACTGTTTTCCATGAAAGAAAAATGAACGTTCAGGTCTTTGATGGCATCCAAATATGATGGGTAGCCATTTACATAACCATCTTTTCATGCCACATTCCTAAAATCCTGTAACACTTGATGAAGCACCATACATTCCTGCTCCTACGCCTGCTACAATCACTATAATGTAGAATAATATTGAAATACCTACGCTAACTAAAGCACCAATTCCTGCGGCTTTAGCTGTTTTTGGCTTGGTGTCCTTCCACACAAGGAATAAAATCAAACCTGCTAAAGGAATACAACATCCCAGTAGCCCCCAGCCTATTCCTCCATTATCAGATACATATGGTGTGCCATAATCATTATTATGCGTGTTCTTTGTATCTCCTCCACAATATGGGCATTCAACTGCATTGTCATTAATTTCTTTTCCACAATGGTTACAATACATTTTTTCGTCCTCCTATCCTTTGTTATTAAATATATTACCGTTTGATTATAACAATTCATTTATGTAATTTCAATACAAATGGCACATTTTGTCATTTTTCTGCCTTAAGCACAAAAAATCCCACAAAATGTAGTATGTTTGCACAAACCAACATTTGTGGGATAAAATCCATATTAATTAAAATTTCAATATAAATCACAAGCTCTTAAATTTACAGTTTTTCCCAAAGTTTGCCCTGCTTTTCTTCACAGTATTGGCAACTGTATAAACCATTCTTTTTGTCTGTTAGTACAAAAACATGGTCTAACTCCTGCTCAATAGATGTAATGCATCTTGGGTTTTTGCAATGTAATACATTAACAATCTTCTTTGGTAGCTTAAGATCTCTTTTTTCCACTAATTTACCGTCAGTGATAATATCAACTGTGATATTATGATCAATAAATCCTAATATATCAAAATCCACAATATCTAAGGGACCTTCTACTTTAATTATGTCTTTAACTCCCATTTTTTTACTTCTGGCATTTTTAATAATAGCAACCTGGCAATCTAATTTTTCCAAATTAAGATAATGATATATAGCCATTGCCCTTCCTGCCTGAATATGGTCTAAAACAAAGCCATTTGTTATTTCATCTATATTTAGCATATTATACTTCCACCTCCAACAATGTCAAAATAAGTGCCATTCTCACATACACACCAAACTGTGCCTGCTTAAAGTACACAGCCCTTGGATCATCATCTACTTCAACAGCAATTTCATTAACTCTTGGCAGTGGATGCAAAATCAGCATATCATCTTTTGCTGATTTTAGTTTCTTTTTGTCCAAAATAAAGCTATCTTTAAGTCTTATATAATCCTCTTCATTAAAGAATCTTTCCCTTTGAACCCTTGTCATATAAAGCAAATCAAGCCCACCAATTACATCTTCAAGTCTTGACACCTCTTCATACTGAGCTCCTGCTTCTTTTATATTTTCAATGATATATCCCGGAACCTTAAGCTCCGCCGGTGAAATAAGGACAAATTTTACATTATCATATCTAAGCAATGCGTTAATAAGCGAATGCACTGTTCTTCCAAATTTCAAGTCACCACACAATCCAATTGTAATATTATCAAGTCTACCCTTAAGGGTTCTTATTGTCATTAAATCCGTCAAAGTCTGGGTAGGATGCTGATGTCCTCCATCCCCTGCGTTAATAACAGGAATACCTGATTTTTTAGCTGCAACTAAGGCTGCACCTTCCTTCGGGTGTCTCATGGCACATATGTCTGCATAACATGATATAATTCGTATGGTGTCTGAAACGCTCTCCCCTTTAGATGCGGAGCTTGATGATGCCTCGGAAAATCCCAAAACACTTCCGCCTAAATTAAGCATAGCTGCCTCAAAGCTTAGTCTTGTTCTTGTGCTAGGCTCATAAAAAAGAGTGGCAAGTTTCTTTCCTTTGCAACACTCTTTGTATTTTTGAGGATTCTTTTCAATATCGCCGGCTAAATTTAATAACTTATCCAACTCTTCTACAGTAAAATCCAATGGACTAATTAAATGTCTCATTTCACCCTCCATTCATATGTATTTTTTGCTAATAAGATAATACATTATTGAGGTGTAATATTCAAGGGTATTTACTTATTTTTTTTCACTATTTATTTAATATTTTTGAATTTATAAATATTACATTTTCCGGTAATCTGGTATACTATTATAAACAAATAATTTTTATGGCAGTGTTTTTCCTTAATTGCTTAGTGATAACGGAAAATCGCGCCACATTACAGATAGGAGCAAATTTATGACACCACAATATTATAAAGAATTGGAAAAATATTTAAGTTGCGTTAAGACAAAGATAGATTTTAAGCCTGATGTTGCAATTGTTTTAGGCTCAGGTCTTAACAAACTGGCAAAAAAAATCAATGTAAAGGAAACTATTAGTTACTCAGATATTGACGGATTTCCCATAAGCACCAATAAAATGCACGCAGGAGCTTTTATTTTCGGATATTTAGGTGACGTTCCGGTAGTCGCTATGAACGGAAGAATCCACTACTATGAAGGTTATTCCATGAATCAGGTTGTTTCACCTATTCGTCTTATGAAACTAATGGGTGCAAAAAAGCTTATTCTATCTAACGCCGCCGGTGGAATTAGCGACAACTTAAATGTAGGGGATTTAATGATGATTACAGACCATATTTCATCTTTTGTACCATCTCCTTTAATTGGACCTAACATAGATGAACTCGGCACCCGTTTCCCTGATATGACCAGCGTATATGACAGTGAAATATGCAAAAAAATAAAAAACATAGCAAAGGAAAACAATATTGACTTAAAAGCAGGTGCATATCTCCAGACAACCGGACCTAACTACGAAACACCGGCTGAAATTAATATGTACAAACTTCTCGGAGCTGACGCTGTTGGTATGAGTACCGTATGTGAAGCCATTGCCGCCGTTCATTGCGGATTTAAAGTATGTGGAATAAGCTGTATCACCAACAAAGCTGCAGGAATAACCGGAGAGCCTTTAAGTGATGAAGAAGTGGGCGTTGCTGCCTCTAAAGCATCTGATAAGTTTTGTCTTTTAATTGAAGAACTGGTAAAAAGAATATAAAAAAATGCGAGCAAGACTGTAAGCCGGGTTATGTCTTGGATAATCATCTATCTAGACTTATTGTTGCCAACAAGTTCAAGCAACCTACCCGAAAGCTGGCGGGCCACCATATGCTTTCTGCTCGGTCTTGCTTCGGATGGGGTTTACATTGACCTTTGATGTTACCACCAAAGCGGTAGTCTCTTACACTGCCATTTCATCCTTACCTAAAAAGGCGGTTTTATTTCTGTTGCACTTTCCTGGGAGTCACCTCCACCGGCCGTTAGCCGGCATCCTGCCCTGCGAAGCCCGGACTTTCCTCTCCTGCGTCCTTTCGGCAATAGCAGCAGCGATTATCTGTCTTACTCACAATTATTTAAACTAACATAAACTTATTAAATTTTCAAGTATATAAGTTTCGATTTTTCATACTTCCACCTTTTCCTGCAAAATTTCACCTGCACTATACCGGGAATATACTTCCACCAACAAACTCCCTAAGTAAAGAATTTTTAGGAATATTTTCCTTTGGCACTGCCAAAACATAATCTAAAAACTTAAGAAGTCGCTTCGCCTCAAAATACTGCTCTGAATCCTTTGGTACGCTAAATAATGCCGGTTCTGCATATGTTTTTATAACTGACAACTCATAAACCATGGCAGAATTATATATGGCATCTGCACTTTCCTGATATGGGAAAATATTTTTTTCTTCTCCCCTTCTAACCCTCTTCCACATTTCAATGGTTCCTTCTGCTGAAGTTCCACGGGTTCTTACATCCCTTACAATTCGTCTCAATAATCTCCAGTCTGATGTGGCAATTCTATTATGCTCATCGACATTAAGCGGTGTCAGGGCACTTACATAAATTTTGTATTTTTTGTCACTTGGAAGGCTGTATGAAACTGCATCGTTAAGGCAATGTATTCCCTCAATTATCAGCACATCATCTTCCCCTAACTGAAGATATTTGCCATCAAAAACTCTTTTCCCCACAACAAAGTCAAAATCCGGTAATTCTACCCTTTTACCTGCCAAAAGCTGTGTCATCTGTTCATTGAAAAATTCAATATCTACAGCCTCTACCACCTCGTAGTCTAACTTTCCATCTTCATCTACAGGCGTATCCTCTCTATTGACAAAATAGCTATCCATTGGTATCGGATGAGGTTTTAATCCCTGAGCTATGAGCTGAACTGCAAGCCGGTGAGAAAATGAGGTTTTACCTGATGATGAAGGACCTGCAATCATAATAACCTTTACATCTTTTCGCTTAGCTATGTCCGATGCAATATCGGCGATTTTCTTTTCCTGAATTGCTTCCTGCACCAGCATAATATTATTAATTTCACCACTGGTAATTTTATCGTTTATCTGACCGATAGTTGAAACCCCCAGCATCTTTGCCCACGAAGTAGTTTCCTTAAGCGTATTGTAAACCTTATTCTGGGGCTTAAATTCCGGAACTTCCTTTGGATTTTCTTTTGTTGGAAGTTGCAATACAAAACCTTCATCATAAGGAATCAAATCAAAGTATTTAAGACATCCTGTAGAATATGCCATATATCCATAGAAATAGTCCTCAAAGCCTTCCATTTTGTAAACATTTACAGTTGAAGCTCTCCTGTACTTAAGAAGATGTTCCTTATCCTTCATGCCGTATCTTCCAAACTTTTCAATGGCCTTAGTCACTGATACAACCTCTTTTGTAATTAAAATATCACGTTTTACAAGAGCATTCATTTCTTCTTTAACCTGTTTAACAAATGCATTGTCTACTTTAATGCCTCCACCCACTGCACAGTAATAGCCTTTGCTTACAGAATGTTCAACAGATATTTTTCCTACATTTGACCTTCCTGCCACCTTATAAAATGCCTTTAGCATCATAAAAGTAACACTTCTTTTGTAACATTCGCTGCCAATGTGACTGGCTGTTGTTATAAATTTTATTATACAGTTTTCCGTTAAAACATTAGACAGCTCACTTAATTTGCCGTTACACACAGCTAAAATTATGTCATTTTCGTAAAACTTTTTAAAATCCTTTGCTATTTCATAAATTGTTGTTCCATCTTCATATTCATATGATACATTTCCTATGTTTACACTAATCATATATCCTGTACGCCTCCCTGTTTAAATAAATTATATTTTCAACTTCCTGCATATTATCACTTTTATTTGCTTTCATTTTTTCAAAGATCTCTGCAAATTTTAAATATTCTTTTTCTAAATACCCTTTTAAAACCAAATCTTTATTGTCTAATAGTATTTTTCCATATTTCAACTCCACATCACTATACATATGGAGTTTTTCGTCATTTTTTAATGCTTTTATAATCGTGTAATATTTTCCACTGTCTATCAGCATTTTTTCATCAATTATTTCCCAGTTATTTTCAAGGAGATACTTTCTTACTAAGTCAACCCTTCTGTGGGGAGACAAAACCAGTTCATTTATGCCTTTTATGTTTTTTCCACGACTTAATATATCTACAATCAAATCTCCACCCATTCCGGAAATAATTGCCCCGTCTACCATATTGTCCTTTAGTTTTTCCATTCCATTTGACTGGATAGTTTCTATCTTGTCGCTAAGACCATGAATCGCAATATTTTTGTCTGCTATTTTTAGAGGACCTTCATTAATATCCATGGCATAAACCTTACTGCAAATAGAATTTTCTACTAAATATATAGGCACATACCCATGGTCTGTACCTATATCTGCGACTTTTTTTCCTTTAGTAACCATACCGGCCACTGCTTTTAATCTTTCTGAAATCATATATTAACCACTCATCTAATTTAATGAAACATGTATTTTCTGTAACATGCTCTGTTCTTTTATTATCTGTTGTAACTGGGCAATATCCGATGCCTCAGCCGCCTTTTTGTCAAGACTCTCTTTTTTGATTTTTAAAACTGCATCATTTATAGCCTTTTCCTGCTCTGCAAAATCTAAATTAGCTCTTATAGGTGACACGAAAAGTTCTGCCACCATTTTATGTTCAGCTTCATCAGTAAAATAATTCATAATTTTGGCAGGATTTGCCTCACCATTTTCCATTTGCTCCCAAAAAAGTGAAGCAACCTTTCTGTAGAAATCGTCTATAAAATCCTCAGGGGAAATAACCTTTGCCACCTTGTTAAACCAATCCGTTCTGTCTAGAACCGAAGCTAAAAGTATTCTTTGAGCCTGCATAGAAGCATCTTCTTTTTTTTGTTTTTTCTCCTGATAATCTTCGTAGGTTTCCTTTTCTTCCTTACCTACATAAGTAAGTCCGGTCTTTTTTACCAGCTTGGCGAGACCATCCTTTGGTATTTTAAAAATCTCACACACAGATTCGATATAATTTTCCCTTTCAATTTCATCGTTAAAATCAAGAATCATTTCAGCAACCTTTTTATGAAATGCTGTTTTTTCCTGCGGGTCAGACATATTGTATTTTTTTTGTTCCATGGCAACCTGAAAAATAAAATAATTTGTGGCATTTTTTATTCTCTCTTCATATGCCTCTTTTCCCATTGCCTTAATAAATTCATCAGGGTCCTTATAAGGTTTCATGGATAAAACCTTAATTGACAGTCCCACATCCCTTAAATAAGGGATTGCCCTGAGAGCCGCCTTTATTCCTGCCTCATCACTGTCAAAAGTAAGAACAACCTCTTTAACATATCTTTTAATTAAAGATGCATGCCTTGATGTAAATGCCGTTCCAAGAGCTGCCACTGCGTTATTAAAGCCTGCCTGATGAAGGCTTATAACATCCATATATCCCTCGCAAATAAGCATATAATCCTTTCTGGAGCTTCTGGCAACATTTAATCCATAAAGATTACGGCTTTTGTCAAAAACCTTTGTTTCCGGGGAATTTAAGTATTTAGGCTTACCATCTCCCATTACACGGCCTCCAAAGGCTATGACTCTGTTATTAGCATCCATTATGGGAAACATAACACGATTCCAGAATTTGTCATTTACCCCACGTTTTTCGTCGTAGGTAAACAATCCTGTCTCTTTTAATTCTGAATCATTATAACCCTTGTTTTTTAAGTATTTGTAAAGGTTATCACTATATTTATCAGAATATCCCAGACCAAATCTTAATATAGTTTCATCAGATAACTTTCTCCCTGAAAGATAGTTATATGCCAGTTTTCCTCTTTCTGACTTTAACAGATAGTGATAATATTTGGCGGCTTCTGTATTTATTTCAATAATTTTTGTTTTTAAATCCTTTTCCTGCTTAGCTTCTTTTGAATATTCCATCTTTGGCAACTCAATGCCTGCCCTGTCAGCCAGCACCTCCATTGCCTCAATAAATGTATAATTTTCATATTTCATCAAAAAAGATATTACGTTGCCCCCTTCGCCACATCCAAAGCAGTAATACATCTGTTTATGGGGTGATACGGAAAAAGATGGTGACTTTTCATTGTGAAAAGGACAAAGTCCAAAATAGGAACTGCCTTTTTTCTGTAATTTAACGTAATCCCCTATCACATCAACTATGTCATTTTCCGTTCTTACCTGTTCTATAATATCCTCTGAGTAAAACACTTTATCCTCCTAAATGCCTTATCACATATTCCATGATTTCGGCACAAATATTTTTTCAAATACGGCAACTGAATACTGGTCGCTCATTCCTGCAATATAATCACAAACCACCTGTTCCGGATTTTCTCCCTGCTCATTAATCAGATAAATAAATTCCTGTGGCAGCCTATCAGTATTGTGAAGAAAATAATCAAACATGATTTTAAGCATCTCCGTAGCTTTGGTTTCCTCACTTTTTGCCCTTGGATTAGTATACACGCTTTTAAACATATAACTTCTAAGTCCCATCATGGCATCGTGTACCTGCTTTGACATTAAGATATCGTCTTTTTCATAGCTGTTTTCCACTATGTCGTGAACTAATTTATCCAATCTCTTCTTAGTAGTATCTCCTAATATTTCCCTGTAAACCGGCGGAATATCTTCTTCACTTATTATTTTTCCTCTTACAGCATCATCAATGTCATGATTAATATAAGCTATTTTATCAGACAATCTCACAACCTTTCCCTCAAGAGTTGAAGGATTTCCATTGGTTCTATGATTTACAATTCCGTCTCTTACCTCTTTTGTAAGATTTAACCCTCTTCCGTTGTTTTCTAATATTTCCACAACACGTATGCTTTGAAGATAATGTTTAAATCCTAAACTACACACTTCATTAAGAGTTCTTTCTCCTGCATGGCCAAAAGGGGTATGACCCAAATCATGTCCCAAAGCAATAGCCTCCGTTAAATCTTCATTTAAATCAAGAGATTTAGCTATGGTTCTTGCTATCTGGGATACTTCTAACGTATGGGTCAGACGGGTTCTGTAATGATCACCCATAGGCGACAAAAAAACCTGCGTCTTATGTTTCAATCTTCTAAAAGCTTTGCAATGAATGATTCTGTCTCTGTCCCTTTGATACACTGTTCTTATATCACAAGGTTCCTCATACCTGTCCCTTCCCTTGCTTTCACAACTTAATGCTGCATAGGGACTTAGTGTCTTTTTTTCCAATTCTTCATTTTTCTGTCTGATATTCATAATCTACCTCCGAAAAATGCTCATATCCGGTACCAATACGCATCTACCAATACGCATCTACCAATATACATTTTAGTATACAACACATTTTATTATTAATAAAGAGTTGAAAATTTAATGAGAAATAGCGTTGCATGGAAAAGTTTGAATTTTTGATGGATGTAAAATCGATGAGTTATATCTGTTTAGAAGAAAATTTTTATTCTATTGTTTTTAGGATATGTTTTTATTATTTTGGGGCTTTTGTGGGGATTTTTAAGTTTTTTTTAAAAAAGTGTTGACACTCCCTTGGCATTATGGTATTATTTTTCTTGCGTTTGAAACGTATGCGGAAGTGTCGGAACTGGCAGACGAGCAAGACTAAGGATCTTGTAAGCATTGCGCTTGTGTGGGTTCAAGTCCCATCTTCCGCATTTTGTTTTTCAAAATGGAAGTCTTTGAGACTTCCATTTTATGTATATAAACAAATATCAATTATGCAGTTGTGGCGGAATTGGCATACGCGCATGATTCAGGTTCATGTCCGGGTTAACTGGGTGTGGGTTCAAGTCCCATCAACTGCATCAAAAATCCTTAAAAGTTGTAGTGTCATACTACTGCTTTTAAGGATTTTTTGTTTGTTAAAAGCTATTCTCCAGCCCAATAGCCTATACTTACCTCCGAAACGCCGACAATGCCTGCCCAAAGATACAAAAAAAAAGCTGTTATGCCGGTACCTTCAGTAACCAACACAACAGCTCTTATCTCTTATTTATTCACTTGTTTTATCTGTACCCGCTTCTCCTAAAGTGGTTTCTTCTGCCTCTTTTCCTGTGGTTGTTTCCTCTACCGTTGTAGTTTCTTCTTCCTTCATGTCATCAACAGTCTTAGAAAAAGCCGTTACTAAATCAGATGATATAACATATACATTGTCATCGCCCTTTACCATCATATAATATTTGGTTGAATCATACGGGTTTGCGCTTCCAATGTATATAATATACTCTTTTCCATCCTTGTCTGTAACCTTGATTGTATTTGTAGCAGCGGCCAACTCATCTTCTGACTTTATGAAGCCATAATCTTCTTCACTGCTCACATTATCAATTTTATCCTCTGCGTCTATTTCTGCCAGTTTTGAAAGCATTTCGGACTCAATGGTACTCTTTTTAAGTTTCACGTCTTCCTGGCCTGAAATTTGCCATTTTCCGTCATTTTTCTTAATTTCCAAGGTACTGTTACTTAACACATAAGAAAAATTCTTTACATCCTTGTAGTCATCTAACTGAAAAGCAACTATTTTGCCTGCTTCTTCTTCCTTTTTTTCTTTCTTGTCAAAGTGACTGCTCATAACAAAATATCCAACAATGCAGACAACTAAAACAGCCACAATGACGCCAAACTGAATAAACTGTTTTTTCATTAATATCTTCTCCTTCTAACCCATACTGCTATTCCTGCTAATAACACAATAATAGGTACCACAATTGCAATCAGTACTCCGAACAATCTTGTGCCTGACTCTGTAACTGTAAGTGTAGCCGGAGTCATGCTTTTAGCCGGTACGGATATTGTTTCAACATCCGTTTTAATATATTCTTTTAACGCATTATTTACAATCTGTGTGTTTGAGCTTTGTACCTTATTATCTACAGTATCCGCAAGAGAATATACTGAACCGAATACCAACAGATTCGATGTGACAGATGTAGTTGTTTCACTATTAGATGAATCTTCATTTGTTGTTTCTTCGCTTGTTTCAGCTTCACTGTTTGTCTCTTTGTTTCCTGTTGTTGCTTCCTCTGACTTGCTACTCTTGTCACCTGATGTTTTCTTAGTTATTGTTTTTGAGGCAGAAACAACTGTATCAAAAGGTCCTGCCACATCACCTTTTTCCTTCTCATAAGATGTAGCATTAGATGGATTTGTCTTTAATACGGAATTGTCAGAAGTTGATGCTAATGCAGTGTATGAAGCACTTGTATCATCACTTTCTGCCTGCTTTAATCCCATAGTATATGGTGTAAATATATAACTTGTAAGTCCTGATGCATAACCTGTAGAACCTTCAGCAAATCCATAGAATGGGCCATACTGGGTTGCATAACGTGAACTGTCGTTTTCTGCCACAAGACCATCATAAACCTTAACATTATATTCCTCTAAAATAGAATAGAAATTAGGCTTATCAACACCAACACTGGCTTTTGCCTCTAATGCGGCGATTACATTTCCACCTTCCTTAATGTAGTTCTTTATTACATCAGCTTCATCCTTTGAGTAATCTGTTTCAGGTCCTAGCAAAAGAACTGCTGAACACTCATCAGTAGAAATTGACGATTTGCTTAACAAGTTAATTTCTTCAATTTCACAGTTATACTTTGAAATTATATCCTTCAAATTCTCCATTGTACCAAAATTATTAGAATCTGATACTATTTCGTTATGACCTGTAACCTGATAGATTTTATAGGTAGAATTTGAACGTACATAAGAAATCGCACTATCTAACTGTCCTTCACAGTCATAGGTTGTAGATGCAGATGCACCTGAATAATAATATGCTGAATTATCTGTAACATAAATGTTATTGTAATCAACAACCTTTGATTTTTTATTTGATGCGTTGTATACAATAATACTTCCGGCTGTTGGTGCAGTATCGGTGTATGTTTTGTAGAAATTAGGGTATCTGTTTGTATCCTTATATTCTACTTTTATGTGTTTTGATGCTGTTTCGTATCTTGCTAATGTCTTTTTAATTGTAGAATCCGCTTCTGACTTAGAAGCCATAACATATAAGGTAATATCCTTATCAAGTCCCTTTAGCATTTTCTTTGTATCACTTGAAATAGAGAAAAGGGATGTAGATGTCATATCCGCTGTTGCCCATGCTTCTTTAGATGTTATGGTACCTGCAATAAGGTTTACAAAAACAACCAATGCAACTACAACAGCTATAAAACCTGTACTGAAAATTCCCGTTCCAATAAATTTCTTTGATACATTCCATCTTCTCTTCTGAATTGACTGGCATGTAAGAAACAAAAATACAGCTGTTAAAGATATGTAGTACACAACATTTGACAGAGTAATTACACCATTTAAGAAATCCTGCATAGGTGAATATAAATCAAAACATCCAAGAATTTTTGTGAGAATATTTCCATCTGACGAAATCATGGATGTAAGAGAACCCATTAAGTAGCCAAGAAGTAAAACTACAATACTTAATATTGCAGATATTACCTGACTTTCTGTTAATGATGAAATAAACATGCCAATGGCAATAAATGCAATTCCGTAAAGGAATAATCCGAAAATATTAGTATATGCTGTCTTAAAAGGCATATTTCCGAATTTTGACAAAATCACCGGGTATAAACACATTATAAGAACCGGTATGGCAAAAATCGTTGTTAGTGCCATAAATTTTCCCATTACAATTTTTCCAACTGAAACAGGTGCAGTAAGAATTAACTGGTCAGTTTTGAGCCTTCTTTCATCTGCTATTATTTTCATTGTAAGAATAGGAACTGTAAATACCAGAATAAAGAGACTCTGGTATACCGGATACATACTTGTCAATCCATTTTGTAAATTATAGTATACAAAAAATATACCTGCTACTAATGTTGTAACCGCAATAAACAAACATGCGATAACTGATGTAAAATAAGATTTTAACTCTCTTTTATATATTGCAATCATTACTTATTTTCCTCCTTGTGGGATATTTCATTTAACGCTTCAACTTCCTTGTCGATATCCTCCTGAAGCTCCTTTTTAGCTTTGCTTTTACCTATTCTGCGCTTTTTCTTTTCCGGAGCTGCATAATCCTTCGTCAATTCAATAAATAAGTCCTCAAGAGTCTTATGCTTAAAGTCCATCTTTAAAATAGGTAATCTGCTATTTGCACATGCATAAAAGATTTTCTCACGTACATCATTTTCCCTGTCACTTATAATTGTAAGGTTAACATTATCTGACTTATCAGATTTTGTCATTTCATATTTTCCTACATCTGATACAGTTCCCATCATAGCTGTAACTGCATCCTTGTTTCCTTTAATCTCCATTTCAAGAACATTTTTTCCTGCCATCTGGTCAACTAATTCCTTTTCGCTGCCGGCAGCTACCAGACATCCTCTGGAAATAATATATATGTAATCACAAACCTCACTAATCTCTGATAAAATATGAGAGCTTAATATAACAGTATGTTTTTTTCCTAACTGCTTTATAAGCTGTCTGATTTCAATTATCTGTTTTGGATCAAGACCAACTGTTGGTTCATCCAAAATAATTACTTCCGGCATACCAATTAGTGCCTGAGCAATTCCCACTCTTTGCTTATAACCTTTTGACAGATTTCTAATCAGCCTGTTTTCCACCTGATCAGTCTTTGTCATATTTAAGGCATCCTCTATATTCTTTTCTCTTTTGCATTTAGGTATCTTCTTAAGTTCTGCCACAAATTTCAAATATTCTCTTACAGTCATGTCCTGATAAAGAGGTGGCATTTCTGGAAGGTAGCCTACACACTTTTTTGCCTGTTCCGGTTCCTTAAAAATATCACGTCCGTCAATTTTTACCGTTCCGGAGGTTGCCCCTATGTAACCGGTTATAATATTCATTGTAGTAGATTTTCCTGCTCCATTTGGTCCTAAAAACCCGTATACCCGTCCCTTTTCAATTTTTAAATTCAAGTTATCCACGGCTAAGTTATCGCCGTATTTTTTCACAAGATTTTCAATTTCAATAACGCTCATTAATATGCCTCCTACTATTTTAAACCTCATTGATAAATATTATATTTTTATAATGTGTTTTAAATTAGTAAAATTTGTGTTTTAAATTAGTTTATTTTGTGTTTAATTTGTGACCAATGTTACATAAAATAATTTTACTATAATAAAAAAAGACCTAAAGTGACCATTAATCACTTTAAGCCTTTTTATTAATTAGAATATATAATTAAAAAATATATTATGCTAATTTTTCTTTAGCTGTTTCAACTAACTTTGCAAATCCTTCTGCATCATTAACTGCCATTTCAGCTAACATCTTTCTGTTCATTTCAACGCCTGCTAACTTAAGTCCATACATAAACTTGCTGTATGAAAGTCCGTTAATTCTTGCAGCAGCATTAATTCTTGCAATCCATAACTGTCTGAACTGTCTCTTCTTCTGCTTTCTTCCTGCATATGCACTTGTCAAAGCTCTCATAACTGACTGCTTTGCTACTCTATACTGTTTTGATCTAGCTCCTCTGTAACCTTTAGCGAGCTTTAATATTCTATTATGTTTCTTTTTAGCGTTCATTCCGCCTTTAATTCTTGCCATTTCTATTTCCTCCTACACTAGATTAAAATGCACTGTTCCAATTCACCTTCTAATCTGAAATAATTACAGATAAGGTAAAATTTTCTTCATGTTCTTTACGTTTGTAGCATCAGCTGTAGTTGCTTTTCTAAGATTTCTCTTTCTCTTAGCTGATTTTTTAGTTAAAATATGTGATTTGTAAGCTTTATTTCTTTTAAGCTTTCCTGTACCTGTCTTTTTGAAACGTTTTGCAGCTGCTCTGCTTGTCTTAATTTTTGGCATGTCTTATTCCTCCTTAATAATCATCTAAAGCTTAACGCTTTTTTTCTAAAAACATTGTCATGTTTCTGCCTTCTAATTTTGCCGCTTTGCTAACCTGCGCAATGTCTTCTAACATTTTTGCAAAGTCATCCAAAACATGTGCACTACTACTAATATGAGCCATCTCTCTTCCTCTAAAACGAAGAGTAACCTTTACCTTATCGCCTTTTTCAATAAACTTTCTGGCATTATTTGCCTTAGTTTTTAAATCATTGATTTCAACGTTAGGTGAAAGTCTGATTTCCTTTGTTTCAACAACATGTTGTTTCTTCTTGGCTTCTTTCTCTCTCTTCTGCTGTTCATAACGAAACTTACCATAATCCATTATTTTACATACAGGTGGCTGAGCCTTTGGAGCAATCTTTATTAAATCAAGTTCAGCTTCGTCTGCTAACTTCTGTGCATCTCTTGCAGACATAACGCCTAACTGCTCTCCATTTGTTCCAATAACACGAACTTCTTTATCTCTAATCTGTCCGTTAATCATTAATTCGCTAATAGTATTGCACCTCCAAATTATTTTTCATTTTCAAAACAAAAAAGTGGATAATCCAAACAGATTATCCACTAAAATACAAAAGAAGTGATAAATAAAAATCATTACCACATATAAACCTCGACTCGCCTAATGCGTCTGGGTGAGGGTGGATACCCTGCTTGATTTCACAACATTAGTATACTACCATTATCACTTTTAAATGTCAAGAGTTTATATATATTTTATTTTATTAAATTTTCCGTAACATACGTTCATCACCAAAGGTAATGCTTAGCATGTACATTCAAAGCTTCCACATTCTGTCTGGCTCTGATGTGTTGCACCATTTCCATCAATGGTAATCTGGGATGCATGACATTTACAGTTATCATTAAATGTGCATCTTACTGCATCGCATCTTACATCAACTGATCCTTCAGGTCCACAGTCACACTTAGAAGAAAAGTTACCTCCCGCTTCCCTAAAATCACCACAGTAGGTTGCATCTGTAACTGTTGCATCTGTGCCTCCTACTTTAATGCCATCTCTACAGCACATTGACTCCTTGTTATAGTAACAATTTTTAACAGTACAATTTAACTTTGTCATAATAACCTCCACAATATTAATTTCGGTAAAAACCGATACTAATATTGTGGATTTTTTATTATTAATTATTCAAAACTATTTGCTTTCTTCCATCTCAACTTTTCTGATTTCTTTAGTATCAATTTCCTTACAAATCTGCTCAATAAAAGTATCTAAACTCTTAACACCCTCATCTCCTGCAAATCTGCTTCTAACTGATACAGTACCATCTGCTTCTTCCTGCTGTCCAACCACAAGCATATATGGAAGTTTATCAAGTCTTGCTTCACGAATCTTATATCCGATTTTTTCAGAACGTGAATCAACTGTAACATCAATGTGTCTTGCCTTTAATGCTTTTGCTACAGACTGAGCGTATTCCTCATATTTTTCTGAAATAGGAAGAACTCTAACCTGTTCAGGACAAAGCCATGTTGGGAACTTTCCGGCATATTTTTCAATAAGCCATGCCAATGTTCTTTCATAACATCCGATAGAAGTTCTATGAATAATGTAAGGTCTGACCTTATCACCTTTTTCATCAATATAGTACATATCAAACTGTTCAGCTAACAATGCATCCCACTGTATTGTAATCATTGTATCTTCCTTGCCGTATACATTCTTTGCATTAATATCAACCTTTGGTCCGTAGAATGCAGCTTCTCCCACGTCTTCTACAAAAGGAATATTAAGTTCTGTTAAAACATCTCTGATATCCTGTTCTGTTTCGTTCCAAACTTCCGGTTCACCAATATACTTATCCTTATTTTCAGGATCCCATTTTGAAAGATGATATGTTACATCCTCCTCTAATCCTAATGTCTGGAGACAATACTGAGCAAGGGCTATACAATTCTTAAATTCCTGTACCATCTGATCCGGACGAACAATTAAATGTCCTTCTGAAATAGTAAACTGACGAACTCTTGTAAGTCCGTGCATTTCACCTGAATCTTCATTTCTAAACAATGTAGATGTTTCACCGTATCTGCAAGGAAGGTCTCTGTAGCTCTTCTGACTTGCCTTATATACATAATACTGGAACGGACATGTCATAGGACGAAGGGCAAAAACTTCTTTATCATTCTCTTCATCTCCTAAAACAAACATGCCCTCTTTATAATGATCCCAATGTCCTGAAATACGATATAAATCTGATTTCGCCATAAGTGGTGTCTTTGTACGAACATATCCCCACTCGTTATCCTCTAAATCCTCAATCCATCTCTGGAGCTTCTGAACCATTTTTTCTCCCTTAGGCATTAAAAGAGGAAGTCCCTGTCCAATTACATCAACAGTTGTAAATAATTCCATTTCACGACCTAACTTATTGTGATCACGGTTCTTAGCATCTTCTAACTTTTCAAGATAGCTGTTAAGTTCATCCTTGCTGTCAAAGGCTGTTCCATAAATTCTCTGAAGTCTTGCCTTATTTGCATCACCTCTCCAATATGCCATAGATGATGAAGTAAGCTTAAATGCCTTAATTCCCTTTGTAGACATAAGGTGTGGTCCTGCACATAAATCAACAAATTCACCCTGACTATAGAATGAAATAACCGAATCTTCTGGTAAATCCTTAATAAGTTCTACCTTATATGGTTCATTTCTATCTTCCATGTATTTAATTGCATCTTCACGGGGAAGTGTAAATCTCTCAAGTTTAGCACCTTTTTTAATGATTTTTTTCATTTCGGCTTCAATCTTGTCTAAATCTTCCCTTGAAAATGGTTCACTGTCAAAATCATAATAAAATCCATCATCAATTGATGGTCCAATGGCAAGTTTTGCATCAGGATATAAATTCTTTACAGCTTCTGCTAACACATGTGATGTTGTATGTCTGTAAGCTGCCTTTCCAGCTTCATCCTTAAATGTAAGAATATTCAATGTACAATCCTTGTCAATAGTTGTTCTTAAATCAACAACTTCTCCGTCAACTTCTCCTGCGCAGGCTGCTCTTCCTAATCCTCCTGCAATGTCATAAGCAATATCATTAACTGTCATTGCCTCTGCATATTCTTTTACTGAGCCGTCTTTTAAAGTAATTTTCATTTTCCTGGTCTCCTTATCCATTTATTTTTTGAAACATAAATAGGTAATAAAAAAAGCCCCTGTTTATGTTTCCATAAACAGGGACGTAATATACGCGGTTCCACCCTGATTGCCAAATAAATTGGCCCCTCATTACGATTATAACGGAATCACCGTGCTTGATTAGAGCCACTCAGAGGTAGTCTTCAATTACCCTTCTGTAAGACACTTCCAACCATGGTGCCTCTCTCTGTTACCCTCCGGATAACCTACTGTCCTCGTCATCGTTTTAACAATTTTCATTATAACACCTTAACCGATGTTGTCAACCTGAATAATCTAAAAAATAATGCCATTTTTTCATTATTTTTCTTTTTTAATATACTAACTATTTAGTATAAAATTCCTGAGCAAAATACGTTTCTACACATGTAGTATTCCACTGATTTACATATTCTTTTGTATAGCTGCTTATACCAATATATGTAAAATCCCTGCTTAACATATTCTGTCTGTGCCCTTTAGAAGCATAAAGATTCTTGTATGCCATATTCACAATCTTCGCCCTTTTACTTGCCGCATCAAGATTGTATGACAGATTTTCGCCAATGGCACTTCCAATTTTAAATCCCACATCTCCGTATGCTGTCTTATAAGCTGACCCATTAGGTCTTGTGTGAGCAAATATCTTGGCAGCTTCCTTTGCACGTATATCAGCCACCTTTGTAACTTCACTTTTTAAAAGTAACGGCTTTACCTTTGTCTTAACTCTGTCTTTATTAACAAGGCTAAGCATTATGTAAATATTCCTCTGATTATAAACCTGATCTATATTGCTATAATTAGTTACCGTAACCGGACATTTAAACGTTTTACCACCACACTTTGCCATAACTGTACAACTACCTACTGCCTTTGCTGTTATTACTCCATTACTAACAGTTGCAATATTTTCATTATTTGAACTCCATGTAATACTTCCACTACTATTTAATAGTTCTAATGTAAAGGTTCCATTCTGTGTATATGAAATTACAGATTTTTCATCTTTATATGTTACACCATAAAGATTTATATGAACTTCCGAAACGCTAAATGTTGTGTCTTTATATTCAACCACTTTAACTACCTTTTTAGGTATCTTTTTAACTTTAACACTACATTTTAACTTTTTACCACCAACCTTGGCAGTAACTGTTGCTTTTCCAGCTTTCTTACCGTAAACTACCCCCTTATTGCTTACCTTTGCAACTTTTTTATTTGAACTGTACCACTTTGCTTTCTTCTTTGTTCCTGCGACTTTCAGTTTTATTGAATAACCTTCCGTCATGGTTATCCATGAATAATTCAATCTTGCTTTAGCCTGCACTACACTAACATTACCGAAACAAATGAAAGCAAATGACATAATCCATATCATAAGCATTAAGATAGTTTTCGCACCCCTCTTGTTATAACTAAAAACACTCTTTTTCATATTTTTCCTCTTTTCGATGTAAACCTGTGCAGACATCAATAAAGCAAAAAAATTAGTCTATCCAATCATTTCTTCTAGACTAACTTTAGCATTTTGTATTGTTTTTGTAAACAAATCCTTATTGTTTTTTATTTTTTTATTGATAATTAAAATGCACTTTCGATGGTGCAAATTAGCATTATAGAAAGTGCATCTTTAAAAATACATTATTTTATTTTGTAATTGTAGCTTATTTTTGCATTATCAAATACATATTGCTGTGCCTTGTCTAACAAAACAGCTTCTTTCATTTCATCTTTGGTGTAAAGTTTCTTCATTTCCTCTACACTGTCAAGATTAACTTCCTCATATTCATTCTCATACATTTCTTCAATTTCATCATCTGAAGCTTCAAGTCCCAAATCCTTAACCAACTGCCACATAACGAGTTCTGACTTTACATTATAAGTATACTCTTCATCTAACTTTTCATCTGTATACTGATACTGTTTCTTATATTCCTCAACAGATATGCCTTCATCTTTAGCCTCAGCCTCTATATGTCCGTCAAGCTCTGCTACAATATCATTATACAAATCAGCCGGATATCCACTCATAGTTGCATTATCTACAACCTTCTTCCACAAACGTTCTTTAAGATTTGATTCTATAATGTACTGCTTTTCCCATTCATAAAGTTCTTTAGCAGTTGTAACACCATATAAATCTTCTAAATTTTCCTTAACCCACTTATCAGTAACCTTATTAACAACTAATTCAGATACATCTCTTACCTTAATTTCCAATTTAACTTTTTTACCTGAATAATCCTCAACAGAACCTGCTAATTCCTTTGCTTCATCGCCACTTACTTCTAAGGATAGCTTTTGTCCTGCCTTTGTTCCAATAAGCTTGTCATATACCTTTTTATCCGCAGCATCATCATTTTTACCAATATAAAAAGATGCTTCTTTCATAGATAAATCGTCAACTTTTTTATTGTCTATATACGCTACAATATCCACATCTACCTGATCTGTTTCCTTTGCAGCTCTGTCAACCACATCATATTCGTTAGTTTCATCAGCAAGATTTTCGTCCCATTCTTCCTGCGAAATTTCATCCTCTATGCCTTTTACCTGACCTAACTTTATGTATTCTCCCGTATTATAGCCGACTTCCTTATTAATATCACTCTTTGGTTTAATAACCTTCGCCCAGTAAACTACACCGGCAAATACAGCTAATATAACCACAATGATAATAGGAACAATAAGCTTCGCCGGACTTATTTTCTTTTTATCCGTTTTTGCATTGTTCTCAATGCTGTCATTAACATTATTAATATTGTTTTCTTCCACTACATTATCTCCTTTTGGTATTTTATTAAATTAATTCTTTGTATAAAAAATACAAAGGATCCTTATCCTAAAAGACCCTTTGTATTCTATCATATATTATTAAATTAATACACCTTTTTCATATTTTTTTCACATTAAACTTCTGTAGTGTAGTTTGGTGCTTCCTTTGTAATATGAATATCATGTGGATGACTTTCCTTAAGGGATGCAGCTGAAATCTTAACGAATTTGCCTGTTTCCTTAAGTGTCTCAATATCCTTAGCTCCACAATATCCCATACCTGAACGTAAACCACCCATAAGCTGGAATACAGTATCTTCAAGGCTTCCCTTGTATGCAACTCGTCCTTCAACGCCTTCAGGGACTAACTTCTTCGCATTTGTCTGGAAATATCTGTCCTTGCTACCATTTTCCATAGCAGCAATACTTCCCATGCCTCTGTATACCTTATATTTACGTCCTTGGAATAATTCAAAATCTCCAGGTGCTTCATCACATCCTGCAAACATTGAACCCATCATACATACGCTACCACCTGCAGCAATAGCCTTAACAATATCACCTGAGAACTTAATACCACCGTCTGCAATAATAGGAACACCATATTCCTTCGCTACCTCGTAGCAGTCCATAATAGCTGTAACCTGTGGTACACCAATACCTGCAACAACTCGTGTTGTACAGATAGAACCAGGTCCGATGCCAACCTTAACTGCATCTGCTCCTGCTTCAATTAAATCTCTTGTAGCAGCTCCTGTAGCAACATTTCCTGCTATTACCTGAAGGTCCGGATATTCTGCCTTAATCATCTTTAATGTCTTAAAGATATTAGCTGAATGTCCATGAGCTGAATCAATAACAATAGCGTCAACCTTTGCTTCTACCAAAGCTTTAACTCTTTCCATTACATTAGCTGTGATACCTACAGCAGCACCACATAAAAGTCTGCCCTGCTCATCCTTAGCTGAAAGAGGATACTTAATCTGCTTTTCAATATCCTTAATTGTAATAAGACCTTTAAGATTAAAATCATCATCTACAATTGGAAGTTTTTCCTTTCTTGACTTAGCTAAAATAGCTTTTGCCTCTTCAAGAGTAACTCCTTCCTTTGCAGTAATAAGCCCGTCTGATGTCATAGACTCTTTAATTAATTTATTTTCATCAGTTTCAAATTTCAAGTCACGGTTAGTAATAATTCCAACTAACTTTCTTCCCACAACAATAGGAACACCTGAAATTCTGAATTTTGCCATTAAATCATTGGCGTCTTTTAATGTGTGCTCCGGTGTTAAATAGAATGGATCTGTTATAACACCATTCTCAGAACGCTTAACCTTGTCAACTTCATCAGCCTGCTGTTCAATAGTCATGTTCTTGTGGATGATTCCAATACCACCCTGTCTCGCCATAGCAATAGCCATTCTATATTCTGTAACTGTGTCCATTCCTGCACTCATCATAGGAATATTCAATTTGATTTTTTTAGTAAGATGTGTAGTAAGGTCTACCATGTTAGGTGTCACCTCTGAATACTGAGGTACTAATAACACATCATCAAATGTAATTCCTTCACCAATAATTTTACCCACTGATTTTTCCTCCTAATAGTTTAATATGAATTTATTGTTGAAAATACTAACACCGGAAAACCACTTTGTCAACGACAAAATGGTTTCCTAAAAAATTTATTTTTTTACGATACTCGGCTTAACATGATACATAGCATCTAATACTTTTTCGTTTGGTTCAAATATAACCTGCTTACGTCCATCTGAATCATTAACAATCATAGAATAGAGATTAGCGTTTCTGCACCTTGTTGAATAATCTTTCGTAATCGTATTATTAATTTTGCTCACAACTTCATCAGACATTGAAGGAGCTACAATTTCAGCATTTTTAATATCATAGCATGCAATTGTCTTTCTCTTTCTCTGACCCATAATCTTGTCAATGGATAACTCGCCATTTAAAAAAGAATACTCGTATTCCACGCTGGTATATCCCCAAATAATGTATGTTACATAAATAAGCAATGCTGTGATGGTAAGTCCTAATGCACCAATAATCAGCATACTAAATATACCTGCAAGTACAAAAATAATAGCAATCGCTCTCATTAAAATACCGGAAATACTTATTTTTTTCTTTACAATCTGTTCCACAAATACTTCGTCCATATTTTCCTCCGTAATCTCACCGCTGTTTATTCAACTGATGCTATATAATAGTAAACCGGCTGTCCACCTGAATATACTTCAACTTCTAAATCAGGTAATTCTTCGGAAAGCTTGGATGCCAAAGTTTGTGCTTCATCTTCCGTGACACCTTCACCATAGTAAATACTTACGATTTCAGAATCTTCATCCTGCATTTTCTTAATCATATCAACAGTTGTTGCTGTAATATCATCACCAACTGACAGGATTCCTTCATCGCCGATACCCATGATATTTCCTTCTCTGATTTCTTTATCATCAATAACCGTGTCTCTTACGGCATATGTGATTTCACCTGTTTTAACATAAGACATACTGTCAGTCATGGCTTCTTTATTGTCTTCTGCTGAATTATCCTCAACAAAACCTATCATTGCTGAAATTCCCTGAGGAATAGTCTTTGAAGGAATAACTATAACATTCTTATCCTCCACAAGGCTTTCAGCCTGATTTGCAGCAAGAATAATGTTTTTGTTATTTGGTAAAACAAAAATTGTTTCTGCATTGACCTTTTCTACAGCATTTAAAATATCTTCCGTGCTAGGGTTCATAGTCTGTCCACCGGAAATAATGTAATCAACATTTAATCCCTTAAAGATTTCATCTAAACCTTCTCCTACTGATACTGCAATAAAGCCATATTTCTTCTTTGGTTCATCTGTCTTTTTCTTTTCTTCTTCTGCCTTCTGCTGTTCAGCAAGCTTCTCGGCATTCTTAATAAGTCTCTCGTGATGTTCCTCACGCATATTATCAATTTTCATTCTTGATAATGAACCATATGTCAAAGCTCTGGTAAAGGCTTCACCAGGCTGGTTTGTATGAACATGTACCTTTACAATCTCATCATCAGCCACAAGAACAATTGAATCACCAATCGACTCTAAAAATTCCTTGAAGGACTTTTCAGTTTCATCAGACATAGGCTTATCTAAATTAATGATAAACTCTGTACAATATCCAAACTTGATATCTGCCTCTTCCATAGGTATATCGTCTTTATTAATGCCTGATGGCGCAGATACCTCATCAAGAGTATAATCAACTTCTTTGCCAAGGAATGCATCATATGCCCCCTTTAACACTGTCATAAGACCCTGTCCGCCTGAATCAACTACTCCTGCCTGTTTCAAAACCGGTAACATTTCAGGTGTCTGGCTTAAAACATAATCACCATGCTTTATAATTTCATCAATAACAACTGCCAAGTCATCAGTTTCACCCAGCATTTCACATGCCTTATCAGCCATGCCTTTAGCTACTGTAAGAATAGTTCCTTCCTTAGGCTTCATAACTGCCTTGTAAGCTGTCTCAACCGCCTTAACGCATGCTCTTGAAAGTACCTCGGTGTTAATTTCTTCGTACTTCTTAATTTCTCTGGTAAATCCTCTGAAAAGCTGTGACAATATAACTCCTGAGTTACCTCTTGCACCTCTAAGTGAACCTGTAGAAATTGCCTTCGCCATATTCTCCATGGTAGGCTCTGTAATTCCACCAACTTCCTTTGCTGCTGACATAATAGTCAAAGTCATATTAGTTCCGGTATCTCCGTCTGGAACCGGAAAAACATTTAGCTCATTAATCCATTCCTTTTTTGCTTCAAGGTTCTTGGCACCGGCTATAAACATCTTCTGCAAAGTCTTTGCATCAATAACTTTAATTTCCAAATTTTTATCCTCCTGAGGGTAAGACGTAATTAGTCTATTGTTCTTACACCTTCAACATATATATTAACTTTCTTTACCTTCATTCCGGTAAATTCTTCTATCTTATATTTCACGCTGGATATAATATTATCAGCTATAGTTGCAATATTAACACCATATGCAACTATAATGTGAAAATCTATTGTAATTTCATTATTTTCATCAATAGCAACATTAATTCCCTTAGTGGAACTGTCTTTCTTTAATAGTCTTACAAGACCATCCTTAACGCTTACCATAGCCATTCCTACTATACCGAAACACTCGTATGCTGTTTCACCGGCATATTTTGCAATAACTTCAGGGCTTATAAGTATCTGTCCTAAATCCGTGTTCATTTTTCCTTTCATATATTACCTCCGTAAATAGTAGTATCATTTAATTTATTCTATACAATATTGCAATTCAATATTGTTGTTTCCGTAACTTAAATTATTATACTATCTTTAACATGAAAATGAAAGCCATTTTTATAGAAAGCTACAGCAACACAATCTTTTGTAATGCATTCCTATACAAAGAAAGAGCAGACATAAAGACTCAATCTCTTATCCGCTCCTTCTTCTATTTATGCATAGTTTAAAATCTATACTACGCTCTTTCTACTTTTCCTGATTTTAAACAAGATGTGCAAACATACATTTTCTTTGCTCCGCCTTCAGTCTTAACTTTAACAGACTTTACGTTTGATTTCCACATTTTGTTTGAACGTCTGTGTGAATGGCTCACAGCGTTACCAAAATGAGCACCTTTACCGCAAATACTACATTTAGCCATAATCGCACCTCCCTTTGTAAAAATTAGGTCAAACTACTTCATTGACCTGACACAAAGGACATTTTATCAAAACCAGATACAAATTGCAAGTATTTTCTAAAAAAAGTTTTGCAACGAGAATTAGAATCCACTTGCAATCCTCACATCACAGTTTTTTATTTACATCTTACATTTATTGTATTACATATATTTTGTTGTTAGGCTGTTTTAAACTATATACATTTTTGTATTCTTACGTAACTATCATATGATGCATATTGTATTGTTACGCTTTTAATATAACTATAATTTTTGAAAAGACAACTCTTTTGATAGCATAGTTTGAAAAAATATGTGAAGAGGTACTTTAAGAGTATAGTTTGAATGTTCTTCATGAAGATTTTTATACTATCATCTAGTTTGATAAAGAAAATACAAAAAAAATAATAGCTAATAAAGCTATAGAGGGTCCGACAATGCCAGCCCCTCTAAAACTTCAATTACTCTAAAGTAATCCTTATAATAAATATGTTAATTAAAATTCAGTGTTTTCCAACTTAAGAAATCATCAGATATAGTTTGACCCCAATGAGCATCAGTAATCTGTACATTACCAACAGTTGCATTACCCCCTTCAACATTAACATTGGTGTACCACACATCACTAATAGTATTTCCCGATACATCATGCCAGTTATGTGTCCAACTTAAATCACTTCTGTTTACTGCATATGCTTCAATATCAATATCATTTCCATCTCCACCATTATCAGTTCCCTTTGCCTTATGATCAACATATACTCCATCATACGCTATATGGTAAATAGGTATATTATCACCATTATGAATAGTTGCAACTCCCTTATGGAATCTATGAACAACATCAATGTTTTTAAACAAGACATTATAAATCTTTGCATCTTCATTTTTATATCCGGCTTCGCACCTACTACTGCCGGCACCACCCATATCCGTTTCATATCCGATTTCCAAACACTGTGCTATGTCATTCCATACAGTACAATCTTCAACTCTAATGTCATGAGCATTAATATTATCATAATTCTTTACAACTATAGAGTCATCAGATGATCTTACAAAACATCCATCTAAAAATACGTTATACGATGACTGTATAGTAATTCCATCACCATTAGATCTTGCTGATACCACATTTACGTCTTTAAATAATACATTATTGCTGTTTCTTATATTTACAGCCCATCCTGTAGGGTCAAGAATTGAAATACCAATAACCTGAACATTGCTACTTCCTAATTCTGTTCCACCTTTTCCGTTATTCTTTGGTGTATTTCCATCATAATAAACCGGTTCATATCCAACACTTACCGGATTTCTTCTGTTATTGCCTCCCCAAGGGCCCCAGTTATTTTGGGTAATTATTCCTCTTCCTATTATCTTAGAATTATTCATACAATGAACATATCCGTTTAAGACAGCTCCACCTTCAATCCAAAGAATTTTACCTTCCGGTACAACAAGGTCATCTGTTTTCTCATATGAGCTAATAGTTTTCCAAACATTATCCGGTTTATTAAGAATATCCTGTGCAAAAAGCATTATGCTGTTTGCACCTTTATAACTACCGTTAAATTCAATGCTATACTGTCCCTGCTGCCCTTCCTTCATATTGATGGTTATATATGTCGCTCCATCCTTAGTTTCCTGTGCAGCTGATAATCCCTTTCTTGTTGGTCTTATTGTTACAGAATTTATATCTGTGCGATTAACCTTTATTCGTACACTGGCATCTCCTTTATAATCAAATATTGCCACATTACCAAATGTCACCGGATTATTATTTGCGTATGTTCCTATTCTCTTATCTTCTTCATAAACTCTTGTTTTAAATACCCCAACACTTTCATCATTAACGGTCATTGAAACATCACCTGATGCATCAAATGTCTGTGGTACTCCATATGCCTGAACCTCTGATGTTGTAGCCTCAGTTGTTACCTGAATGGTTGCACCGTCACCTACAGCACTTCCTCTTACGGCCTTTACTGTGTAACTTGCAGTATCTCCAACATTGAATGTTCCGGTATATGTATATGAGCAATCTGTTGTCGTTCCTATTAACTCACTACCTTTATAAACATTATATGATGTTGCATTGTCAGCTGCATTCCATGATAAGCTTACCTTTGTCTCATTGCTCTTAGTACATGTAAGCCCTGTAACAACTCCCGGTTTAACATCTGCTGCTTCAACACTTACATTATCAGCAGCGTCTGTTGTGCCTTCTTCTAAAACATATGGAACTGTAATTTTAATTGTTTTAGTATTATTATTTTCATTAACTTCTGCAATTTTATTGTTATCATCATCTATAGTTCCAACTATTGTGTTGTCACCTTTCGCAGCCTTCCACAAGTATCCTTTAAAGTCTCCACTTGTTCCAATAAATGTTCCTGATTCATTATAACTTGTACCACCACAAGTCTTAAATTCGTGAGTTTCACCAGCTCCGATTGAAGCATGACAACTATCATCCCATGTTGTTCCACCATTAGCATATGTACTTCCATTTACGCTAAATGAAACACCACATTTTACATTTGACGGAGATGCACTATCACCGGCATTAACCCCTATTGCAATAAATTGAATTAAATCTCCCTCATTAATCGTTCCATTTGTAACACCTGTGGTTTTATTATAATATCCTATATCTGTAATAAGTAAATCTACACCACCTGTCACGGACGTATAACTAGTATTGTATTTTCTTTTAACATATATGCTCTTGGTTTTATCGCTACCATCCATGCTTGATTTTACGGAATGCTTACCAAATGTGGCTGTCCAATTACTTTCTATCTTAACGTATCCACCTACAGGAATATTCTGAGACAAAGTAATTGTCTGGAATGATGAACCATCTATAGCCATATTAACTGTGTACTTTGTTCCTGCCGGTATTACTACATTACCTGTGTTCTGAACTAAGGTTACAAATGTAATTACATCTCCCTCATATATTTCACTTGGGAATCCGCCTAAAGCCACTACCTTAGCTTCCATGTTTTCAGTAGATGCTGCAGCTATCGTAATGCTAACCTGGCCTGTAACCGAACTATTATCGTCTATTTTAATAGACGCATCTGCTGTAAAAACACCTGCCTCTGTAGGCTTCCATTCATTCACTGTCACCGAGCCTGTCTCTCCTGCAGGGATTGTGATAGTTCCCTTTAGTGTCTGATTGCCAATCTTCACAGCAACATGCTTATTCATAACCATCTGGTCACCTTCATTTTTAGCTGTTACTGTAATCTTTACAGTATCTCCTACCTTTGGATTTTCAGGAGAATATATTATTCCCGTAATTTTAACATGATCAGATATTGGTTTCGTAGTCGGAGCTTCAGTTGTAGTTTCCGGTGTAGTCGGTGCTACTGTTGTTGTCTCCGGTTCCGCTGTTTCCGGCTCTGTAACAGGTTCTGCACTATTTACGTCTCTTTGAGATGTACGGTTATTATTGGATGTATTTCCATCGTTTATATCAGCAATGGCCGTAACTAAACATTTGCCACTATATGAACCACTTACTGTGTATTCAACCCTTGCTGTTTTTCCTGCGCCTAAACCTGCCGCAATCTTTTCAGTTCCTATGCTTTCCCTATTAACATAAAATGACATATTAAAGTCACTTCCAACACTTGCTGCTCCCACATTTTTGTAGTCAGCATATACCTTTGTAGCGCCATCTTTCTGATAAATGCCAACTTTAGTTATAACAACATCATAATCGACAGCAGCCTTTACTGAATAATCGGTTACCAAATTCAAATTCATAACCATAGTAAAAGCCATAAGTAAGCTAAGTATTTTTCTTATCTTCCCTTTCATCATTTGTTTCTCCCTTCACTATTTATTTATCAATTCTGCGTTTAACGTTTAACGAACCATATACTGAAATTGTATTATTTTATTGGCATAATGTCAAATACAACTTAACGTTTATACTGTTGTAAAATCGTTTTTTTCAAACTTTAATCACACAAAACTTCCTTAGCAATATCTGCGCTCATTTTTGCATCCTTTGCATAGTAATCTGCCCCTATCTGCATAGCATAATCTGCTGTTAAAACAGCACCGCCTACCATAACCTTGCATTCTACATTATTTTCACGTAAAAGCTTAATGGTTTCTTCCATTGAGCCAAGGGTTGTTGTCATAAGAGCTGACAAACCTACCAGATGAACATCATTTTCTATAGCTGAATTAACTATAGCCATAGGGTCTACATCACGGCCTAAATCAATAACATCAAAGCCATAATTTTCCAGTATAACCTTAACAATATTTTTCCCAATATCATGTATGTCACCCTTTACTGTAGCTACTATTATTTTACCCTTACTTTCAGATACCTCACCGTTATTTGCCAGATAATACTTGATTTCCTCGAAGCATTCCTTAGCCACATCTGCCGCCAAAATAAGCTGTGGAAGGAATATTGTGCCTTTTTCAAATTTATCTCCCACCACATCCAGTGCCGGAATAAGCATTTCGTTAATTATCACCATGGCATCTGTGTTGTTTAACAAATCCTTAGTTATACTTCTTCCGTCATTTTTCATTCCTGTTTCCATTGCATGAAGAAGCATATCTGCCTCTTTGCTTCCAAGAGATACTGCTCCTGCACTTTTTACCGTTTTTGTTTCTGTAGCATCTTTTTTAACAGCTACCTCTATGGGATTATTGTTAGAATACTCTATAAAATCCATTGCATTTTCATCTATTGCCGCTAATACCTTATATGTTTTAACAGCCCACACCATAGATGAAACATTAGGATTAATAATAGGTAAATCCAAACCACTGTGAAGTGCCATTGTAAGAAATGTTTTATTTACAATTTCCCTGTTAGGAAGTCCAAAGGAAATATTTGATACTCCAAGAACTGTTTTAAGTCCCAATTTATTTTTTACAATATTAAGTGCCTTAAGAGTTTCCTGAGCAGCCTTCTGTTCAGCAGAAACCGTAAGAGTAAGGCAGTCAATTATAATATTTTCTTTTCTGATTCCGTATTCCATTGCCCTGTTCATAATTTTTTCGGCAATTTTTACTCTTCCTTCTGCACTATCCGGTATGCCGTTTTCGTCTAATGTAAGACCAATAACAGCAGCACCGTATTTGGCAACTACAGGAAGTATTTTATCAAGAACTGCATCCTCTCCATTAACGGAATTGACTATAGGCTTCCCATTGTACACACGAAGAGCCGCCTCTAAAACTTCCGACTTGGTGGAGTCTATCTGCAATGGCACGTCTACAATTGACTGAAGAGCTTTAATGGTTTTAATCATCATTTCTCTTTCGTCAATTTGAGGCAGACCAACATTTACATCTAATATATCTGCTCCCCCTTCTATCTGTTCTATAGCCTGTCCTAAAATATAATCCATGTCATTTTCAATAAGCGCCTGCTTAAAGCGTTTCTTTCCTGTTGGATTAATTCTTTCCCCAACAATTCTAGGCTGATTTACTACAACGGTTTTAAGAGGTGAACATACAGCCATTTCTCCACTGTAATCATTTTTCTTAAAATCGCCGTTTTTCTTTGATTCTTCAAGCATTTCCTTTAATCTTGCAACATATTCCGGAGTTGTACCACAGCATCCACCCATAACCTTTGCACCAAACTTAAGCATTTCCTTACAGATAGTTGCAAATTCATCTGCCGATACATTGTATGTATTAGTGACCGGGTCAGGCAATCCTGCATTAGCCTTTACCACAATAGGAAGGTATGTCCACTTGGATATTTCCTCAACTATAGGAAGCAAGTCTTTTGGTCCTAATGAACAGTTGACACCTAATGCATCTACCCCAAGTCCCTGCAATGTGAGACACATGGCAGATACGGAACATCCCGTAAATGTACGCTTATTTTCTTCAAATGTCATTGTAGTCATTACAGGAAGGCTAGAATTTTCCTTTGCGGCAAGAACGGCAGCCTTTGTTTCTAGCAAATCAGTCATTGTTTCTATTACAATAACATCTGCTCCCTCAGCAGCTACCACTTCTTCCTTAAAAATATCATATGCCTCTTCAAAAGTAAGGCTTCCTGTAGGTTCAAGAAGTTGACCTATAGGACCTAAATCAAGGGCAACTAATGTATCTGTACCTTTTGCTGCTTCCTTTGCATTTTTAATTGCAGCACTAATTAATTCCTTTACGGAATAACCGGTATTTTCCATTTTGTATCTGTTAGCACCAAATGTGTTGGCATATACTATATCAGCACCTGCTTCAATATAGCTTTTATGAATATCCACAATCCACTCCGGCTTTAATATATTCAGGGTTTCAGGAACTGTTCCCACTTCCATACCTTTCTTTTGAAGCATTGTTCCCATTGCTCCATCTAAAAGTACATAATCTCTCTCAAAAATACTATTACCTGCCACAGCTTTTTCCTTCCTTTCTAAATTGACATTTTTCTCTAAAATTACATGTATCACAGCTCTTTTGACTGGAAACCTTAAGATTGTGTCCTAAACCTATAACGCAGGTTACGGACTTAGTAGGAGTAAGCATCATACTGCTGTTTACACAAACCCCCACACGCTTTGAGGCATCTAAAATTTCCAGAAACTTTTTCTGACCCTCTAGAGGAAAATCATCATATCCCAATCCAAATCTCCATGTATGCTCATAGTCCTTAAAATCCTTTAATATAACCTCCTCCGCCTTATCACATACTTGTTCAATAACGGCAGAAGCCAGACTATCTGTTATGATTGCCTCCGTCATACCTGTAATCTGTTTTTTTCTAATTAGCAAATCAACATTTCCCGACAAGGTTGCACACATAAACACCACTTTTTCGCAGTTTTCAAGATGATTAGCAATTGCCTTACCCTCTAATTTAAACTCACTGTTAGGTATCTGACCGTCAACCAAATCAAACACCTTATATGTAAACTTAGGCTCCATAGCCTCTTTTAATTGTTTTGCACACAACAAAAGAAGCTCTTTTGTTGTGTCATCGGGAATCTGATTCCCATATCCCATATATCTAAGAGCTTCATCGAAATTAATGTCTTCAATTATAACGTTTCTGTTATTATTTACCATAATGCCAACCTGTTTATCTATTAGTTTTTTATGATACTTTCAACACTTTTTGTTATTTTTCCTGCAATATAAGGATCATTCATAGTGTAAATGTGAATACCCTCAACACCATTGGCTACTAAATCAATTATCTGGTCAATGGCATATGAAATACCTGCATCTCTCATGGCTTCCGGATTATCACCAAAACGCTGTAACACCTTTGAAAGCTTTGCCGGGATACTTGCACCACACATGGAAACCATTCTTTCTATCTGTTTCTTGTTGGTTACAGGCATTATTCCTGCCTCAATAGGAACATCAATCCCTGCTATTCTTACTTTCTCAATAAAGTCATAAAAAGCATTGTTATCAAAGAATAACTGAGAAATAAGATGGTCTGTACCTGCGTCAATCTTTTTCTTAAGATTTTTTATGTCAGCAATCATGCTTTCTGCTTCCTGATGTACCTCCGGATAGCATCCTCCTGAAACATTAAAGCCCATATTTTTTGACATAATATACTCAGTAAGTTCTGATGCATACCTAAAATCATGCTTTAATTCAAAATTAGGATTAACATCTCCTCTTAAAGCAAGAATGTTGTCTATTCCTTTTTCCTTTAATTCTTCAAGTATACTGTCAATGTCTTCCTTTGTGTTATAAAGACATGTTAAATGAGCAATAGTTTCAATACCGTATTCGTTCTTTATTTTAGAACACAGGTCTACCGTTGTTGCATTTGCAACACCTACTCCTCTGGCACCATAAGTTACACTAATAAAATCAGGATTTAACTGTTTCAATTCCTCAAGTGTCTTATAAATTGTTTCTACACCACTTTCCTTCTTTGGTGGAAAAACCTCAAAGGAAAATACTGTTTTTTTCTTAAATAAATCTGCTATATTCACTTATTTCTCCTTATCAGGGTTTGCAGCAAAACAAATTAAAACCTGCTATAAGGCATATAATTATTATGCAAACCACAAAAAATGTACTTTCTATTAATAACGATAATGTCATTCCCACTGCTAACCAGAATAAAGCAAAACCACATAACTTATGCATCTTTTTTCCTATCCTTATTGCTTATGATATATTTTATGCATTTATTGCGTTTTTTTACCACCAAATCAGGATTTTGCCCTATCTTTCGGTAATAATTTATTAATCGTTTATATTCTCATCTTCATCATAATCGTCATCATTTTTTGATGTAAACTTATTTACAATATCAGGCACCATATCAATAATTCTTGAAATTCCATCATTGTCTTTTACGCTAATAAGCTTTGATGAACCATCTTTAATAATAAGAACGGCACTAGGAGTAATTTTTCCTCCTACACCTCCTGTCCCGTTGTCACCCTTTGAAAAAGTACCGATTCCCATTCCAAAAGATACATCTGCCATTGGTAAAATAATGGTTTCACCTACCACTATAGGTTCTCCTACCACAGACTTTGTAGTAATAAACTGTTCCATTGCCTTTAATAAGTCATCTGTACTTTTTTTATTATCTGCCATATGCTGCCTCCTTTAGCTTAATTTTCTTATTACACTTCTAAGTTTCTTGTTCCAATATAATCTTAAGATATAATATCCGGCAATGCCCACCGTAACTGTACCTTTCGCCTTGATGTTGCCTTCCATTACCTTATTTTCAAAATCAGCGTTTATTCTAAAATGCTTTGGATTAATGTTAAACATACCAAATATCACGGCAATGTATCCAATGGCTTTTCCTGTTTCATCGGGATACTCAAATCCGATTTTTAAATTGCCTCTGACTTTTTTAGGTCGTATATGTTTTAATATCTTTAAAACATATTTTTTTGCAAATCTGTATGCCTCTTTTGTTCTGTTTGCAGTAAGAATTTTCTTGTATCTTGCCACCTTTTTCTTTAAATTATCTAAATTTTGAAAACCTTCTTTTATTCTATTGTATATATCCTTTATTTTATCTTTAATTTTCGTAATTATTTCAGATATTTTAATTTTTTTCTTAGTTTTGTCCTTAGGCTTTTTTAAAGTTGCATCTTTCTGTTTTTCAGATACATCTTCTTCCTGTATATTTATATTAATAATATCGGGCTTGTCTTTATTATCTGCATTCCCCTGCCTGCCTTCCGTTTTTACCGGAGTTTGCAATTCATCCTTACTTACGGTGTTCTCAGCAGTTTCCTTCTTTACATTATACTTAAAATCATCTTCTGATTTTTTTGAATGCTTTTCTTTTTCAGAATACCTTTTTACAGGAATTCCTAAAATTCTTAAACAATATTTTTTCCCGGTATTATTTATTACAAATCCAAAATGTACTATACCAAACAGCCAGAACGCCTTAACTGTAGCATTATATGACTTTTCATTTAAATCAGCCTTTGCCCTGTAACTAATGGGAAATAGCAATATAAGAAAGGCAAGAGTAAGTAGAACCAACAATACTATACCTATTATTTTTAAAATCAAAAACAAAATATGTACCATAGGCTATGCTTCCCCTGCTTCCATTTTGCTCATTATATATTTCTTAACTTTAACTTCTCCCGTATCATTAAGGCAATCCATTATAATCAGCTGTATCATATCCATTGCCTCTTCCATGCCTTCAGTTATTCCCACAACTACCATGTCTGAATCCCGATACCACTTCTGATTTAAAATATTTGACGGGTATATTTCCAATGTATCGTAGTCATTTTGTGGCAAAGTGATAACGTACTTATTTAATTGAGGTTTTCCATTTTTTATTTTTCTTATAACCTGTCTTTTTTTATCCAAAAGATTATATCCTACATATAAATCTTCGTACCATCTCATATACCACTCCTGCTACAACCTTAAAGCTAAGCCTGCATTATACCATTTAAAATTTCTATACACGCCAGCTTTTCAGCCTTATCGTTACATGTTACTAGTGTATTGTAAATAAAATCCTGAAGTTCACTTATATTATTAAAGAATATTGGAAGTTCAGATATTGCAGCGGACAAAACCGCTCTGTTTACTGCCTTTTCGTTATCCTTAAATAACTTAGCGTACTCATCACATAACTCCTTTTTCTTAGTTTCAATGTAATCTTCATCAGCAACAGAATTATCCGGTTCTTTCTCCATCTCCACAAACATACTGTCAGAATTTAATTTTGGAAGTCTATACACAACCTCATAAACCTCGTCAAGCTGTAGCTGAGAAATGGTTTCCGAAAAACTCTCCTTTATCTGGTCTGTTATATCATAAGAAGCAAGCAACGGATAAATCTTTTCCTGCTCCCCTTCTAACATAACAAACATATCCTCTATTTCTTCTAATGTTTTCGGACTGAATTTGTTCATAAATAAAAGGTTGGTATCCTTTATTATTTCCACGCAGCCTTTTACTATATTGTCATTTACGCAAAACTCATTGGTATACAGCACTAAAAGCAAATCGTTAAGAATCTCCTGTATCATCATTGCCCCGTCCATCTGTTCATCAATATATGCGGCAATTTCTGAAAGAACATCCTTTGCCTCTTCGTACTGCTCATTTGTAATTTCCTTAAAGTGTATGTCCTTTAACTGTTTAAAGGCTTCTGCCAAATATGGATAGCTTTCCTCCATGGATGCTGTTTTTTCAAGCATTGAGGAACTTTTTATCATATACAGAAAATCATCCACGCTATCTTTTGTACTTCCATTGTATATAGACAAACCGTTTGAAAGCATATCATAAAACTTACTTTTAGTTAGTTTTAAAGGAAGCTGACCTACAACATCTTTTATTTTGCTATTGACCATCATGTTATCTTCATCTTCAAGTATATACTGCATAAGTTTTCTTGTATAATTTTCATCAGAATAGCCATCAGGAAGCTCATCATCCCTAAACCTGTATTCAACACGGTTAATAGCATGCTCGTATATATTATACATATCCACATAACAGGTAACATCTTTTACTTTTCCAATGATTTCATCTCTGATTTCATTTAACGTATCAATGTCTTCCGTCACGTTTTCGTTGTTATCTTTGGTGCATTTTTCTATGATACAGTTTACTTTTTTTAAATAAGAATCATAATCTGCATCCATTATTCCGTCGCTTTCCTGTTTCACAACGTAATAAGTATAATAATTCATGGCAAGTCTTATAAAGGCATATTTATTATTTATTTCCATAAATTTACCATAATATTCCTTAAGACCGCTTTCTACGTTTCTGTTTTTTAATAAATCTCCAACTATCTTCTTCATAAAAGCCTGCTCTTTACTATTTTTATTTCATAATATCGCAGAAATCAAAGGTTGCAAAGTAATCTTTAGGTGTTTCTGCTCTTCTGATCATTTCAACACTGCCGTCTTCCTTTAACAGCAATTCAGCTGAACGTAATCTGCCGTTGTAATTATACCCCATAGCAAATCCGTGAGCCCCTGTGTCGTGGATGTATATATAATCTCCCATATCAATTTTTGGAAGTTTTCTGTCCACTGCAAATTTATCGTTATTTTCACAAAGCGAACCTACAACATCATATACATGGTCGCATGGTGCATCTTCTTTTCCTAAAACCGTTACATGGTGATATGCCCCATACATTGCCGGTCTCATAAGGTTTGCAGCACATGCATCTACCCCAATATATTCCTTGTAGATATGCTTTTCGTGAATTGCCTTTGTTACCAAAGCACCATATGGTCCCATCATAAAACGTCCCATTTCAGTGTATATTGCCACATCATCCATACCTTCCGGTGTAAGGATTTCTTCATATACTTTTCTGACACCTTCTCCAATAGCCATAATATCATTTGGCTTCTGATCCGGCTTATATGGTATACCAACGCCACCTGAAAGGTTAATAAACTTAATATTTGCTCCTGTTTCTTTTTTAAGAGTAACTGCCAACTCAAATATTGTTTTGGCAAGCATTGGATAATATTCATTTGTTACTGTATTACTGGCTAAAAATGCATGAATACCAAAATTCTTTACACCCTTTGCCTTTAAAATCTTAAATGCCTCTGTAATCTGGTCTAAGGTCATTCCATATTTTGACTCTCCCGGATTATCCATAATGCCGTTGCATACTTCAAAAACTCCACCCGGATTGAATCTGCAGCTTACAGTTTCCGGAATACCACATTCCTTTTCCATAAAATCTATCATTGTTATATCATCTAAATTAATAATTCCCCCAAGGCTGTTGCAGTAAGCAAATTCCCCTTCCGGTGTTTCATTAGATGAAAACATGATTTCGTCATTTCTAAGTCCTAACTTGTCTGCTATCATTAATTCTGTATATGATGAGCAGTCAACTCCACAGCCAACTTCTGCTAACTTCTTTATGATAAAAGGATTAGGGGTTGCCTTTACTGCAAAATACTCTCTAAAGCCCTTATTCCATGAAAAAGCCTCATATACTTTCTTTGCATTGTCGACAAATCCTTTTTCGTCATAAATATGAAATGGTGTAGGATATTTTTTTACAATTTCCTGTACCTGTTCAAGTGTAATAAATGGTTTTTTAGTCATTTTCAGTCCTCCTGGTATCTTTTTTTGTGTTTATTTATCTGCCATAAATATCGCATAAGTATCTTAATCTTTCGATTTTATCATGGCTAAATTGTCCATTTAACATTCTCCATCTCCAATTTGTCCCCATAGATGACGGCAGATTCATTCTGCCAATATGACCTACCTTAAGTACGTCCTGCATCTGGAATATAACAAGATTTGCGACACTTTCATATGCTGTTTTAAAAACTTTGTCAACTAAATCTTCTATACTTCCGTTTCTGCATTCCATATATTCCCTTATGTAGCCTAATTCCCAGTGCTGCATTCCTGAAAAATACCCAACCAAAGTATCATTGTCATGGGTTCCTCCATATGCCACAACATTTGGAATCCAGTTATAAGGAAGATGGTCATTTTTTCTATCTCCGTCAAAGGCAAATTCCAGTACCTTCATTCCCGGATACCCTGACTTTTCCAGCACTTCCACAACCTCAGGCATTTTAACGCCTAAGTCTTCTGCAATTATGCTTTTACCGTTAATGGATTCATCGATTGCCTTAATTAAATCCATTCCCGGTCCCTTACACCACTTACCGTTTCTTGCGTCATTATCCTCAGCAGGAATGGCATAATACTTAACCGTTCCTATAAAATGGTCAATACGGATAACATCATAAAGATTTGCTGAATGTTCCATTCTCTTTCGCCACCAGCTAAAGTCATCTTTTTTGATTTTATCCCAGTCATAAAGAGGATTTCCCCATCTTTGACCTGTCTCAGAAAAAGCATCAGGTGGAACCCCTGCCACTTTCTTTGGTTCTAAATCTTCGTCTAACTGGAATACTTCCGGATTCTGCCACACATCAGCAGAATCCATTGCCACATAAATAGGGATATCTCCAATAATTTCAATTCCCTTTTCGTTGGCATATTCTTTTAACTTATTCCACTGCTTATAAAACATAAACTGAATAAATCTGTAGTAATCTATTTCTTCAGCTAATTCCTCTTTATATAGCTGTAAAGCCTTTTCTTTTCTGAATTTAATATCATCATCCCAGCTTTGCCATGCCATGTAATTGAATTTCTTTTTACATGCACAATATAGACAATATCCATCAAGCCAGAACTCATTTTCTTCTAAGAAGTCCTGATATTCCTCTGTTCCCAAATGCTTGCTGTTATGATATGCCTCTTTTAAAACAGTAAATCTTGAATTATACATCATTCCATAATCTACATACTGTTCTTCCATATTCCATCTGAAACTTTCAACGTATTCTCTTGTTAAAAGTTCCTCTTCAATAAGCATATCAAGATCGATAAAATAAGGATTTCCGGCAAATGCCGAAAACGATGCATAAGGACTGTCCCCATAGCTTGTAGGACCAAGAGGCAATACCTGCCAGTATTTCTGTCTTGCCATTACAAGATTATCCACAAATTCGTATGCACTTTTTCCAAAGGTTCCTATACCGTACGGTGACGGTAAACTGCTAACCGGCATTAAAATTCCGGCGCTTCTACTAAAATTTTCCTGCATTTTATTCCTTCCCTTTATTTATGTTCGTGAGTAAAAAGATGATCCTGACAATATTCCTTATTTCCACTGCACTTTGAACAATATCTAAAAGTAAGATTAGGGTCATCTAACTCTGTTCTTCCACATATATAGCACTTATGAAGTGCTCCATTTTCATGCTTTACAGGTCTTGCCTGACGTACCGACTGCCTGTATTCATGTCTTCTTTTTACCTGTTTAGGATTAAACCTGCTTTTATTTCGTGTTCTTAACCAGTAAATCAAGAAGTTAAGAAGTGATACAACAATTAGTACCGTAATAACTATTGCCACAACTGTTGTATTATTCTTAAATGCATCAAAAATATCAACTAAAAGAAAGGCTCCATATAAATACCCCATCCATTTAATCTTTATTGGGATAATAAAATACAATAGCAACTGCTCCTCCGGATATGTTGCCGCAAATGCCAGAAAAATTGACATATTAACATAATAAGTGCTTACGCAGCTTCCAAACACTGCTCCAAAATAGTAGGTATAATCTGATATTCCATAAGCTGTCATTTCACTAAACGCAGATGTTGGAAGTATGCCAAAATATACCACTCCCATTAAAATTCCATATAATACCAAAGCACCTAATATGGTAAATATAAATCCCGAAAAAATAAATACATTGTATCTGTAAGTTCCCCATGCTCTTTCTAACCCCTGACCTAACTGGTAATACAGTAAAAGCATGATAATTGTAAATATGGAAAGCTGTTCCGGTGGCATTAAAATCCATGTGAATATTCTCCACACCTGTCCCCTGAATATCCAGTAGGGATTAAATGCCAGAAATGCCGATATTTCCGGGCTTATTATCTGTAACATATACCCGATGATATAGGCCACAATCAAATATACTGACAAATTTTTTATTGCATATTTTCCATATTTTCTCTCAAAATTTGATGCCATATAAAATGCTCCTGTCTAATATGTTAATCTTTTCTATAATCCAAATTACAGTATAAATTCTACACCTGTGTTTGTCAAACTACTTTATACTTTGTATTAATATATTTTATACATTTCACCAAAAATTCATTATTTATACTCACCCACATAATATAGTTTAGTTGTTTTTTTCATGTATTTATATTATAATAGGAAGTCGTTTTGAGAATTATTTTCAATATTTTAGACTATTTATGTCTTATTTAGGCATTTTTATATGAATTAATTGGAGGATTAAATGGATAATAATTATTACACTCTGGGTATTGATATTGGCTCTACTACAGTTAAAATTGCCATATTAGACCAGAATAAAAATATGGTGTTTTCAGATTATGAAAGACATTATGCTAATATTCAGGAAACCCTTGCTTCACTGTTAAAGAAAGCACAGTCACAATTAGGAAATGTGGAACTTGCCCCTATGATTACAGGCTCCGGTGGTCTTGCTTTGTCTAACCATCTTAAGGTTCCATTTGTTCAGGAGGTTGTGGCAGTTGCTTCTGCCCTTGAGGATTATGCACCTCAAACTGATGTTGCCATTGAGTTAGGTGGCGAGGATGCCAAAATTATATATTTCACTAATGGTATTGAGCAGCGAATGAATGGTATCTGTGCCGGTGGTACAGGTTCTTTTATTGACCAGATGGCTTCTCTTTTACAAACTGATGCCTCAGGTTTAAATGAATACGCAAAAAATTATCAGGCTATATATCCTATTGCTGCAAGATGTGGTGTTTTTGCCAAAACAGATATTCAGCCTCTTATTAACGAAGGTGCCACAAAGGAAGACCTGGCAGCTTCTATTTTTCAGGCCGTTGTTAATCAGACTATTTCCGGTCTTGCATGCGGAAAACCAATTAGAGGAACCGTTGCATTTTTAGGTGGTCCATTACATTTCCTGCCGGAGCTTAGAAATGCATTTATCAGAACTCTGAAACTTGATGATGAACATATTGTGGCACCACAGCATTCGCATCTTTTTGCTGCTACAGGTGCTGCCCTTAATCACAATCCAAATGTAAGAATTAATATTTCTGATTTGTATGAGCAGCTTTCAAAGGGTGTCCGGATGTCTATGGAGATCAAGCGTTTAGACCCTCTTTTTAACAACGAAAATGAATACAATAAATTTATAGAAAGACATAATAAAGCTACTGTAAAGAAAGGTAACCTTGCTACATATACAGGCAATTGTTACTTAGGAATCGATTCAGGTTCTACTACAACCAAAGCTGCCTTAGTCGGTGAAGATGGTACTTTACTGTACTCATATTACAGTGGCAACAATGGAAATCCTTTGGCAACCATTATTGAGGCAGTAAAAGATATTTATAAAAGTCTTCCTGCCGATGCTAAGATTGTCCGCTCATGTTCTACAGGTTATGGTGAGGCTTTAATTAAGGCTGCACTGCTTTTAGATGAAGGTGAGGTTGAAACTGTTGCCCATTATTATGCTGCGGCATTTTTTGAGCCACAGGTTGACTGCATTTTAGATATTGGCGGTCAGGATATGAAATGTATCAAAATAAAGAATAATTCTGTTGACAGCGTTCAGTTAAATGAAGCCTGCTCATCAGGCTGCGGTTCTTTCATTGAAACCTTTGCCAAGTCATTAAATTACAGTGTACAGGATTTTGCAAAGGAAGCCTTGTTTGCTTCTAATCCTACTGATTTGGGAACGAGATGTACCGTATTTATGAATTCAAATGTTAAGCAGGCCCAAAAGGAAGGTGCCAGTGTTGCCGATATTTCAGCAGGGCTTGCTTATTCCGTAATAAAAAATGCCTTGTATAAGGTTATTAAAATTACTGATGCTAAAGACCTGGGACGTAAAATCGTAGTTCAGGGTGGTACTTTCTACAATAATGCCGTCCTTAGAGCTTTTGAGAAGGTTGCTGACTGTAAGGCTATCAGACCTGATATTGCAGGTATTATGGGTGCTTTCGGTGCTGCCCTTATTGCAAGAGAACGTTACAAAGGTGAAGAAACAACCATGCTCAATTTGTCACAGCTTGAAGCTTTTTCTTATGAAACTTCCATGACGAGATGTAAAGGTTGTACCAATTCATGTCTTTTAACAATTAATAAGTTTTCCGACGGTCGTCGTTTCATAAGTGGTAACAGATGTGAAAAGGGTATCGGCGGTCAGAAAAACAAGGAAAACATTCCTAACCTTTTTGAATATAAGATGCACAGAATATTTGATTACGAACCTCTTGATGCTGACAAGGCTCCACGGGGTGTAGTTGGTATTCCACGTGTTTTAAATATGTATGAGAATTTTCCATTTTGGGCAACATTCTTCAAAAATTTAGGATTTAGTGTTATGCTTTCACCTGTTTCATCCCATAAGATTTATGAAATGGGAATTGAATCCATTCCTAGTGAATCAGAGTGTTATCCGGCGAAACTTGCTCATGGTCATATTGCATGGTTGCTTCAAAACGGAGCTAAATTTATTTTCTATCCTTGTATTCCGTACGAGAGAAATGAAACTCCTGATGCCAACAATCATTACAATTGTCCAATTGTTACATCCTATGCAGAAAATATAAAAAATAATGTTGAGGAATTAAATGACCCTGACATTAATTTTATGAATCCTTTTATGGCACTGACTAATGAGGATACCATCACTTCACGATTAGTTGAGGAATTTACCAAGGCATTTGGCATTAGTGAGGCAGATATTAAGAATGCTGCTCATCTGGCATGGGAAGAATTACTTGCTTCTAGATCTGATATGGCTAAAAAGGGTGAAGAAACATTAAAGTATATGGAAGAAACAGGCAAACGTGGCATTGTTCTTGCCGGTCGTCCATATCACATCGACCCGGAAATCAACCATGGTATTCCTGAAATGATTAATTCCTATGGCCTTGCAGTTTTAACTGAGGATTCCATTTCACATTTAGCTGATGTGGAAAGACCTTTAATCGTATCTGACCAGTGGATGTATCATTCAAGACTTTACAAAGCTGCCAACTATGTTAAGACCCGTGATGATTTGGATTTAGTTCAGCTTAACAGTTTCGGATGTGGTCTTGATGCTGTAACTACTGACTGTGTCAGTGACATATTGACTAAGTCAGGAAAAATATATACTGTTTTAAAAATTGACGAAGTAAACAATCTAGGTGCTGCAAGAATCAGAATCCGTTCTCTTCTTGCTGCTATAAGAGTTCGCAATGAAAATCATTTTGAGAGAACAATTCAGCCTTCATCAATTAACAAGGTTGAATTTACAAAGCAGATGTATGATGACAAATATACTATTCTTTGTCCTCAGATGAGTCCTATTCACTTCAAAATGCTTGAATCCGCCCTTAATTCATGTGGATACAATTTTGAAGTAATGCCAAGTAACAAGTCCTGTATTGATGTAGGACTTAAATATGTTAATAATGATGCCTGCTATCCTTCACTTATTGTTGTTGGACAGATTATGGAAGCGTTGCTTTCAGGTAAATATGATTTGAATAAGACAGCGGTTATTATCACCCAGACCGGTGGTGGCTGTCGTGCTACAAACTATATTGGTTTCATTAGGCGTGCATTGGAAAAAGCCGGCATGGGGCATATTCCTGTTTTGTCCTTAAGCTTTACGGGAATTGAAACTAACAGTGGCTTTAAGATTACTCCTCTCTTTGCCGTAAAAGCAGTTGAAGCTGCCATGTATGGTGATTTGTTTATGAGAGTTGTATATCGCACCCGTCCATATGAAGTAAACGCAGGTGAAACTGACGCCCTTCATAAAAAATGGGAATATAAATTATGTAAAGAATTATCCGATAAACATTTTGGCATTCTTCGTTTCCGCAAGAATATGAAGAAAATTGTTGAGGAATTTGATGCCATACCTGTCATGGATATCAAAAAGCCAAGAGTTGGTATTGTAGGTGAAATTTTAGTTAAGTTCTCTCCTACTGCCAACAATGATTTGGTTAACTTACTTGAAGCTGAAGGTGCTGAGGCTGTTATGCCTGACCTTGTGGATTTCTTCCTTTACGGATTTAGAAATGCTACATTTAAGTATGAAAAGTTAGGCTTTAGCAAAAAATCTGTTTACATTAATAATTTAGGTATTAAAGCTCTTGAATGGATGAGAGGCTCTGCCAAGAAGGCGCTTATTAAGAGTAAGCATTTCACTCCTACTTCTGATATTTGGGAAATGAGTGAAATGGCAGAAAAGGTTGTTTCCATTGGTAACCAAACCGGTGAAGGTTGGTTCCTGACAGGTGAAATGCTTCACCTTATTCATGATGGTGTACCTAATATTATTTGTACCCAGCCATTTGCCTGCCTGCCAAACCATATTGTAGGTAAAGGTGTTATTAAAAAGCTTCGAGCCATGAATCCTGATGCTAATATTGTAGCTGTGGATTATGACCCTGGTGCCAGCGAAGTAAACCAGCTTAACCGAATCAAGTTAATGCTTGCTACAGCTAACAAGCGCTTAAAAAACCAGGAAGAAATGGAAAAAGGCAAAGTTAAGTAAGTTCCGGTAGGAATGTTTTTTGGGTGAGCACGATTTTGTGAATATATGTTTGATGTTTTTAATCTTATAGCTGTGGATTTTGATGTTTTTTAAATTTTTTGGCTGTGGAATTAGTGATTTCTCTGCAACATTCTAGCGCAAATTGTCTCTTTTTCGGCTTGTAACAAAGCAAATCGCATAAAAAAGCAGATTTTTCTATTACACATAGAACAATCTGCTTTTTACTTATAATTATATTTATTTATAACTAACTTCTCTACAATTTTGTATTTCCAATACTCAAACTCATTATTTTCATAATTAATATATCATTCCCTATATATTCTCAATCTGCCAGTCTATCGGCTCCACCCCATTGGCTACCAAAAATTCATTTGCCTTGCTAAAGTGTTTGCATCCAAAGAATCCACGATATGCAGACAACGGACTTGGATGTGGTGCTTCTAAAATTAAATGCTTAGGATTGGTAAGCATTGCCTTCTTACGTCTTGCAGGTGTTCCCCACAGAAAATATACAATAGGTCTGTCCTGTGCATTTACAGCCTGTATAACTGCATCTGTAAACATTTCCCAGCCATGTCCCTGATGGGAATTTGCCTGATGTGCCCTGACAGTTAAAACAGTGTTTAACAGCAAAACACCCTGGTCAGCCCATTTTTTTAAATATCCGTTATTAGGGATATAACATCCCAAGTCATCATGCAATTCCTTATAAATATTTACAAGTGATGGAGGAATGTCATTTCCCGGCAATACTGAAAAAGACAAACCATGGGCCTGATTAACATTATGATACGGATCCTGCCCCAACAGTAAAACTTTCACATCCTTAAGTGGTGTGAAATGAAATGCGTTAAAAATATCATCCGCCGGTGGGTATACTATTGTCTTACTATATTCGTCCCTTACGAAATTATATAAATCTTTATAATATGGCTTTCTAAATTCCGTAGATAAGGGTTCTACCCAGTCATTAGTAATCATTCCCATATTTCTATCTCCTTATATCTAATTTCAAAACAATTTTTCCATTTTCATGTCAGATTTCCGGAATTTTAATGCTTATCTTTGTATCTGACCAAAACAATTTTTAATACCTATTTTTCCAAAATTTCGTTAATAAACAATCTGTCATTAAAAACCTGTACTGCCCTTTTATCTATTTCCAATTCAAAATGTTTTGAAGTAAGCATTTCCCCATCCACATTAAATGTGTAAGGTTCCTCACAATCTACCGTAATCTTTGAATCTTTATATTTCTTAATAGCCTTGTCATTTTCATGTTTTCCCCGGATTAATTTTAAAAGCACAGGCAATATTTTAATCTTAGACATTTTTTCCACAACATAAATATCAAACATTCCATCATCTAATATGGCATGAGGAGCAATTCTAAAACCTCCGCCATAATATTGTCCGTTGCACACAGCAAAAATAGTGCAATAATTACTTACCGTTGTTTCACCCATTGATATCGTAAGTTTCTTAAATTTGTACTTAAAATAAGTGTATACAAGACTTACATTATATCTCTGACTTACCGGAACCCACTTTTTATTCCGAATTACTGACACATTATTTGCCACATCTGCATCCAGTCCCACACATGCTAAATTGATAAAATAATGGCTGTTAATTTTGCCTAAATCAATGTAATGAATTCCTGACTCAAAATTTCTTAATGTCTTATCAAAATCATTTCCACTACCTGTAGGTATATTCCCAAGAATTTTATTTTTTGAGCCTACAATACCGTTTAAAACCTCGTTAAGACTTCCGTCACCACCAACTGAAAAAATTACACACTCTTCGTCAGGAATCTGAGATGCCATTTTCTTTGCCTCGCCTTTCCTTGATGTGTATATAATTTCATAAGGAATTTCCCTTACAATACAGGCTTCCCTTATGTTTTTTTCAATTCGGCTCTTATCTATTTTTCCACTTTTAGGATTAATAATAAAATAATACTTCATGATTTTTCTGCTGTATAACCTAAAATTATCAGATTCTCACAGACACTCCTTTTTCATCAAGATAATGCTTCAAATCCATTATTTCCAATTCCTTATAATGAAACAGCGATGCTGCCAATGCTGCATCTGCATGACCTGTAGTAAGAGCATCATAAAAGTGCTCCTTACTTCCGGCACCACCTGATGCAATAACCGGAATAGAAACATTATCTGCAATAATTTTTGTCAGTTCAATATCATAACCTTTTTTTACTCCATCACAGTCCATACTTGTTAGGAGAATTTCCCCTGCACCTAAACGGTCTGCTTTCATCGCCCATTCCACGGCGTCCATTCCCATATCAACACGACCACCGTTTTTGTATATATTCCAACCTGAGCCGTCTTCTCTTCTTTTGGCATCAATTGCCACCACCACACACTGACTGCCAAACTTATCTGCCGCCTCGCTTATAAGATTAGGATTCATAATGGCTGATGAGTTAATAGAGATTTTGTCTGCGCCTTCCCTTAATAAAGCCTTAAAATCATCAACTGTTCTTATTCCTCCACCAACTGTAAAAGGAATAAAAACCTGCTCAGCAACCTTTCTAACCATGTCCACAACTGTTTTTCTATGGTCACTTGAAGCTGTAATATCTAAAAAAACCAGTTCGTCAGCTCCTGCCTTATTGTACGCCTTTGCCACCTCCACGGGGTCTCCGGCATCTCTTAAATTAACAAAATTTGTTCCCTTAACCACCCTGTTGTTATTTACATCCAGACATGGAATAATTCTTTTTGTATGCATATCATTCTCCAATCCGTACTAAAGTTTTGCAAAATTTGATAAAATCTTAAGACCTACGTCTCCGCTTTTTTCAGGATGAAACTGGCAGGCGAAAACATTGTCCTTTTCAACTGATGCATGAATATGGGTAACATATTCCGTACTTGCCTTAACCATTTCCTCATCCCTTGCCTTTAGATAATAAGAATGAACAAAATAAACATATGCATTTTCTGCAACACCGTCAAATAATCTTCCATTATTTGTAAGCTCCAGTGAATTCCAGCCAATATGTGGAATCTTATATCCCGGCTTATCCGGTATTCTTAAAATATTTCCCGGTAAAATTCCCAAGCCACTGACTCCCGGTGTTTCATCACTACTTTCAAATAATAACTGTAGCCCTAAACAAATCCCTAAAAATGGTATTTTTTTATCTACCACATCATATATGGTATTTACCAGATTATAATCCTTAAGTTTATTCATTGCATCACCGAAAGCTCCTACTCCCGGCAAAACCACTTTATCAGCGGATAAAATTTCATCGCGATCTCTTGAGAGAACTGTTTCTTCACCTAAATACTGAAATGCCTTTTCAACACTTCGTATATTTCCAGCATCGTAGTCTAGTATCGCTATCATATGTCTAACCTATTTTCCTTCCTTTGGATTAATCCTGCTGTCTAATTCAAACCAAAATTCCACACCGTCTGCGTAATTGTTTACACCGCATCCCATGCCATGCCTGTCCATAATTGCCTTAACAATGGACAAACCAATTCCGTTTCCACCGTAAGCCCTCGTTCTTGCTTTATCCACCTTGTAAAATTTAATCCAGATATTTTCAAGTTCACTTTCCGGTATCTGTTTTCCTGAATTAAACACCGATACTCTTACTATACCATTTTTTTCGGTAATTTCCACATTAATTATTTTCTTAGCATCAACATGATTTATGGCATTACTTAAATAATTGGTTATAACCTCCTCAATTTGGAACTCATCAGCCCACACGCTTACAGGTTCCCTATGTCTGAAAGTAATATTTACGCCCTTTTGCTGTGCCTTAATTCCTATTGAATTAATAACACCTTCAATAACTGACACAATATCAAATCTCTCCAGATTAACCTGAGTTCCACCAAATTCCAACTGATTAAGAGTAAGCAGGTTTTTAACCATTTTGTTCATTTTAGCTGCTTCATCTACAATTACATCACAATAATACTGAACATCCTCCGGATTGTCACTTATGCCTTCCTGAAGACCTTCCGCATATCCCTGAATCAGTGCTATAGGAGTTTTTAGTTCGTGGGAAACATTTGAAATAAACTCTTTTCTCATTTCATCCACTTCCTCTTTTTTGGCAATGTCCTTTTTCAATTCAATATTAGCTGATTTAAGTTCAGTAATTGTCTCTTCAAGCTTTTCGGACATTTCATTTATACTTTCTCCCAAAACACCCAGTTCATCTTTATAATGTCCCTGATATTTAACGTTAAAATCCAGCTTTGACATTCTTTTTGAAATATCCGCAAGGCTTAAAAGTGCCTTTGTGTACCGGTTCATAAAGAATAAAATCACAATGGTTGTAATTAAAATTACAACAACCCCAAGAATTAAATAAAACTGATTAGTTATGGCAACACTTTCCTTAAAGTTTTCAACAGACATCCTTATAACTGCAAAGTTTCCATTATCTAAAACGGAATATAACTCGTAATGCTTGTCTGATGTTACATCATCAACCATATATTGAAGTGTATAATCCTTCTTAGACTCTATAACGGTACCTTTATTGCCATTAATATTTTTTCCATAAACAAGGCTTGCCCATCTGTCTGCCAGATTTTTTCCCGGTCCATAGGAATATACCGACTGACCTGAAACATCCACAATTATCAGAGTTGCTCCGTCTGTTTCGCATATACTGTTAAGCTTGCTACTGTTTTTTGAATCCTCAAGGTCCGGATCTTTAGCCACAATTTCCTGTAATGTTTTATATACTTCCTTTATGGCAGCCTGTTTTTTATTTGTATAAAATTTTTCCATGAAAACGGTGCTGAATACTCCAATGCTTCCTACGGAAATTGTCATTATTACAATAATCAGCGCCGTGATTTTGTATCTGATTGAATGTTTCATTAATTAACCTCAAACTTATATCCCATACCCCAAATAGTATGTATGTATTTTCCACAGTCGCCTAATTTGCTCCTTAATTTTTTTACATGGGTATCTATAGTTCTGGCATCCCCAAAATAATCATAATTCCATACATTATTCAAGATATTTTCCCTTGACAATGCAAGACCTTTATTCTTCACAAAATAAGTTAAAAGTTCAAATTCCTTGAAACTTAATTCAACAATTTCACCCTTTACCTTAACTATATGGGCAGCTTTGTTTATTTCAATATCCCCTGCCTGCTCAATCTCTCCCTGGTCAATATTGTTGGTTCTTCTTAATATGGCATCAACCCTTGCAACCAAAATTCTCGGGCTGAAAGGTTTTGAAATATACTCATCAACTCCCAACTCGAATCCAAGAAGTTCATCACTTTCCTCACTTTTTGCCGTGAGCATAATAATAGGAACCTTTGACAATTTTCTAATCTCCCTGCATACTTCCCAGCCATCCATTTTAGGCATCATTACATCAAGAATAATCAAATCAAAATCATTGTTTTTGATAAATAAATTAATGGCTTCTTCTCCGTCTGCCGCCTCAACTACCTTATACTGCTTTCTTGTTAAAAAGTCATTAACAAGCTTTCTCATTCTTTCTTCATCATCTACAACAAGAATTTTCAACTGTTCCATAGCGTACCTCCATATCTTTTACATTTTATCAGTTATCCTGTGATATTACAATTTTATATTTATATTAAATAACAAATATGTGTAAAAAAAATGAATTCCTGTATCTTATCATTGTGGTATGATTTAAAGATTTTTGTTTAAAATATTTCTAACATTTTTCCAATCAATTCCTGCATATTTTAATTGATGAAGTATTGTGCTTCCACCTCCACCATCTACCAAAAAATATTCATTATCTTTATGCAATATAAAACAAGTATTATAACACTCTGTAACAAGTGCATTTCCGATACCTAGCATTGTAATATTCATAGATTTTTTCCTTAATGTAGCGCCCCTCCATCGGTCAACGGTAATTGGTCGTAAACATCCTAAAAAAGGACTTTGTTCATTTTGTTTTCTACTCCAATTCTACTTTACTGTGTCAAAAACGGCATAAGATAAAACGGTTTCAGCAATAATTTTTCCTCTTTTCCAACATCTTTCTGTGACAACAAATATATGTTATGCACATTTTTTGAAAACTTCCTGTTAAACTCATTAATTGATTCATGTTTTCCCGAACCGGAAGACTTTACTTCAAAGGCATTTATTTTACTACCTTCCGAAATCAGAAAATCTACTTCATAATAATGTGTGCTTCCGGCTTTTTCCCATGTGTGATAATAGAGTTCTCTTCCTGATGCCGTAATCATTTGAGCAACAAGATTTTCATAAAGATATCCAAAATTTGCAGGTAATTTATCTGAAAGTAATTTTGCATATACATCATTTTCCGTTACCGGTCTGTCAATAAACATTAACGTCACAAATAATCCCGTATCTGAAAGATACAGTTTATAACTATCAAAATCCTTTGTGTCTGCCAGGCTGACTCTTGGATCCGTCGAATTATAACATGGCAAGACAGTTTTTGAGTCAATCAGCTCATATATCAATTCATCTGCCCTGGTATTATTTTTCTTTCCTATAGCAGTTGTGATTCTGTATTTACGCAAATCTTTTGCTAATTGAGCCGGAATCGAATGATATAACGCTGATATTCTTCCGGATGAATCAATCTTTTTAAAATCCTCTTCATAAAGAGATATTATCTGTCGTTTCACCATATCAATTTCTGAAAAGTTTTTCCCTTCTATATATGCTTCCACCGCCTGCGGCATACCTCCTACAGCCATATATACTCTTAAGTCCCTCATTAATTTGCGATTTGTTGCCTGTCCAATAGCTGAATTCATATGATAAATTTGCCGTAAAAGTTCATAATTATTTCCGGCTGCCATGCAAAATTCTTCATAATCCATTGGGTAAACCTGTATTTTCATTTCCTCTGATGGAACAAGAATATCTTTTACATTTTTCTTTATTGAAATTAAAGAACCTGTTTCCAAATAACTATATCTTCCATCAGATACAAGATGCTTTATTGCCTGTCTGGCTTTCGGAAAAAGTTGAACCTCGTCCAAAATAATCAATGATTCATGTTCATATAAAGTTATTCCTGTTTCCGCCTGTAATCTTAGAAAAAACATATTCAGATTTCCTATGTCATTAAAACAATCCCTTATGTTATCTGTTGTTTTTGAAAAATCGATTAAAATATATGACTTATATTCATTCTGCGCAAAATGTTCTGCAATTGTTGACTTTCCAACTCGTCTTGCACCTTCCAGTAAAACTGCATATTTTTCCGAATATTTATCTTTCCAGTCCAACAATTTTCTATACACTTTTCTTTCAAAATACATCACATACCTCCTAAGCTTAACTATATTAAATCATGAAATATGCATTTCTTCAAGATTGTTTTTCCTTATTTTGTGCTTTTCTTCAAGATTATTTATCTTGATTTTGTTCCTTTCTTCAAAATTATGTGCTAAAATTCGTTATTTTCTTTGCAACGACATAATTTTATACTATTCTTCCGGTATATACCAATACGAATGAAAACCACTAAGAAATGTTAATGCATTTTTTGGCATTTGTGTAATGGCAAAATAAATATTACAAAAATCGCCTGCTCCCATTGAAATGGAAAGCACGCCTAACCATGCGAAAAATGACATTTCCGGATTTATAATGAATATCAACAATGGCAGGAAACCAAATATAAGGGTGGGAAATAAACTCATCCAAATAAATTGACCTTTAGTGCAATCTTCTGTGCTTATAACAAACAGTATCCCCCTTTTTATATTTGTATACATCAAAACATCCCCCTTCATCCATATGGCATGTAAAAACTCATGAGGCACTAACACAAGTAACGATGCTATTATTCCCCAAAAATTATATTCTGCTCCTGAAAGAAAAATAAAAATTAAACCAACTATGAATATTCCACATGCAATTCCATTGGCGATAATTGCAAACTTATTTATATCAGGTTCTTTAAATTGAACTGCACCTTCTTGAACCCGCGTAGGCAAGCTATTATCATCCTTATATTCTCCCATAAACTTAAATGATTTCATTATCTAAACCTCCATCAGCTTAAAATCAGAAATTTACCCCGTCGGCACTTTTCCGTCATCCTTTGATAAATTCATATTCATCATACCATAAAAATAACGGCACTGTATATCACTTCCGCAACATACGATGCCGTTATTTTTCTTTGATACACCAAACAAAACATATTTCTGTGTATGATAATATCATATACAGAGTTCGACTTGCTCAGTTTTAGCGTGGCAGACGCATTAAAAGGCAAACTCTGTTCCCAGGTGCCTGCGTGCTTCATAAGGATTCCTCTCACCTTCGGTGTGTTGCCCCTACTTAATACAAATAACGTTTTTGAAAATATGCAACACAAAATACAACCAAAAATTAAAAAATCCCCTTTAAATAAGGGGATATAAGAGTGGACTAGATGGGAGTCGAACCCATGTCCAAAAACCCTTCCATCGTTCTTCTACTATCATAGCTGATTATTTGACATTCCCTCTGACTGACGAAAAACAGCATCCTTCAGTCTTCAGTAGCTTCATGTTACTCCCACATACTCAAAGCTTTGTATATAGGGTTCCCTACAAGTGTCGATGCCTGAATCTAAGCCGTAGGCCTCTTAGATCAGACAGCTGCAACTAGGCAGCGTATGCTAAATTATCTTCAGCGTTTAATTTTAATTTGTGATTTGACGCATCACCTGCGGATAGCTTCACCAACTTCCAAATCCCTGTCGAAACCAGTACTAGCCCTTAATTTAATTGTATGAGTATACTAAACCAAAATATTAAAAATGTCAATGGCATATTTGCATCTCTTACTACATATAATACTTGTGGAAATGTTTCATCCTATACTTTGGAGGTAATAAATGTTTAATTTCAAAAAAATCACACTTTTAAAATTTACCATTTTAGGGATTATATTTACGGTAATTACCGGAACCTTATTGCATTTTGTATATGACCTGTCTAACGAAAATCCTGTAGTGGGACTTTTTGCCCCAATTAATGAAAGCGTGTGGGAGCATTTAAAGCTACTTTTTTATCCTGCAACCTTATGGATTATCATAGGTTATAGGAAATTTGGCAAAAACAATTGTAATTACCTTTTTCCTGCCTTTTTAGGAGTGGTATCGGGACTTATTACAATTCCGGTACTTTTCTACCTTTACACATTTATTCTAAAAAAAGATATTTTAGTTTTGGATATTCTGATTTTCATAATAGGTGTAATTGTGTGTTTTTCAGTATTCTATTTTGCTCAAAAAAATTATAACTTCTGCTTTATATCAAATAAAAAAGTAATCCTTTTGTGGGAGATTGTGTTTATACTTTTTGTACTTTTTACAGTATACCCACCGGCTCTCCCACTATTTAAGGATTACTCTTAATTATTTGTCTTTTCTTGATATAAACCAGTATGCCACACCTGTCATACATCCGCCTAAGATATTACCTAAAGTTACAGGCAACAGATTTCCTACGAAAAATCTGTACCATGTAAGGGATGATACATCCACACCACAGTTACCGTACTTCATGTTGGCAAATATTCCACCACTAATATATCCCATATTTGCAACGCTATGCTCAAAGCCGCAGACTACAAACACAAAAATCGGGAAATAAAGGGCTGCAATCTTTCCACCTGCTGTTTCTGCCATAAGTGTCATCATAACTGCCACACAAACTAAAACATTACATAAGATACCTCTTGTAAATGCATCGGAAGACCCAAGGGATGCCTTAGTAACGGCAATGTTAATAACTCTTGTAGTCATGGCATTATCAAAGGATGAATATACATGACCTATGGTTATAATTCCTGTAACCAGCATTGAACCTAAAAGGTTTCCAATATAAACTACCACCCAGTTTTTTATCATGGATAAAAAGCTTATCCTTTTGTCTAACAAAGATATAACCAAAAGGTTGTTACCTGTAAAAAGCTCCGAATTGTTTAACACCACCATGGCAAGTCCTGCCGGGAATACCAGTGCCATAAGCATTCTTGCTATAGAATGGTTGTCAACGGTTGCAGCTACAATAGATGAAGCTGTTCCTGCCAATGAAATAAACATACCTGCCATAATTGATAAAACAAGCATTCTTCCTATAGGCATATTAACCTTGTTTATGCCACTTTCTGAGTATTTTATAGTCGCATCTTTTGCTGTAATCATAATTTCCTCCTGATGTTCATTAATAAATAATATTGCCGAACCTTTTTCATTTTAATTGACCACAGCATATTATATATTTTATATAAGATTAATTCAATTGTTTCTGGTCCCTTTTTTGCACTTTTTTAAGAGTAATATAGAAAATCACCCCATTATCAGTATTTTCAAAACCATACTCTGCATTATGCAGCTTTGCAATGCTTTTTACTAAGTACAATCCCAGTCCGCTTCCCTTTTGTCCATTTAAAGTTTCATTTGCATCTCCACTATAGAAAATATCCCATATTTTGTCTTTATATGATTCATCTATATGTTTTCCCATATTTTCCACTTCAACACGAACTGTTTCATTTAAGTCTAAAACCCTTACCGTAACCTGTGATTTTTCATCACTATGTTTTATTGCATTAGATACATAATTTGATACTGCCTGCTTTAAAAGTTTTCCATTTATTTGTGCATAAGTATCAATATCGTATTCTTCTCTCAAAACAATATGATTTGAGTCAAACAGCTTTTTATATTCACCGCATATTTTCCTTACCACATCACTGACATTTTCATTTTCCACTGTGAGATTTTCATTTTCATATTGAACTGAAAAAATAGAAATCATGTCATTTATCATCTGGGACATATTTTCTGTCTCCTCAATAATTGACTTACAATATTCTTCTCTTTTCTCTTCATCATTTAAATACTGTATCATCTCCACCTGAGTAGAAATAATGGCAAGAGGTGTTTTCATTTCGTGGGAAACATTGTTTACAAACTGCTTCTGAATATTTTCCGCCTGCTCTTTTCTAGCAATTTCCTCCTCAAGAATTTCTATCTGATTTCGTATCTGAATAACCATAGTATTAATACTCTCTGCCAAGCCCGAAAGTTCCTTAAATTCCTGATTTTCATCTATTTTTACATTGTAACCGTTTTTAACAGCCAGTCTTGTATTTAGTTCAATCTGCTTTATCGGTTTACTAATACGGTTAGCAATAATCATTGATACAATCATTCCTATTGCAGCGGCAATTAAAACTACAATGGTAAAGAATATTGCATAATATGAAAAGAGTATATTCTTTGTTGTTTTTATTTCATATATGTAGACATAATATTTATGGTTTCCCTGTTTTATTATGCCTCTTCCTTTTATACGTCTTTTGCAATTAACAGTTTTAAATTCATCTTCATCAAATCTGTTAACCTTATCAATAATTCCCCCTTTAATTTTTGCCTTTGCACTTCTTCCATCTATTACTGCGCCTTTTCCCTTACCGTTAGCTGATACATAAATCTGCCTGAAATTTTCATCTGCAATAACAAATCTAAGTTTTTGCTCCTCAAAATTTACGATTTTAGAATCTCCATCTTTTAGTTTTTCTAAATCCTTCTCATGCAATCTGTTAAATGCCTGATTCATCAGTTTCATTTTGCTGTGATAGTAATATCCCTGTGCTCCTGATAAAAACAGAATCAAAAGCACACTTAAAACCACCACAAGCATCATTCCCTGAAACAGTACCATTTTCCCCTTAATTGATTTAATCATTATTCCACCTCAAATATATATCCAACACCATAAATTGATTTTATATAACTTTGGCAATCGCCTAATTTTATTCTAATCTGCTTAATTATTGTATCAACGGTTCTATAGGTGCCATCGTATTCTTCACCCCAGACCGCATTTAAAATCTGTTCTCTTGTTAAAGTAACTTTTTGATTCTTAAGCATAAAACGCAAAACATCAAACTCCTTAGGAGTTGTTACAAAATACTTACCATTTACATATGCCTTTCTTGCAGCACAATCTAACTTAATGGCTCCTGCCTCTAATTCATCCACTATTGTTTCAGGTTTCGTTACTCTTTTTAATACAGCCTCGATTCTTGCTTTTAATAAAACCAGCATGAAAGGCTTTTTGATGTAATCATCAACACCGTTTCCAAAACTTTTTATCTGTTCATAATCTCCTGATTTGGCAGTCATCATTATAACCGGAACTTCAGACAATTCACGTATTTTCTTTAACACATATTGTCCGTCAAATACAGGTAGCATTATATCCAATAACACTAAATCAATTTTCTTAATGTTTTCTTCAAAAACTTTTATTGCACATTCTCCGTCTTTTGCCTCTAATATTTCGTAATCATAAATTTTTAGGAAATCCGCAACTGTCATTCTTAATTTGTCTTCATCCTCAACAATTAATATTGTTTTCTTATCCATCTCGTACTCCTATTGATTTATTTTATTAATATATGAACAGGCAGCTAAAGCCGCAACAGCTCCATCTGATGCTGCTGTTGTAAGCTGTCTTACCTGTTTTGTTCTGCAATCTCCTGCCACAAATACGCCTTCCGTATTTGTAGTACATGTTTCATCCGCCTTTATATAACCTTTACCATCTAATTCTACCATATCTGAAAATTTTTCATTGTCAGGCATTTGTCCAATTGCTATAAACGCTCCCTGAACCTTTATTTCAGATAATGTATTCTTTTTAACATTTAATATTTCCAGTCCTTCTACTGATTGCTCTCCTTTTATTGACTTTACAACACTGTCAAAAACAAATTTCACATTGCCTTTTTCTTTTAAAATATCTGTCAGTCCCTTTTCCCCCCTAAATTCATTTCGTCTATGAACAACATAGACCAAATTACAATAATCAGACAAAAACAATGCATCCTCTAATGCCGTGTTTCCTCCACCTACAACTGCCACATCTTTTCCTCTGAAAAATGCCCCGTCACAGGTTGCACAATAAGAAACACCTGCACCGGTTAGTTTATCTTCGTTATTAACTTCTAAGGGTCTGTTTTTAGCCCCGGTAGCTATAATCACGGTTTTTCCCTGATACTTAGTCTTATTAGTTACCACTACTTTATAACCGGAATTATTCTGAATTTTAATAACTTCTTCAAACTTAAATTCAGCGCCTAATTCTCTTGTCTGATTATAAAGATTATTTGCAAAAATAAATCCGGACACCTTTGATATTCCCGGATAATTTTCAACCTCCGGAGTATTTATTATTTGTCCGCCATAATTTTTTTCCTCAATTATTAAAACTGTTTTCCCGGCACGTCTTGCATATATTCCTGCCGTCATTCCGGCAGTACCTGCGCCAATTACAATAACATCATACATAATCCTGTCCTTAATCTAGAAATTTTATCAAATAACTTTGATATAAAAAAGTCGTTTCCCACGAAATTCATTACACCATAAATTTTATCATAAAAAAACGGATGTGTATATTATTCTATATATACCCATCCGTTTTAAACTATAATTATTTATTAATAAGTTCTAATAACTCTTCCTTAGATATGAGTCCAATAGATTTCTGTGCTTCCTCACCATTTTCAAATACTATTAATGTTGGAATTGACATTACATTATATCTCAAAGCAATTTCCGGCTGTGTGTCAACGTTGAGTTTGCCTATGATTATATCATCTCTCTCTTCTGCAACTTCGTCAACAATTGGTCCCATCATCTGACATGGTCCGCACCATTCTGCCCAAAAATCTACTAAAACAGGCTTATCTGCCTTTAAAACTGTCTGCTCAAAATTATCCTTTGTTATTTCAACTACTGCCATAATGTATCTCCTTTCGTCTCATCACTTTTAGTATATCCACTTTTTTTAATACAATTTATCCCTAATATATTTTACTTTTCATTCCTTCCCTTATATAATACCATTTTATACAGCTGTATTAAAGCTGTTGGTGCAAAAGCCAGTGCAATGGCAAATACCAGATTTCTTACTCCTATATTTGCAATATCAAACAAGCCACTAAGAGGTGTTATAACAATAACTCCACCAATAAAGATAAGTCCTGCCACAAATGCCATTACGCTAAACTTATTTGACAATAATTTTATCTTTGATATTGGTTTATCATTTCTGCAATTAAAGCAGTGGAACAATCTTGCTATGGTTAATGTTAAAAATGCCATTGTTGTGGCAAATCCACTACTTACATTTAAACCTATATAATAAGAAATCACTGTTGCAATTGCAACTAAACCACCTTGAATCAGGATTTTTTGTATAAAATCTTTTGTTAAAAGCCCCTCTTTATGATTTCTAGGAGGCATTCTAAGCAATGATTTATCTGACGGTTCCATTCCAATGGCAATTGCCGGAAGGGAATCTGTCAGCAAGTTCATAAACAAAAGGTGTACCGGCGTAAATGGTGCCGGAAGCCCTAATAAAACTGTATAAAGAACAGTAAGGATTCCTGCCATGTTACCGGATAAAAGAAATATAATGGCATTTTTAATGTTTCTAAATACATTTCTTCCATTAGAAACTGCCTTAATAATAGTTGCAAAATTATCATCTGCCAAAATCATGGTTGCAGCATCTTTAGAAACCTCTGTCCCTGTTATTCCCATGGCTATGCCTACATCCGCCTTTTTAAGTGCCGGTGCGTCATTTACCCCATCACCGGTCATAGCTGTAATATGTCCTCTGTTTTGCCATGCCTTAACTATTCTTATTTTATTTTCCGGAGAAACTCTGGCATACACCGAAATATTTTCAACGTTTTCATTAAGCCACTCATCATCTTTTTTATCCAGCATAAGACCTGTAATAGCCATATCCCCTTCCCGGTATATTCCTGCTTCCTTAGCAATGGCTACAGCTGTCGTTTTGTGGTCTCCTGTAATCATGACTGTTTTTATGCCTGCACTTTTAGCATCCATAACCGCAGGAATCGTTTCCTCCCTGAGAGGATCTGCCATAGCAACTAATCCAATAAATGTATAGTCACATTCCTCCTCTAATCCTAACTTATGGTTAGTTTCCTTGTATGCAAAAGCAAGAACCCTTAGTCCATTTTCTGAAAACTTTTCGTATGCCTTAACAATTTGCTCCTTCTCGTTAATTGTCATATCAACCACTTTATTTTCATGTTTTACCCGGATACATTTTTCTATAAGTAAGTCCGGTGCCCCTTTAGTAAGAATGGTCTCCCTTCCATGCAGCTTACATTTGACACTCATCATTTTTCTGTCTGAATCAAAAGGAATTTCCCCCATTCTGTTAATCCATTTTCTAATGAAATCTGTATCCAGCTTCTTCTGCTGATTTAAATTAACGTTATCTGCCATTTCCATTAATGAGTACTCAGTAGGATCACCAATGTATTTCCCATTAGACAAAATAGCATCATTGGCAATAACAGCATCATATATAAGATATCTGTGTACATCCTTAGTTAAATCAATTTCTTCCGGCTTTATATTCCTTCCAGCTGTGAAAATTTCTTTTACAGTCATTTTGTTTTTAGTAAGGGTTCCTGTTTTATCTGAACATACAACAGAAACACATCCAAGGCTTTCCACTGCTTTTAAATCCTTTATTATGGCATTTTCCCTTGCCATTTTACTTGTTCCAATTGCCTGAACAATGGTAACTATAGACCCTAATGCCTCAGGTATTGCAGCCACAGCCAGTGCCACCGCAAACATCAGTGCATCCAGCGGATTAGTTCCACGGTACAAATATAATGCAAACACAATGGCACTTATAATCATAATGGCAATGGCAAGGCCTTTACTAAATTTATCAAGATTTTGCTGTAATGGTGTTTTATTGTCCCCTACGGCATTTATCATTCCTGCTATTTTTCCTAGTTCCGTATCCATTCCCACAGCAGTAACTACCATTTCTCCACGTCCATAAACTACTAAGCTTCCGGTATATACCATATTTTTTCTGTCAGCCAATGCCACTTCTTCGTTAATAATTCTATTGTTCTTTTCTACCTCTGAGGCTTCCCCTGTAAGAGAACTTTCATTAACCTTTAATGAATAACTTTCCAAAATCCTGCCATCTGCCCCAATGACGTCTCCGGCTTCCACCAAAATCACATCTCCCACAACGATTTCCGAAGATTTAATTTCAAGTTTTTGTCCGTCTCTTTTCACCTTAACCATTGGGGATGATAGCTCCTTAAGGCTTTCCAATGATTTCTCGGCTTTTACATATTGTACAGTACCTAATATAGCATTCATAATAAGAACAACTATTATAACAATTGTACTTTCAACGCTTCCTGAAACAGCTGAAATAATAGCTGCAACTACCAATATGGCTACTAACAAATCAGCAAATTGTTCCACAAAAATTCTAAATATGCTTTTCTTATGTGCCTCCTCTAAAATGTTTTCTCCATATTTTTCTTTTCTGCTTTCCACATCTTTACCAGCCAGTCCCTGTTGAGAAACTCCTAATTCCTTTAGAACTTCTTCTTTTCCCATTCTCCAAAACTCTTTCATATAGACCTCCTCAAATACTTAATAAGTATTTTTATGCGAAAAAAGAACGAGACCTTTATCGCACAAAAATAACGGCGATAAAAGTCTCGTTCTTTTAGAATGTTCTAACTGCACTTCCCGGTTTTAAAAAAACGTGATGACGACAAGTGCACCAACTTACGTTGTGAACTACTCCCTAATATCTTCTAATAGACTAACACATATATTAACCTTATGCAAGTATAACACAATTTTATTTTTTTCAGATATTATTTATGAAACTCTATTCCATAAGATATATTTTTTTCATTATTAGCTGATAATTTGCACTCTCCAGCCTTGTCCTTTAATTCTCCGGTAAAGCCATCGTTATCTGTTCTGCCATACCACGGCTCAATACAAACAAAATCAGCCTCTCCCTTTGACCATATACCTACATATGGAAAACCTGCACAATAAAGTGAAATAAATGGTGTTCTGTCAGGTTTTAATATCCTCACCGTATGTAACTGACTGTTTTCAAAAATCAGTGCATCCTTATCAAACATATTTCTTGCAATATGACATGCATTTTTGTTTAATACAAGAGGATGTGATTCATCCGGATATGCTAAACCATTGCTTTGATTTATAAGAATGTAATGGGCAAATGCCTTTTCAGGAAATTCCAGATAATAATCCTCTCTGCTACATCTGTTATCTCTTGGAATGGCAAATCCCGGGTGTCCTCCAATAGAATAATACATATCATCGGTGCCATTATTCTTAACTTCCCATTCCACCTCTACCATTCTTGGATTGTCTGCTGAAAATCTGTGAGTAACTGTTAATTCAAAATCAAATGGATAGATTTTAAGACTTTCTTCATCAGCCTTTAAACAATGGGAAATACTGTTTTCTGTTTCAGCTACAAGTTCAAATTTCCTATCCCTTGCAAATCCATGCTGTGTTTTCATCTCGTATTCTTTTCCATTATATCTATAAACTCCATTATTTACCTTTCCTACAAAAGGAAATAAAATTGGTGCATGTCTGTTCCATACGTCAGGATTTGCACACCATATACGCTCCTCATTATTTTCCTTGTCATACACACTTACAAGTTCTGCCCCTTTATCTTCTATAGTTACTTTTAAATAGTCATTTTCAATTATGTGTTCTGCCATTTTAAAACCTCTCTTCATAGTATTTACGTTATAATCTGTTCATATTATACAATAATATAATAAAAATTTTAACCCAAATTTAATTATTTATTTGCATTTGTTATAGGGAAATTTATTTTTATGCATTTTCTAAAGAAAACAAAAAGCCATATCTGCACTAAAATACAGTTATGGCTCTTCTATATATTTTATAATTAATTTATGCTTCAAGCATTTTTTCAATTGTGGCAATCTTTGTACAAACTATAAGGATCTTGCTTGCCTTAACTAAATCTTCAGGTGTTGCATAGGATGGTGCAATTCTTATATTGCTGTCCTTTGGATCCTTTCCATATGGGTACGTTGCTCCTGCTCCTGTAAGAATCATACCTGCATCCTTACACATTGAAACAACCTTCTTTGCACAGCCTTCCATTACATCTAATGAAATAAAGTAACCGCCCTGTGGTTTTGTCCATGCGGCAATTTCCGCATCCTTTAATTCCTTGTCAAGCATTGATAATACAGCATCAAACTTTGGTCTTAAAAGAGCTGCGTGTTTCATCATGTGTGCTTTTACACCATCAAAATCCTTAAAAAACTTAACATGTCTTAACTGATTAATTTTGTCATATCCAATAGTCTGAATGCCCATCTGTTTCTTAATAAAAGCAATATTTGCCTTTGATGTAGCCATTGCTGCCACACCTGAACCCGGGAATGAAACCTTTGATGTTGAAGCAAACTCATATACCATATCAGGATTTCCTGCTTTTTCACATTCTTCCAATATATTTAATATTTTTTCCTGTTTGCTTTCATCTTCATATAAATGATGAATTGCATAAGCATTATCCCAGAATATTCTAAAATCCTTTGCTGCCGGCTTAAGGGCCGCAAAACGTCTTACAACTTCATCTGAATAAGCCACTCCTGTTGGGTTTGCGTACTTCGGTACACACCAGATACCTTTTATTGCCTCATCCTCTGATACAAGCTTTTCTACCATATCCATATCAGGACCATCTTCATTCATTGGCACATTAATCATTTCCACGCCAAAAAATTCTGTTATGGAAAAATGTCTGTCATATCCCGGAACAGGACATAACCACTTTACCTTATCTAATTTACACCAAGGTGTTTCACCTAACACACCATGTGTAAATGAACGTGACACGGTATCATACATAATGTTCAAACTTGCATTACCGAAAACTATAACATTTTCCGGTGAAACTTCCATAATATCTGCCATCATCTGTTTTGCTTCAGGTATTCCGTCTAAAAGTCCATAGTTTCTGCAATCAAAACCTACTGTTGTCTTATAGTCTGAATTTCCGTCAAGAACATTCATCATTCCCATGGAAAGATTTAACTGGTCTTCTCCCGGCTTTCCTCTTGACATATCAAGACTAATATCTGATTCAAGAATCTTTGCATATTCTTCCTTTAATTTTACAAGTTCCTCATTTAACTGCTCTTTTGATAAAGTATTGTACCCTGCCATTATTCCTTCTCCTCGCATAAAATAAATTAATTCTTCAGTACATCTATATTTTTAACCACATAATCAATCATTGATATAATTGTAAGTGCAAGGGAAATCCATATAAGAATTTCTCCTATAACATCAAATACTGCATATGGTAAATTTAATATAAGTACTATAATCATCAACATTTGAAATGTTGTTTTAAACTTTCCCCACCAACCGGCTGCAAGGACGATTCCCTGATCAGCAGCCAATGTTCTAAATCCACTGATAAACAATTCCCTGCTAATAATAATTATAACTATCCATGCAGGAATTTTATCCGGTGTAAGACAGATAAGCGCTGAACATACCAATAGCTTATCCGCTAATGGATCCATAAATTTTCCAAAATTAGTAACCAAATTATATTTTCTTGCGATTTTTCCATCAAGAAAATCCGTAAGACTTGCCAATATAAATATTGCCACTGCAATATAATTATTATATGTAATCCCATCTGCAAGTAAAAATATTACAAACACAGGAATACACAAAATTCTAAACACTGTCAATTTATTCGGTAAATTCATATAGCCTCCTAAACTTTACAAAACCAATTCTCCAATCAGGTCATAGTCATTTGTTCCGGTAACCTTTACCTTTACAAAATCTCCTGTCATCAGTTCTTCGTCTGTTACAATAAAAATATTACTGTCAACTCCCGGTATATCCATATATGTTCTTCCCATATATGCATGTTCACCGGATATATGTCCCTCTGTAAGCGCAACAAACTCTCTTCCCACAAGCTTTTCAGACTTTTCAAATACAATTTCCTGTTGTAATTCCATAATTTCATTACGACGGGAGATTTTTACTTCTTCATCTATCTGGTCTTCCATATTAGCCGCCGGAGTATTTTCCTCTGCTGAATATGTAAAAACCCCAAGTCTGTCAAATTCCATTTCATCAACAAATTCCATGGTTATCTGATGGTCTTCCCAGGTTTCTCCCGGAAATCCTGTAATTAGAGTAGTTCTAAGAACAATGTCCGGAATCTTACTTCTAAGCTTTGCAATAATGTCTCTTAACTGTTTATTGTCTGTTCTTCTTCCCATTCTCTTTAAAACATTATCACTGGCATGCTGAATAGGAATATCCAGATAATGGCATATCTTACTTTCTGATGCCATTACATCTATTAACTCATCATATATTTCTTCCGGATAGCAATATAATACTCTGATCCAGTACACTCCCGGAATTTTTGCCAGTTCTTTTAAAAGAACATGTAATGATTTTTTGCCATATAAATCAACACCATACATGGTTGTTTCCTGAGCCACCAAAATAAGTTCTTTTACACCGCTTTCAGCCAGCTCCTTAGCCTCTTTTAAAACGTCTTCCATCTTAACGCTTCGGTAATTTCCCCTTATTTTAGGAATAATACAGTATGTGCAATGTTTGTCACAACCTTCTGCTATTTTTAAATATGCATAACTTCCTGATGTGGATAAATTTCTCGGTGCATTTTCCCCTGCATGAATATCAATATTCTTAAGACAAAAAACCTTTTCCTTTTCCTTAAAGAAATCATTAAGTGCATCTGCAATGCTGTCTATTGCCGTTGTTCCTATGCATATGTCAATTTCAGGGATTTCTTCCTTAATTTCATAATAATAACGCTGTGCCAGACACCCTGCTAACACTAGTGCCTTGCAATTTCCTTCTTCCTTGTATCTTGCCATTTCAAAAATGGTATTAATGCTTTCTTCCTTTGCATCATTAATAAAGCAACAGCTGTTAATTACTATAATATCAGCTTCTCTTTCATCATCAGTAAACTGATAACCTGCTTTTTCAAGTATTCCCGACATATGCTCAGAATCCACAAGATTCTTATCACATCCTAATGATATAAACAGTACTTTCAAACAAAAAACTCCTTATTTTAAAATAAAGCCTAAGAAAAAGTGTCGTAACCGACACTTTATTCCTCTTCTTCGTCTTCGCCTAAAATTCTGATTTTAGAATTATATAATTCATCTACAGCTATTGATAATGGTTTCTTACCTTCTGCATTGTCAATAAGTGGTGTATCACCTGCTATTAACTGTCTTGCTCTTTTAGATGTAGCCATTACAATTGAATATCTGCTCTGTACTACCGGCTGCTCACCGTCTTCAACCTCACTGTTTGCAACTGCCATTAAATCTGAATATGATGGATGTAACATATTATTCTCCTCTCTTAAAACCTAAAATATCTTTTTTAATCTGTTCAACGAAATCCTTATCTGCTAAATCAGGATTGTCATCATTTCTTATGCCATCTATGTTTTTGGCACATGTTTCAACTTTATCATTAACGACAAAATAGTCGTATTTATCTAAATTATCTGTTTCCTCTGCTGCCTTTGCCAATCTGTCATTTATAACTTCTATGCTTTCTGTATTTCTTCCCACCAGCCTTTTCTTAAGTTCCTTAGCACTTGGTGGAAGAATGTATACCATAACTGCTTCCGGCTTTTTCTCCTTAACCTGCAGGGCACCCTGAGTTTCTATTTCCAGAATAACATCTTTTCCCTGATTAATGTTATCCTCAACAAACTGCCTTGGTGTACCATAATAATGGTCTACATATCCTGCATATTCAAGTAGTGCATCTTCATTTACCATTTTTTCAAACTTGTCGTTAGTAATGAAGTGATAATGAACACCATTTATCTCATTTTCTCTCGGCTGTCTGGTTGTTACTGAAACTGAAAACTCATAATTGTCATAATTATTTTTCAAATATTCCATAACAGTTCCTTTTCCAACTCCCGAAAATCCTGAAACAATAATTAATTTTCCTTTTTTCATGGATGTCACCTCTACTCTATATTCTGAATCTGCTCTCTAACTTTTTCAATTTCTGTTTTAAGTTCAATAGCCATATCTGATATTTCTGCATCAGTTGTTTTTGATAAAGTGGTATTTGCCTCGCGGTTCATTTCCTGGGCAATAAAGTCCAGCCTTCTGCCAACAGCTCCTCCCTGAATCAGGGTATCTTTCATGGTTTTTATATGACTGTCCAATCTTACTAATTCCTCATCAACACAAATCTTGTCTGCAAATATGGTAACTTCCTGAGCAATTCGTGCCTCGTCGATGCTTGCCTCATCTAATAATTCATTAATACGTGTAGTTATTTTTTCCTTATATTCTTCTACAATAACAGGAGACTTTTCAGTAATTTTTTCAACTAATACAATCATGTCATCTAATTTTGAAATCAAATCTTTCTTCAGATGTTCACCTTCCACTCTTCTGGTTTCAACTAACTTTTCAGTTGCCTGATCAATAGCTGAAATAACAAGTGACTGTATTACTTCTTCATCATCCTGACCGCTTTCTACCGTAATAACATCAGGGCTTTTAACTATAAAGCTGGTTTTAATGTCATTATCAATGCCTAAATCCTCACTGATTTGTGCAAAGCAGTCGTAATACTCCCTGGCTAATTCCTTATTGTATCTTATGCTTTCGCTTCCCTCACCGAGGTTTTCATATGTTACAAAAACGTCAATTTTTCCACGCTGCACGTATTTCTTCATTTCGTTACGCACCGCGCTTTCTAAGAAATTAAGCTTTCTTGGTAATTTTATTCCTAATTCTAAATATCTGTGGTTGACAGATTTCATTTCTACCGTAACTTTTCTGTCGCCTTCGGTAACTTCCGACCTGCCAAATCCTGTCATACTTTTTAGCATGTTGCCTCCTAATGAACTATTTGCCCATAATTCACTCTATTATAATTCATAGAAGCCTTACCGTCAAGGTTTGAGTTTCCTTGACTTAACCCTTATTTAATATTAAAATTTAATTTGTTACATTTTAAACAAAATTTTTAACTAATTAAGGAGACCTATATGGCTTTTGATGGAATAACCGTATCTGCTCTTGTTTCGGAATTTAATTCCCGTTTAGCAGAAGGTAGAATATATAAAATTGCCCAGACTGAATCTGATGAGCTTATGATTACATATAAGGCAGGAAAAACCCAGCATAAAATGCTTATTAGTGCTAATGCAAGTCTTCCCCTTGCTTATTTTACTGAAAATAACAAGCAGGCGCCTTTAACTGCGCCTAATTTTTGTATGCTTTTAAGAAAACATATTAATAGCGGAAGGATTTTAAGTATAACCCAGCCGGGACTTGAACGTATTATTGACTTTGAAATTCAGCATTTAGATGAATTAGGGGATGTAAAGGTAAAACATCTTATTGTTGAGCTTATGGGAAAACATAGTAACATAATTTTTACTGACGATAACAATACAATTATTGACAGTATTAAGCATGTAACTTCCGTTATGAGCTCTGTAAGGCAGGTTTTGCCGGGGAAACCTTATTTTATTCCTGAAACCATGGATAAGGCTAATCCTCTTGAAATCACAAGAGAAGATTTCTTTAATATTGTTTTTTCAAAGCCTATGGCATTGTCTAAGGCAATATATACCAGTTTTACCGGAATCAGTCCTACTATTGCCGAAAGCCTGTGTTTTGAAAACAAATTAGATTCTTCAATGCCTGCCAACACTATTGTTCACGGTGACCAGAATCTTATATGGATGAGTTTCTATTCTATGATTAATAAAATTAAAAAGCAGGAATTTTCCCCTGTAATTTACGAAAAGGATGGCAAACCGGAAGAGTTTAGTGCTATCCCTCTTTCAACTTATCCTGACTGCGTTGCAACAAATTATGAAAGTATAAGTGAACTTTTAGAAACCTACTATGCTAAGAAAAATCTTTACACAAGAATGCGGCAAAAGTCAGTTGACCTACGAAAAATAGTAACTAACGCCCTTGAAAGGGAAAACAAAAAATATAATCTTCAGTTGCACCAGTTAAAGGATACTGAAAAAAAAGACAAATATAAGGTTTATGGAGAGCTTCTTACCACATATGGCTATTCAATTACTCCCGGAACTAAAGTTTTTGAAACCACGGATTTTTATACCGGAAAGCCTGTTAAAATTACTCTTGACACTACTATGTCACCAATTGACAATGCCAAGAAGTTTTTTGAAAAATACACTAAATTAAAGAGAACTTATGAAGCCCTTAGTGAAATAATAAAGGAGACCAAAGCCTCCATAACCTATTTAGAATCCATTGACGTTTCCCTTGATATTGCTGACAGCGAAGAGGATTTAAAGGCAATTTCTAAGGAATTAAGGCAAACCGGTTATATTAAACATAGCTCTAAGGATAAAAACAAAAAAGACAGGGATAAAAGCAAGCCCCTTCATTTTATATCCTCTGACGGATTTGATATGTATGTGGGAAAAAACAACATCCAAAACGAAGAGCTCACTTTTAAGATTGCCACGGGAAATGACTGGTGGTTTCACAGCAAAACCTTCCCCGGCTCTCATGTTATAGTCAAATGCAATAACAAAGAGCTTCCTGATAATACTTTTGAGGAAGCTGCAAGACTTGCAGCCTTTTACTCAAAGGGTTCTAATCAGGATAAGGTTGAGATAGATTACATTCAGAAAAAACACATAAAGAAGGTTGCCGGTGCCATGCCCGGTTTTGTAATTTATCATACTAATTTTTCCATGACTATTGCCCCTGATATTTCAGGCATTAAAGAAGTCAAATAAATTTATTTGTAATTTAAAAGACAGGTATCTGATTTCATTAAAGAAATTTCTACCTGTCTTTTTATACTTTTTACGATTTTAATGTCAGCTATTATCCTAACAAATCATTATATAACTGCTGGTATTTTTCAGCTGATGCCTTCCATGAGAAATCAGCCTTCATAGCCCTTTCAACCATCTTGTTCCAATCACGTTTTTTATCATAAAATACATGTTCTGCGTATCTTACCGTACCCATCATCTCATGAGCATTATAATTGCTAAATGAGAATCCTGTACCTGTATTTTCGTATTCATTGTAAGGCTGTACCGTATCTTTTAATCCACCGGTTTCGCGGACTATCGGAAGTGTACCATATCTTAAACTCATAAGCTGACTAAGTCCACACGGTTCAAAGAGAGATGGCATAAGAAATGCATCACATGCGGCGTAAATCTTATGAGATAACTCCTCTGAATAGAAAATATTGGCAGATACGTCTTTTCCATATTTCCAGTCAAAATGTCTGAACATATTTTCGTATCTTTCTTCCCCTGTTCCTAAAATTACAAACTGAACTGCATCCTGACACAACTCATCCATAACGCATGCTATAAGATCAAGTCCCTTCTGATCCGTAAGTCTGCTTACAAGTCCTATCATCATTTTCTTTGGATTAACCTCTAATCCCAATTCCTTCTGCAGTGCTGTTTTATTTTTAACCTTTTCTTTTCTAAAATTCTCTACTGAGAAATTTTTGGCAATAAGGTTGTCTGTAGCCGGGTCATATTCCTTGTAATCAATTCCGTTTACAATTCCTCTTAAGCAGTTTGACCTTGCCCTCATAAGTCCATCTAAGCCTTCCCCATAAAACGGTGTTTTTATTTCCTGAGCATATGTATCACTAACTGTTGTTACCATATCAGCATAAACAATTCCACCCTTTAAGTAATTTCCATTATCATAATCCTTTAACTTATCAGATGTGAAATAATAATCTGATAGTCCTGCAATATCCTTTATGGTATCTATATCCCATACACCCTGGAATTTAAGGTTATGTATTGTCATAATCGACTTAATTCCACGATAGAAATCGCCATATGCGAAACTGTCATGTAAATATACAGGAATAAGTCCTGTCTGCCAGTCATGACAATGTATAACGTCAGGTCTGAAATCAATTACCGGAAGTGCTGACAACACAGCCCTTGAGAAAAATGCAAATTTTTCAAGGTCATATCTCACATCACTGTATGGCTTGTCTCCTGCAAAATAATATTCATTGTCAATGAAGTAATATTTAACCCCCTCATATTCCATTTCCATTATTCCAACATACTGTCTTCTCCAGCAAAGGTCCATATAAAAATGATTTAAATAAGTCATTTTATCCTTCCACTTCTGGTTCATACACATATATTTAGGAATAATAACTCTAACATCGTATTCTTTTTTGTCAAAACATTTTGGTAGTGAACCTACAACATCTGCAAGACCACCGGTCTTAATAAAAGGTGCACATTCTGATGCAACGAATAAAATTTTCTTCATAGTTTTACCTCCGGTTCATATTTTTCTTAAGTATATAATACTAAAAATGTCTGATAAATAAAAGGTATTTTTATCTGCATTTGTATTCTAACCTGATTTTGTCTGCAATTAATGCAATAAATTCTGAATTGGTAGGCTTACCCTTTTCCGCATTAATGGTGTAGCCAAACAATTCATCAATGGTGTCCATTCTTCCCCTGTTCCACGCAACTTCAATAGCATGTCTTATAGCTCTTTCCACTCTGCTTGATGTGGTCTGAAACTTCTTTGCAATGGTTGGATAAAGAATCTTTGTAATGGAATTAAGCATTTCCGGGTCATTAACCGACATAATAATTGCCTCTCTTAAATACTGATAGCCCTTAATATGAGCCGGAACTCCCACATCATGTATGATGTTTGTAACGTCCCCTTCAATATTTCTTTCCATAAACTGCTTTTTATCCTCATATGGAGCAATAAGCTTTTTATTTTCAGGTATTTTTCTGTTATATGAGCTTACGCTTTTTATTCTGTCAACAATCATATCCATTTCAAAGGGCTTTAACATATAGTAACCTGCCCCCATGCCAAAGGCATCCTGAATTACTGTCTCATTGCTTATGGCTGATGCAATTATGAAAAAAGGCAATTTAATCATACTGCCATCATTATGTATTTTGTTCATCAGTGACAGTCCGTCCATCTTTGGCATAATCAAATCAAGTATAACAACATCAGGGTTATTCTTCTTTATCATATCATATGCTTCTTCCCCATTAGTTGCCTTGCCAACTACCTCAATTTCACTGTCATCTGATAATTTATCACAAATATTGCTTATTATCTTCTCATTATCATCTACTATGGCTACGTTAATTTTCTCATTTTTTCTGCCATAATTTGTATTAATCACTCTATTTATACTGCTATTTCCCGTATTACTGATCATCATCTATCCTCCTGTTTGTCAAAATACAGTACTGTTTGAATTCTTTTGACAAAGAAGATTATAGATTGTATTTTGTTCCAGTTCAACTTAAAGAAATCGCATAAAAACCCATAATTCGACAAAGGGGTTTACATATAATTTTTTATGTAACATAAAAAGATTAAATACATCAATAAATCGCCAATTTAAAGTCGATTTTTTTACTGAAATGTCGATAAAAAATTAATTAATATAAACAATCATTTTTTCCTTATCTGACAATTCAATAACGTAACCATCTCTTAATTCGTAATACACTTTTGGCTTTAACAAAGTACCATTAACCCTTGTTCCATTAGTGGATGCATAGTCAGCCACCCTGTATTTTCCGTCTTTATATGAAATAACCACGTGTATTTTTGATATATAAGTCTCCGGTATTACAATATTGGCATTTTCTCTTCCAATGGTAAAAGGACTTTTGTTTATAACGTATTTTTTATTATTGTAAATAACCATTGCCTCCGGCTGCTGTGCCACCGGACGTCTTACAGGTTCTTCCTCTTTTTTATAATGTCTTGTAATGGTTTTTTTGCTTAAATCCTTTTTCTTTTTTAATTCTAAATGCGCCTCAGTAAAAGGATTTAACACCATTCCATCCAATCCCTCACAATCATTCATAAATGTATAGGCATCCATTGCTGCCATTCTTATAAGTGAAAATGTATTCATATAGTCCTCCGGTATCTGTTCATAAGAAGTAAATACCGGAAGAAGTCTTGCACGATTTCCATCTTTAACAATGTCAGGAGTCATTGATACCCCTTCCATTACCTCATCATATATTTCACAACCATCAAAGCCTGCCCTTACTGCCATAATTATTTCGGCATTTTGAAGCATATTCACAATATCCTTCCTTTTTACTTTCTTTTCAGGCTTCTTGTTGTATTTTTTTATCATGTCCTCTATTTCATAAGCCAGTTGAATATTATTTCTTCCCATAAATAATTCCTTTCTGCTATTTATTTTTCTATGGTATCACAGGTTAAACAAACTCTTTTATTGATTATACTACATTTTTTGCAAGTTTGGGTATTTTTCTATGCATAGGACAAAACCGTCAAACAATTTATATTTAAATGCCTTCCAATCAACAAATATCATTATCTTTTCCTACTTCTTACGTATCCTTCCTCAATATTCCTAAATACTCCTCATAGACAAACACTCTATTTCTCGCAGCATTGGTGGTCTCCTGCAAAATACCAAGTTCGACGAGCTTCTTTACTGCCGTAGCTACTGTATTATAACTAATACCTAATTTCTTAGCAGTTCTCTTAATATCAATAATCGGATATTGCTCGATATAATCAAACACAGCCCTTAAATTATCTTTACTTCTAGTGGTTTTCGGAAGCTTTTCTATGTTAGTTTCATGCAATACAGAAAGCTGACGAATTGTTTCTAAAGAATCAGATGCTGCTTTACTCACTGATTCCAAAAAGAATCTTATCCATTGTTCAAAGTTTCCACTTCTTCTAACTTCACTAATTCGGTCATAATATTCTACCTGGTTTTTTTTCAAAAAATATGATATATAAATGACTGGTTTTGCAAGCAATCCCTGTTCCATCAGATAAAGAAGTATTAAAAGTCTTCCGATTCTTCCATTGCCGTCCAAAAATGGATGTATTGTCTCAAACTGATAGTGAATCAATGCTACCCGAATCAATGAATCATAATCCGTATTCTCATTAACATATTTTTCTAAATCATCCATGGCTTCTTGCATATCATCTACATTTGGAGGAATATATCTTGCATCTTTTAATGAGCAGTTGGCTGGCCCAATCCAGTTTTGAGAATGTCTAAACTCTCCCGGCGTCTTATCCTGTCCACGAACATTTTCCATTAATACTTCATGTATTTCTCTTATTAATCTGCAACATAAAGGTAATTCTTCCAGACGCTTTAATGCATACTGTGTTGCTTTCACATAATTAATGACATCTGAAACATCCAGATTTGCATTTGTTTCCACTTCCGGATCTAGCACATCATCAAGAGTGCACTGTGTTCCTTCTATTTGTGAGGAAATTAATGCTTCTTTTCTAACATACATTAATATAAACAAATCCGCATTTGAAATTAACTGTGATGCAGTATCTAGTTTTACAAGTTGTTTATTGGCATCTACTAAAAGTCTTACCATTTCCTCATCCATTTTAATTTTTGGCATTGGCGGTAATGGATTTGGTTTAAAAGATTGATAAGTAGCCTCTCCTGTTAAATTGTCAACATACGTTCCTGCTCGACTCATAAAATTTCACCTCTTTTTGAAATAATTATACTGATTATACCTCTTTTATTTCAAAAAATCACCGTGTTTTTGAAATAGATCTATTATTTTTTGTGCCTTATTTCAAAAAATCTTTTTTTGCAACTGCTATAACTGCTTTTGCTCTCATGTATTCCCCATAACCTATTAGAAAGACTTTTGTGGTTAATTGTAATCCAACATATTTTCTATAAATATTCCGTACCCTTTAGTTGGATCATTAACAAAAACATGGGTTACAGCCCCAATAATGTGCCCATTTTGAATAATGGGAGAGCCGCTCATTCCCTGAACTATCCCATTGGTCTTTTTTAAAAGTTCTTGGTCAGTAACTTTAATAACCATATTTTTTTCCTTATTGTTTACATTTATTTCCTCAATTTCTATATCATAATATTCAACATTTCCATTAGTAATAAACTGTATTTTTGCATCTCCTTTTTCTATTTCATCGTGGAATGCCACTTCCATTTTTTTCAGATTATATTTTGAAACTATGTCACTGTTGATTGTTCCTGACAAGCCGCAAAATCTGTTATCCTCTATATTTCCCAATACATTATTTTCATTGTAAAGTATTGTTCCGCAAAGTCCTCCCGGTTTGCCTTTTTCACCTTTTTTTACTCCCCATATATTGGCATTATATATGGTTCCATTATGGGATGATAACAGTTTGCCCGTGTCTATGTCACTGATTCCATGACCTAATGCCCTGTACTTTCCGTCATCTGTTACATATGTTATGGTTCCAATTCCCTGAGAATCGTCTCTTACCCATATTCCCAGCATATATTCACCGTCACTGTTTCTTTCAGGTTTAATTTTCACAGTTCTTATTCCCGTTTCATTTCTTACTGTAAGTAACACTTCTTTATTGCCGTTTTCATTTATCAAATATGATAACTGTGCCTTATTACTTACACTTATGTCATTAAATTTTACAATGTACTCCCCTTCATTTACTTTGTTTTTTGCAGGAGATATTTTATCCCCTGTTCCTGTATCAATGTCACCGGTTCCGATTATCATTACCCCCTGGGTTTTCAAATATAATCCTACAGGAAGTCCCACAGGATAGGCATATTCTTTATCCACTACCTTTACATTGGTATTTTTTAAATCAAAAATACCGAACAGCTTATATTTGCCCTTATAATTTCCCTTTTCACCGGAATATATATCATTTTCCCCTGATAATTTCACAGTATTTTCCCCTGTAACATCCAGCGAAACAGGCATTGAAAACTGATATTTTGTAACTTTGTTTGTTCCCACAAATATTGTATCCGGCAGGTTATTTTTTACATATAATGCTCCTGAAACAAGTATTACAATAAGTGCCGCCAATATTGATGCAATAATGCATTTTTTATATATTTTCATCATATTCATCCCTCCTGATATTATTCCCTTATTTTTCTATCATAATCACCTATGTGTTCCATCCCCTTTTTCTTAAAAATACCAAAAAAAGAAGGAAAACATAATCTTTAACCGATTAATGTTCTCCTTCTTAATATTCCAAAAAACTCAACTTTAAACCAAGTTACTTTTTGTTCTGTCTGCCATATCTTTCATTTCAATTGCGTGGGCAATTGCGGCATCTGTCATAGTTCCGTCACCATTAATTCTGACAATTTCTTTTATTGATTCTTCTCTAGTTAATTTCACAATATTTGTAGCTGTGGAATTATCTTCCATGTCTTTTTTTATAAGATAATGACTATCTGCCATTGCTGCTATCTGAGACAAATGTGATATACATATAACCTGATGATTTGCGCTTATTTTTGCAAGTTTTTCAGCCACCATGCTGGCTGTTTTGCCACTTATACCTGTGTCAATTTCATCAAAAATCAAAGTTTCAATTTCATCCTCTCCTGCAAGAAGAGATTTAATTGCAAGCATTATTCTTGATAATTCACCGCCGGATGCCACCTTAGCAAGAGGTCTTACAGGCTCACCGGGATTAGTGGATATCATAAATTCCACATTATCAAATCCTTTATCTGTTATCTTATCCTTTTTTGTAATATTTATCTTAAAATCAACAGATAAGAAATTCAAATCCTTAAGTGCATCAGTTATGCTATTTTGTAACTCTTTTGCAGCTGTTTTTCTGATCTTTGAGGCTCTTTCCGACAGCACCTGAAGCTTCTCCCGGCTTTCTGTTATTAATCCTTTAATTTGGTCAATTTTTTCACTATAATTATTTAATTCATCAAGATATGACTGTTTCTTATCCTGATACTGCAAAATATCATCTATGGTCTTCCCATATTTTAATTTTAAATGGTTTATGGTATCAAGCCGCTCACTTATTCTGCTTACTTCCCTTGGGTCATATTCTAATTCACCGGTATAATCAGAAATCTCTGCCGACAAATCCCTACAAACGGAATCTATATCAAACAAAGTCTCCTTAAATCCGTTTATTTTTTCGTCAAAATTACTTATGGAGCTTATTTCCTGTGTTGCCTTAGATATTAACTCACCTGCTGACTGCATACTGTCATAACCTATAAGTCCATACACAGATGACAGGGTTTCCACTATATTTTCGCTATTGGACAACTTCTTATACTGCTCTTCAAGCTCCTCATCCTCACCGGGAATAAGATTGGCATTTTCTATTTCATTTACTTCATACATAGAAAACTCAATCTCCCTCATCCTTTGTGCCTCATCTATATTATAGGATGACAGCCGGGACTTAAGTTCAGTATAATTACCATATTCAGCAGATAATCCCTTTAAAATATCCGCCATTTCCTTTTTAGCATATTTATCAAGAATATTTAAATGATTAGAAACATATAATAATGACTGGTGTTCATGCTGACCGTGAATGTCAACTAACATTCCCATTACTTTTTTTAAAACATTAACATTAACTGTCTCACCATTTATTTTTGACACGCTTCTGCTTTCTGATATTTTTCTTGAAACAGTAATAATATTTCCCTCTTCCATAAAAATATCCATCTGCTTAAGCTTAGAAGCACAAACTTCATCTACCTGAAATGTCAGTTCCACTAAGGCAAACTGTGCTCCTGTACGGATAATATCCTTAGATACTTTATTTCCCAGGGCAATATTAACAGAGCCTAAAAGTAATGACTTTCCGGCTCCCGTTTCACCTGTAAGCACAATCAGACCTTTGCTAAAATCTACATCAGCTTCTTTAATTAATGCAAGATTCTTTACATGTAAATTAATTAACATATTTTCTCCTTCTGTGCTCATCTCCCGTTTTTAATATTTAAATAGCCTCTTCTATACGTGCTTTTACTACCGGTGCATCTTCCTTTGTTTTAATGATACACATAATTGTGTCATCTCCTGCTATACAGCCAACAACATTTTCAATACTCATGGCATCTACAGCTGCACCAACTGCCATTGCCATACCTGAAACAGTCTTTATAACAAGAATGTTCTCAGCTATTTCCATTTTTAAAATGCCGTCACTTAATACTCTTAAATACTTTCCGTAAATGCCACCTAATGCACTTACTGCAATGGAGTATTTCTGTCCACCATCCGGTGAAACTGATTTGGTAAGGTTAAGCTCTCTAATATCTCTTGATATTGTAGCCTGTGTTACCGTAAATCCTTCCTTTTCCAATAATGCTGCTAACTCATCCTGAGTTTCAACATTTCTTTCAGTTATTAATTCAATTATTTTACGTTGTCTCTTTGTCTTCACTTTTACCTTTTCCTATCTTAATTTATCTTTTACTGCCTGTAGGAAACTGCTTTCATCAAGTTTTGCAATTTCCGTAGTTTCATCAGCAACACTGATTCTTATTATATCACCGGATACTATATTGTAAATGCCGTCACCGTCAAAAGCAACAGTTCTTCTTTCTTCATTTGGTGTTCTGCTTTCACCTATTACAACCTCAATTTCATCATTTTTTGAAAAAATGATGCTTCTGTTAGTTAAAGTATGAGGGCAAATAGGGGTCAGCATAATCAAATGAGAATCCGGTCTTGCCAAAGGTCCTCCTGCTGAAAGATTATAAGCCGTAGACCCTGTTGGAGTGGACAATATAATACCGTCCGCCTCAAAATTGCCAAGAAGCTGTCCATTTACGAATACTTCATATCTTGTGATTGCCATATCAGCTGCTCTATGTATAACGATGTCATTTAAAACCGTAGATTCATATATGACATTATTATCCCTTATTATTTCACCCTTTAACATCATCCTGGATTCCACATTAAATCTGTCATCCATTAATCTGTCAATGGCTGATTCTACATTTTCCGGAGAGATTTCCGCTAAAAAACCAAGAGTTCCTTTATTCACTCCCACAAATACCACATCAAGCTTCATCAAATCCTTTGCAGTATGTAAAAGAGTTCCGTCTCCACCTATACTTATAACACACTCTGTGTCTTTTGGAAACTCATTTGCATCAAGAACCCTGAAATCTCCCGTTGTAATGTCCACATTATCTGCTAAATAGCATTTACCACCTTTTAGCTTAATGTATTCAGAAGTTTTTTTCGCTAAATTCAATTCTTTATCTTTATAGCTGTTTGATACAATGCAAAAATTCTTCAAATTAAACACCTCTATTTATCAAGTTCCATATGTGAACACTCCACTACTTCACTTGGATTTACATTATTTTCCTGAAAATCTTCCCCTTCTTTTAATTTTTGTAAGTACAGTAAATATTCAATATTTCCCTCCGGTCCCTTTACCGGCGAAAAATCTAAATTAATAATTCCAAATCCTATGCTTTTTGCATATTCAATTACCATTTCTATAACCTGTGTATGTACTTTTTTATCTCTTACAACACCTTTTTTCCCAACGTTTTCCCTGCCTGCCTCAAACTGTGGTTTAATGAGACACACTATCTGTCCGTTTTCACTTAGCAGTTCTCTGACAGGAAGTAAAACTTTAGTTAATGATATAAATGATACATCAATGGACGCAAATTCAATTACGTCATCAATGTCATCCTGTGTAACATACCTTATGTTAGTTCTATCCATGCATACAACTCTGTCATCCTGAACTAATTTCCATGCAAGCTGTCCATGTCCCACATCCACAGAATATACCTTTACTGCTCCATTTTGTAACATACAGTCTGTAAATCCTCCTGTGGAGGCACCAACATCCATACATATTTTGTTGTCAACACACACACCGAATTTGTCCATTGCCTTTTCTAACTTAAGACCGCCACGGCTTACATATTTAAGAGTTTTACCTCTTACCTCTATATTTACCTTTTCATCAAAAGAAGTTCCTGCTTTATCTTCCCTTACGTTATCCACAAAGACAATACCACTCATTATTATTGCCTTAGCCTTTTCCCTTGAAGGTGCAAGACCTCTTTTCACCAGTAATACATCTAGTCTTTCTTTCATTTCAGTAAACCCATTACCTTTTCATATATTTTTTTATCACTTATTCCTAATCTGTCTCTTAATTCTTCCACTGAGCCCTGTTCAACAAATTTATCCTCTATTGCCATAACTGAAACTTTAGTGTTTAAGTTATTTTCCTGAGCATAAGCTTCAACACTTTCACCAAATCCGCCTTTTTTAATAGCTTCCTCAACTACAATTATGTTTTTATGGTTCTTAGCAAGATTTTCAATCATACCATAATCCACAGGCTTTATAAATCTTGCATTTACAAAGGTTACATTTATGCCATTATTTTCAAGGCTGCTTACTGCTTTTTGTGTTTCCTCAACCATATTTCCCACAGCGATTATGGCAATGTCTCTACCTTGCTTTATAATTTCACTTTTGCCATATTCAAATTTATAATTATCATTATGACTTATATAGGCACTGCCTCTTGCAAATCTGACTGCCACAGGAGCGTCAAAATCCATTGCAAACTCCAGTGCTTCTTCTAATTCCCTTTTATCCTTAGGTGCTATCATTGTAAGGTTAGGAATTGCCGACATAAAAGATATATCAAAAATTCCCTGATGGGTTTCCCCATCTCTTCCTACAAGTCCTGCCCTGTCCACTATAAATGTAACAGGAAGTTTTTGAAGACATACATCATGTAATATTTCATCATATGCTCTCTGATAAAAAGAAGAATATATGGAAATTACAGGCTTATAACCTGATGCTGCCAGTCCCGCTGCAAAGGTTACTCCATGTTCTTCCGCTATTCCCACATCAAAGAAACGCTTTGGATATTTCTTTGCAAACAAATCAAGTCCTGTTCCGTCTCTCATTGCTGCAGTAATTGCAACTATCTTCTTATTTTTTGAAGCCAGTTCTACAAGTTTTTTTGAAAAAACATCTGTGTATGTCATAGTCTTCTTATGCACCGTTTCTAATCCGGTTTCAATATGAAAACTGTTAATTCCATGATATTTTGACGGATTTTTCTCTGCAAAGGTATATCCTTTTCCCTTTTTGGTTTTAACGTGTATAACTATGGGATGCTCAATTTTAAGGGCATCATTGAAAATATCTATCATTCCGTTAATATCATGACCGTTTACAGGTCCGATATAGGTTATACCTATATCATCAAACAATCCGCCATGGATAATAAGATTTTTAAGATTATCCTTTGTTTTTTTTACACTTTTAACCAGTTTCTGACCTATTCCCGGAATTTTGCTTAATGAATGCTCCACATCAATTTTAAAATCATTATAATGTTCACCAACCCTGAACTTATTTAAATAATTTGACATGCTTCCTACATTTTCAGAAATGGACATATCATTGTCATTTAAAATAATAACGAAATTCTTGTTTAATGAAGCCACATTATTTAAAGCCTCTAACGCCAGCCCTCCTGTAAGGGCTCCGTCACCAATTACAGCTACAACCCTGTTGTCATTGCCATTTAAACTGTTAGCTACCGCCATTCCAAGAGCTGCGGAAATAGATGTTGAGCTGTGACCTGTGTCAAAGCTGTCACATTCACATTCATTTCTCTTAGGGAAACCACTTAACCCGTCAAGCTGTCTTAAAGTATCAAACTGATTTTTTCTTCCTGTTAAGATTTTGTGGGTATAAGACTGATGTCCCACATCCCACACAATTTTATCTTCCGGTAAATTAAGTACCGCATGAAGTGCAATAGTAAGGTCTACCGTTCCTAAATTAGAAGCTAAATGCCCTCCGGTTTTGCTGACAGAAGAAATAAGAAATTCCCTTATTTCCTGCGCTAACTTAGGATAATCACTTCTGGATATTTTTTTTATATCATTTGGTTTATTAATATTATCTAATATTTTACCCATTGTTTTCTCACTAAAAAATTTATTTATCTCTATCTATAAGCTTTACAAATAAAAACTTCAAGAATGCATCATCTTTATTTAAACTCTCTAATAATTCAATGGCATCCCTTGAATATCTCTTAACATGCTCCTTAGAGATATTTACACCAAGTAAAGAAACATATGTAGTTTTGTGATTTTTTTCGTCGCTTAAAACTGCCTTTCCTAACTGATTAGTATCTCCCGTTACATCCAGAATATCGTCCTGTATCTGGAAAGCCACACCTATGCTTTTAGCAATCTTTTCTACTATATCTATTTCTTCCGCTTTTGCTCCTGCAAGTATGGCTCCTGCCATCATTGAACCTTCAATAAGAGCTGCTGTTTTTAAATTATGAATATAATTAATGGTATCAATGGACATTTCTTTTCCTTCATTTTCAACGTCTACCGTCTGTCCTCCCACCATTCCATATATTCCTGCTTTTCTGGCAATAGTCTGCATGGCTCTTATGGCACGTTTTGGATACTTGCTGTTCATTACTGCATCAGACATTATTTCATAAGCATAATTAAGCAATGCATCTCCTGCAAGTATTGCCATATTTTCACCGAATTTAGCGTGAGTTGTAAGCTTACCTCTTCTGTATTTATCATTATCCATTGCCGGTAAATCATCATGTACTAACGAATATGTGTGTATCATTTCTATGGCAGCCATAAAAGGATATGCCTCCTCTTCCTCGCCTCCAAATAATTTAAGTGTCTCTAATAATACAAGGGGACGCAAACGTTTTCCCCCGGCTTTTACACTATAATTCATTGCATCAATTACTGTCTGCTGTAATCCTTCTTCAGTAGGACAAAAACTATATATAATGTCTGTTACCTTATCGATTTTGTTATTATATAATATCTGTAATTTATCCATTTATATTACCTTCTTCTATTATTTTAATCTGCTTTTCCATGGAATCTAATTTTTCATTACATTCCTTAATAAGCGTTAACCCCTGATTGTAAAGTTCAAAGGAACGGTCAAGGGTAACGTCTTCTTTTTGCATCTCTGCAATAATACTTTCTATTTCATTAAAACTCTCTTCTACAGATTTTTTATTTTCACTCATGGCTACTCCTTACTTTCCTGAAAAACTTCCACTACCTTTGCTTTAATTGTGCCATCTTTAATAATAAGTGACATTTCATCATCTGCTTTTACCTGACTCACAGAGGTAAGTGGTTTCTTATTGCCATCTGTTACATATGCAAAGCCTTTTGATATTTTATTAAGTGGTGACATTCCATTTAGTCTCTCTGCATAAATCTGAAGCTTATGTTTTCTATCATTTAATACATCATTTAATTCTTTGGATAACTTAGTCATTAACTCATCACTGTACTGTCTCCTACTTTGAAGCTGATTAACAGGACTAAATAAATTAACTGACGTTTCATAGGACTTAAGACTTTTTCTGTATATTTTTAATTTATTGTCTATTGACGAAAAAAGCAGTCTGCTATAATTTAGCTGTTTTTCCATAAATTCACTGTAATCAAACACTGCCAGTTCCGCCGCCGCAGATGGTGTAGGTGCCCTCATATCAGCTACAAAATCAGCTATTGTAAAGTCAGTTTCATGACCTACTGCAGATATAACAGGCGTATCGCAGTCAAAAATTGCCTTAGCTACAATTTCCTCATTAAACGCCCACAAATCCTCTATGCTTCCACCACCTCTGCCAACTATAATAACGTCTAAATCCATGGAATCTAAACATCTTATGGCATTAACAATATCCACTGCCGCTCCCTGTCCCTGAACAAGACACGGATATAAATACAACTGTACAAAAGGATTTCTTCTTTTTGAGATGTTTATAATATCCTGTATTGCAGCCCCTGTACTTGCAGTACAGATACCTACTTTAGTTGCATACTTTGGAATAGGCTTTTTGTACATTTTATCAAAAAGACCCATTTCCTCTAACTGGGTTTTCAGTTGTTCAAATCTCTGGTACAAAAGACCTGTGCCCTCTAAAATAATCTGCTTTGCGTATAACTGATATTTTCCGTCTCTTTCGTATACACTAACACTTCCAAGAGCAATTACTTTCTGTCCCTCTTCAAGTTTAAACTTCAACCCTTTTCTGTTTCCGGCAAACATAACTGCAGATATGACACCGGTACTGTCTTTTAATGTAAAATAAATATGTCCTGATGTATGATATTTGCAATTACTTATTTCACCTTTTATATATATGTTATTTAATGCAAAATCAGCATTAAACATATTTTTAATATAAGCATTCACCTGACCTACGGAATATACAGATGCCATTGCCTTCTCCTAAATTCTAATATAATTTCGCCAATATTCCATTTACAAAGGAAGAAGATTCTTCTCCGCCATATTTTTTAGCTAAATTAATTGCCTGATCTATGGCAACCTTCTGAGGGACTTCTTCATCCATTTTCATTTCATAATATGCTAAACGAAGTATGGTAAGATCAACCTTTGACATACGTTCCGTACTCCAGCCTACAGCTACTTCATTAATTTTTTTGTCTATTTCTTCTATGTTTTTCTCTATATCAATTACTCTGGCAGTTATATATTCCCTGTCTGCCTCTTTTGCTATAATGGGGTCTTCTTTATTTTCGTTTATATCATTTTGATTTTCAATAAGCATATCTAACTGTTTTGCCACTTCATTAGCCTCATGGAAATCATTACTAAACAGCAATAAGAAAGTACACTCTCTGGATTTTTCCCTTTTCATAATTATATCCTTTCAAAAACATGTCAATTATAAGCCTTACGGCTTCTACTGCAAAAAGGGTGCCTCTAAGGCACCCTTTAAAAGTCCTGATTAATTCGATAAAACATTAGAAATATTTACATTTACTCCGGCAACTTCCATGCCTGTCATATTTTCAACTGTAGTTTTAACTTTATCCTGTACCTTGTTTGAAATTTTAACAATGTTTTCATTCATTCTGAGAACAATTGATAAATCAATAACTACTGTATTTTCGTCCACTTTAACTCTAACGCCTTTTGAAAGCTTTTTCATTCCTAATCTTGCCACAATCTCTGCCGTAATGTTTCCTGCCATAGCAAGCACTCCGTCCACTTCCATAGCCGCCATAGCTGAAATAACAGCTAAGACATCGTCACTAATGTGTACTTCTCCTAATTCCGAATTATCATTTATTATATATGTGTTTCTTTCAGCTTCCATGTATACCTCCTGGATATTAAAGTCATTCTATCCTTGTAAGTATACCATTAAACCTTTTTTTTTACAACTACCGTAAAGAATGAGTCATGAATTTTTATTCAACATTTTTTAATGCCTCATCCATAGGTACCTTCTTTATCTTTCTAAACTGCAATATAGCAACTAAACCATATGATACAATTCCCAGAACAAACATTTCCACATACACCTTTGGAGCAATGTATAACGAAAGCCATCCTGTATAATCTTTCATCATTTCAAAATAAATAACTTCAATTATTTCCTTTGAAATAATGATGCTTAATAAAATAGATATTACTACAACCCAGGTTGTTGCCATTAAATATAACCTGGCAATTTCTCCATTGTTATATCCCAATATTTTTACCATGGAAATGGAGTTTGTATTCTTTTCAATAATAAGTTTAGTAAGCAAATATATTAAAATTACAAATAGCACAACTGCAAAAATATTTATAAGATAGAATATTTGTCCCATGGAAACATTAAGCTGTCTTGATGTTTTGGTTAAATCATCCTCTGTAATACAGGAAGCAACATCTTTTTCCTTAATATTTAACTCCTTATTTGAAAAATATCCAGTGTAATAATCATCATCTTTATCAAATACCTTGCAGAATTCCTTATTGGACATAAATATTACCAGACCTGCCGGATATTCCACTGTACCCTTTATTTTGAATTTGTACTTTTTACTGCCATACTTCTCTTTTAAGGTAATGGTATCCCCTGCATTTACTCTATACTTCTGGCTAAAAGTATTAGAAACATAATATCCGTCACTTACATCATCTTTTAAATATTTGCTGTTATTTTCAATTCCATAAATACTTATATCCTCTTTCAGGCTGTATTTGCTAAATTCAAGACTGTTTAAACAATACTTTTCCGCCTCATCATCTTTTACATCCACCGGATTTTTAAGAACATACTGATAATTTGCCATCATATTGTCTACTATTTCATCCTGGTATTTTTCCAAAAGAGGATGCATCATAAGACCAAACATAAGCAAAATATTTGCAAAAGCGATACCTACAAATAAAGTAATATAGCTTACCTTATTTTGGAATATGATTCTTAATCTGAATCTGCTCATAAACTTAAATGCCGGAAGTTTAAAGGCTTTTTTGTTTTTCTTTTTGCTTAAATTCCTTCTGATAAATTTAAGAGGACTAAGTTTGAGCTTCTTATAAAGAGATATAAAATTAACCACCAGCATAATTATAAGAGGTACAACTGTTGTTAAAATAAATGCTTTTCCATTCCAGATAGTAACATATGTAGGCAGTGAATAGCTTCCGTAATACATACTTGCAGCAACATATTTAAAGGCTGTATATCCTAATATATTACCTATAACAGCTGCAACTAAAGACACCATTATTGGCAGGAATATATAATGCCTTATTAATTCTGTCCTTGTATAGCCTGATGCCCTAAGAGTTCCTATTACCGCTGCTTCCCTGGTTATAGTGTGATTAATTGTTACGGCAAAAACAAATGCCATTATTACAATAAGTATGTACAAAAGCACCAGCATCATTGACTGATCCCCGCCAATATCGTCCCCTGTAAACTGAATTGCATTGTTCTGATATCTTGGAATATATATTTCCACATTATTCTGAACCATATATACGTCTTCAACCATTTTTTCAAGGAATTTGTCAGACATTTTCTTTTCTTTTGTTTCATTTACCGGCTCATTACGGTACTTCCATACATAGCTGTAACTAATATTATGGTCAAATGCTTCAAAAACATCATCTTTAACTATGGCCACACCAAACAAAACCGCATCAAACATCAAATCATTATTATCTGAATACAATGCACTAAAATCTGACAATGCCACTAAACCTGAAACTTTAAATTTCTTATCTCCTACCCTGATTTTGTCCCCTACTTTAACCTTGTTGTTGTCAGCATACATTCTGTCAATTGTGATTTCATTGTCATTTTCAGGCATTTCGCCTTTCATAAGGCAGATTTTATTTACTTCTTTTCTGTCTTTAAACACTCTTAAAGTGCTGTCATTTTTGCCATCCATGTTACTGTCTGTATCAATATCCTTATAGAAATTTTCATACAAAGTAACATTTTCTTTTTCTATTTCCTTTATAAGGTCATTGTCTGCCTTTTTATCAAGAACAAAATGTCCGTCCTCAATATTATACTTTTCAAAGCTTTCATCGTAGGCGGTTTTCATGCTGCCTGCGGCAACTAAAAAGCCTGATATAAAGCCAATGGTAAGGGTCATAAAAAGAAAAATAACAAGATACTTGCTAAAATCTTCTTTAAGTTCTCTAAATATTCTTTTTCTCAATGGATTCTTCATTTAAGCCACCACCTTACCAGTCCAAATCACTTGCTGATACTTTATTTTTATTTTCAAAGCTGTCTCTGATTTTTCCGTCCTTTAATTTAATAACCTTATCTGCCATGTTCTTTATTGCATCATTGTGGGTAACCATAATAACGGTATTCCCATATTTTTTATTTACATTTTCAATTAACTTAAGGATTTCTTTTGATGTATTGTAATCTAACGCTCCTGTAGGTTCATCACAAAGAAGAATGTCCGGATTTTTTACTATTGCCCTTCCTATTGCTGTTCTTTGCTGCTGGCCTCCTGATAACTGGTTAGGAAGCTTATGTCTGTGTTCATAAAGTCCTAAAGTTTTTAACAAATCATCAATTTCTAAAGGATTATCGCTAAGATAAGCTCCTACTTCTATATTTTCCTTAACGTTTAAGTTAGGAATAAGATTGTACATCTGAAATACATATCCTAAATGTTTTCTTCTGTAATAAGTTAATTCCTTTTCTTTCATGTCAGCTGTTTTTTCACCGTTAATACTTATATATCCACTGTCGGCACTGTCAATTCCGCCTATTATATTAAGTAATGTGGATTTTCCTGAGCCTGATGGTCCCAGCAATACGCACATTTCACCTTTTTCCACTCCAAAGCTTATCCCTTTTAAAACATCTACTTTGTAATCACCACTTCCAAAACTTTTCTTTAATTCATTTATTTCTAAAAACATATACCTACCTTATCCTTTTTTTAATCAAAAAATCCCTCTGTAGACGACCCATAAGGTCTTCTACAGAAGGATTCTTAGGTCATCTTAGTTTCACTTTAATGACATCCCTTACACTTTTTACAATCTCCACCACACTGAAGAGATTTACCGTTTTTCTTATCCTTTACCATGCTTCTTATAACAAAAAATATTATAACTGCAAGTATAAGTAACACAATAGCTGTTCCTATCGTTCCATTCATAAAATCCTCCTTTGTAATAATGGAGTCCGGCAAAAACTAATGCCCAGTTAATTTTTGCCGGTCAGCATAATCAAAATAGCTTACTTAATTTATTTCAATTTTTATTAGTTGTTTTCCTTTGAAGGTCTGAATAACAGATATAAAAATCCGATTACTACTAAGATAGCAATAATTGTAAATATTCCAAATCCTGTTTCTCCTACAATAAGTCCACCAATCTGGTAAATAACCAAAGCTGTAAGATATGCGAAACATGTCATATATCCAATTGCAATCCAGAACCATTTTGAGTTATTCATTTCTCTCTTAATAGCACCCATAGCTGCGAAACATGGTGCACATAAAAGGTTGAATGCTAAGAATGCGTATCCTGCTACAGGTAACATTCCCTCGAAGTCTAATACTCCGAATACACCTACAACTTCTTCTTTTGCAACAAGTCCCATGATTGTAGCAACTGTTGCTGTTGCATCATTAAATCCTAATGGTGCAAATATCCATTTTACAACGTTACCGATTGAACCAAGTACGCTGTCTGCAAGTTCCATATCTGAACTATATCCAAATCCACTTCCTGTATTTCCGAAGTGTGAGCCAAGCCATACAACGATAGATGAAAGAAGGATGATTGTTCCTGCTTTCTTAATGAATGACCAGCCTCTTTCCCACATGCTTCTTAATACAGTACCAACTGTCGGCCAGTGGTATGCAGGAAGTTCCATAACGAATGGTGCAGGTTCTCCGGCAAAAAGTTTTGTTTTCTTTAAGATAATACCTGATGTAATAATTGCAAACATCCCAAGGAAGTATGCACTAGGTGCAACCCACCATGCTCCGTTAAATAAAGCTGCAGCAATTAACGCTATAATCGGAAGCTTTGCTCCACAAGGTATAAATGTTGTTGTCATAAGAGACATTTTTCTATCTCTGTCATTTTCAATTGTACGTGTAGCCATAAGTCCCGGAACACCACATCCTGTACCAATTAAGATAGGGATGAATGCTTTTCCTGATAATCCGAACTTTCTGAAAATTCTATCCATGATAAATGCTACTCTAGACATATATCCACAACTTTCAAGGAAAGCAAGGAATATGAAAAGTACAAGCATCTGAGGTACGAATCCAAGTACTGCACCTACACCGGCAATTATACCATCAATAATAAGTCCTGTTAAGAAGTCATTACAGTGAATAGCTTCTAACCCATTGCCAACTAATACAGGAATACCAGGAACCCATACTCCATATTCTGATGTATCAGGGCCTGTAAATTCTCCTTCTTCATCAATGGCATCTCCAAGAGCTTCGTCCATGTTAAGACCTTTTTCATCAAAAGCGTCATTATATGAACCGTAAGCTTCTTCGAAAGCACCAAAGTCCTTGTCAGCAATAGCATCTTTTACTTCTTCTGCACCGGCAACGTTTTCTTTTACAGCCTTTTCAGCAATCTGCTCAAGCTCTGTAGAGAACACGTTTTCATCTGCCCATTTATCCAAATCTTCCTCGTACTGTGCAGTTCCTATTCCAAACAAATGGAATCCGTCACCGAACACACCGTCATTAGTCCAGTCTGTAGCCCATGTACCAACTGTTGTAACTGATATGTAATAAACAATACACATAACAACGGCAAAAATCGGTAATGCCAATATACGGTTTGTTACGATTCTATCAATCTTATCTGATGCTGTAAGTTTATCAGATTTTGCCTTTGTTACACAATCTTTTATAATTGATGAAATATAAACATATCTTTCGTTTGTAATAATACTTTCTGTATCATCGTCAAAAGCTTTTTCTAACTTATCAATCTGCTTTGACACATCCGGAACAGTCCTCATTATTTCCCTGATTTTTTCATCTCTCTCTAAAAGCTTAATTGCAAAGAATCTTTTCTGTTCTTCCGGAATATCTGCTGAAAGTAATCCCTTAGTTTCATCAATAACTTCTTCAACTTCATTGGCAAACTTATGAACAACTGTATTCTTCTTTTTGCTTTCTGCAAGTTTTACGGCTTTATTTGCCAAATCCCTAATTCCTGTTCCTTTAAGAGCTGAAATTTCAACAACTTCACAGCCTAACTTTTCGCTTAACTTGTTAATATGTATTTTATCCCCTCTTTTTTCAAGAACGTCTAACATATTAACTGCCATAATTACAGGAATACCAAGTTCCATAATCTGAGTTGACAAATATAAGTTTCTTTCAATATTTGTACCATCAACTATATTAATAATAGCATCAGGTCTTTCATTAATAAGATAATTTCTTGCCACAACCTCTTCCAAAGTGTATGGTGACAATGAATAAATACCAGGTAAATCCATAAGAGCCACATCTTTATGACCTTTAAGCTTACCTTCCTTCTTTTCTACTGTAACGCCAGGCCAGTTTCCAACAAACTGATTAGAACCGGTTAATGCGTTAAATAATGTTGTTTTTCCGCTGTTAGGGTTTCCGGCTAACGCAACTTTAATTGACATATTTACTTCCTTTCTAAATAACAAGAATTATTTTGTTTGTTGATTCTACTTTTTGTTAGCATTTGCTAACCTATGGAGCAAAAAAAATTACTCTACCTCAATCATTTCGGCATCAGCCTTTCTAAGAGATAACTCATAACCTCTTACAGTAACTTCTACCGGGTCACCTAACGGTGCAACTTTTCTTACATAAATATCTACACCCTTCGTGATTCCCATATCCATAATTCTTCTCTTTACAGGTCCGTCGCCGGTAAGTTTCTTAACCGTGACTGTCTGCCCGCAGGCAACTTCTCTCAGCGTTTTCATAAAGCACCTCTCTCCTTTTTAGTTAGATCATTATTTTATTAGCCATATCTTTTCCTATGGCAACTCTGGAATCTTTAACATTGACAATAACATTTCCACCGATTTGTGATATAACCGTAACTTCACCGCCAACTACAAATCCCAAACTTTCTAGGAACTTTTTGGTCTCAGCTTTTCCGGATACTCTTTTTACTATATTAACTTCTCCCTCTTTAGCCATCGTCAAAGGCATCATATCACCCTCTCTTTACTCAAAACGCAATTGTACATCTTTGTTTCGCTAATTAGTATAAACTAACTGATATTAGATGTCAATAATGTTTTTTAGTATTTTCTAATTTTTGTTATGTGTAGCAATCTTTTGTTTCTTTTAATATACCAATTGGTTAATTTAGCCAAATTGAATTTATTTATATAACGTGGTATAATTACAGTAAATATTCGTTTTAAGGAGTTTTTCATATATGAAAAGTAATGAATCTGCAGAAAACTATTTAGAGACAATACTGGTTTTGAGTAAAAAGCTCCCGGTTGTTCGTTCCGTTGATATTGCCAACGAACTGGGATTTAAAAAATCAAGTGTCAGTATTGCCATGAAGAATTTGCGTGAAAAAAATCATATAACTGTAACAGATTCAGGTTTTATCTATTTAACTGATGAAGGAAAGGCTATTGCGGAAATGATTTACGAGCGCCATCAGCTTATATCAACATGTCTTGTAAAGCTGGGAGTTCCGGAAGGCATTGCCGTACAGGATGCCTGTCGTATTGAACATGTTATTAGCAAAGAAAGTTTTGAAGCAATAAAGAACCATTTAAAAAATAACACAAAATAAATAAGGTGCTGCCATAAGCGGCACCTTATTTATTTTTGTGCTTTTATTTCGTTCCTGTAGGAGTAATCGTTATATTATCCACACTAACTCCCGCTTTTCTTTTTATCACATCCTCTATCTGTGCTCTCTTTGCATCATCTACTTCCTTTTCGCTTATTATTACATCAGCCTGTTTATCACTAATTGTTACCACAATATCATCAAATCCCTTTGCTTTAAGTAATGTCTCAATGGTATTTTCCTTTTCATTTAATTCCGTAAGTTTCACCATTGATTTTACGGCTTTCTTTTTTTCACCTTCACTTATATCGTTATTATTAATCACTTCTAACAATGTTTCTTTATTTTTGGATCTTATCTGCTCTCTGTTTAATCTTGCCTGTGCCATGTATGAAGCCAAATTAGTGCCATTAGTAAGTACTGCTGCCCCCGGTTCTTTAGTTGTTTCTTCCCCTGCACTTTCTTTTGTTTCCTTATTATTAGCGTCTTCCCCATCTAAGCTTTCAATATCATTATCTCCCGTTAAAAGATTGTCACCGTCATAAACAGATTCATATGTAGTTCCATTTACCTTTGCAGCCTCTTTTTTCTTATCTGCATTATCCGCATAATTCAAGTATCCGGCAACTGCAATTAATACTGCAAGAAATGTTACGATAAACTGATTTTTCTTAAAAATCTTTTTCATGTTACCCCCTTAATATTTAATCAATTTCTACTACAGATATTTTATGCAGGGGAACATCAAACAATGCAGACAACATCTTTATTATCTCCTCCTTTTTTGAAGAATCCCCTATACCTGATGCCATAATGGCTATTCCTTCCACTTCCGGATACATTTCCTTTATCACATAAGGACTTTCTCCATTATCATTTTCCAAAATAACCGTCTTTTTCTTTTGACTGTTGCTTTTTTCCTCATCACTCCCTTTTTTAGATTGAGATGCTTCATCCTCACTGTCTTCCTTTACCACCTTTTCATTTCCGGACTTTAAAGTAACCATAACGGAAACCTTTGAAACTCCCTTTATGCCTTCAATCATATTAGAGATTTTTTCTTCCATTATTTTTCCATAGTCATCTTCAGGGCTTGCACCAATATATTCCGTCTCCCTTATTTTAGTCTGTCCTTCACTCCTTCCATTTTCAAAATATGATGCTCCTATAAGCATTATTCCTGCCAGCACTAAAAGTATCAGTTTTTCTTTACCTATTTTTTTAATTTCCATTATTTTTTTCAGATTCATCTTCATACTTTTCACTTATCCTTTCAAATAAATCCTCCCTGAATTTGTTCACACTGTTTTCTAAATTACTGTTTTTATCTATTTTTACATGGCTATATTCACTTATGATTTTATCTACATTAATGTTGTTTTTTTTGTATTTTACAATAGGATTAAATATAAGCATTAGAAGCAAAAATCCTGCAAAAAGTTTTATATATTTCTTACTGCTTTTTTCCGGAAATATATTTAATATAAGTGTTGTAACAATCATAAAAATACTAATATTTCTTATATATCCATAAACAAATTCCATACTACTCCTTTCCCGTCACTATGCATATTATGGCAATGCTTATAATAAACAACATTGAAGCCCCGATAATCACTTTGGCAAGCATCTTTATTCCCATAACTACACAACTTATACTATTAATCATTCTTTTATCTGCTACAGGCTGTACAACTGCCTGGGCTATCTGCATTGATATGGAATATAACTGAATTTTAATAAAAGGCACTCCGCAAAGCATAATAATCACAATTATGGCAAAACCTCCTATGGTATTTTTTATTAAATTAACAGAGCCTAACAATATACCGCATACTGCATCTGAGCCATCTCCTACCACCGGCAGTGCTCCTACTACCTTTCTAATGGCATTGTTTTTCACTCCGTCTACTGCCGGAAGTATCAGTGCCTGAATAATATTAAGACCAACAACTATACCTACGACGGTTTTATTAATAAAAGCTATGGCGTTTTTCAGCAAATCCGAAGTTTTGGATAAAAAATCCTCTTTTGATATATTATTTATAAGATTAATTGTTACATAAACCTTTATCATTGGAACAAGAACCCTTAAAAATATAAATTGTGCCACACTTATAATAACTAATGTAAGCTGATAAAATCCTGCCGCAGCCACCTGACCTGTTATTGCCACAGACAGGAAATACGCCGGTACAATGCCACACAAAAACTCCAGCAGAAGCCTTACAAAATCAGTGGCAATCAGGCAAAAATTTTCAAATAAAGTCATAAGCATTGTAGTAACAATTAAATAGCATATGTAAAATCCTGTGGAAGATATTCCGTCATTTGAAAACACATTGGCAAAATTAGTAAAAAAAGCAGATAAAATTACAATTAAAAGCAAATTTCCAAGGGCTTTTTCAACCATTGTAAAATCCCCAACTGTTTTCTGATATACCACATTAGAGCATTCCTTTATTACATCTAAAACATTTCCACTCATAATCTCATCTAAAATATGCCTGAAATTTAAATCCCGATACCCGTTTTTCTCCAAAGTTTTTATACTGTCATTTATTTCAAAATCGTCAATTGACATGTACTCTTCATTTTTGTTTAAATCAGATGCCTTTATTGTAACGGTATTTATTCCCCAAATACATATTGCCAGCACAATAGCCATGTAAACATATTTTCTCATACTTAATTCTCCCATACTTTATGTTAAAAGGGATGTAACTGCATATATCAGTTCCGTAAACACCGGCAGACTTACTACTAAAACCGTAAGTTTTCCAAATATCTGTACCTGATTTGCCACTGCTAAATAACCGCAATCCTTGGCAATATCAGAGGATATTTCCGATACAAAGGTGATACCGGTTATTTTTAGTAAAATTTTAATGTAATCTTTACTTATTGAAGTCATTCCTGAAAGCCTGTCCACTATTTCAATAATATCGGAAATTCGCAGCAGGGAATATCCAAAAATAAATATGCACACCACCACTGAAATCATAATTCCATATTCAGGCTTAATTGTTTTAAACCACACCGCCAGAATTACCCCGACAATTCCTATCACACCTATTGTAAGCATCTTTTTCCTTCTTATAACTCAAATAATTTCTGTATTGTTTTAAACAAATCATATATATAAGGTACAATCCACATAAGAACTAATATTAATCCCGCCAAACTTGTAAGAAATGCCTGTTCCTCCCTGCCACTGTGTTTTAATATCTGCCCTATAACCGACACGATTATCCCCACAGCAGCAATTTTAAAAATCAATCCTATTTCCATACTTTCTTCACCTTTCATTTGTTATAAAAATAAAATGGCAAGAAATGCCCCTGCAGCTATTCCGGTAGTTCTGTATAACCGGCATTTCTCTGTTTTACCTTTTTTTAATTCCCCTATATTGTCATCAATACATTCCATGGCATGATCAATATTTTTTATTTGTGTTTCTTTGTCTGTCATACCTATTGTATTTCCCAAATCTTCAATAATTGCTATATCCTCTTTTGACAGTTTACTGTCTGCTACAAAACTTTTTTCTATATTAAACTGCCATGCCTCTTTCAATGTGCCTACATTATCTTTTATCACACCTTCAAAAAATCCCGTCATTATATTATCTGAAATCCCTGTTAATTTTTTCATGGATTCATATATTCCTCCATTGTTATACTTAATTTCCCCTTCCAGTAAAAACAGCATTTTCTTAATCTGCTCTAACTGACTGATACGGGCGTTATAATCCCTTCCCATACCAAATCCTATTCCACCGCAACCTGAAAATATTAATAAACATCCAAATATTTTCAACAACATATGTACTCTCCTATTCTTTTTATAATTACTTTTCTTTCAAACATATTTACCATATCTTGTCCAAACTTTTTTGTAACATCTTCCACATCCCTGCCGTGAGCTGTAGCTATAACCTTTACTCCGCTTACACCGGCTGATTCTATGGCTTCTATATCCTCTTTTTTTCCTATTTCATCTAAGGCAATTATTTTAGGTGCCATTGAACGGATTGCCATTAATATCCCATCCTTTTTGGTGCAGTTACTTAATATATCTGTACGAATACCTAAATCTATGGTAGGCACTCCCATGTACATTCCTGATATTTCATTTCTCTCATCAATAACACATATGCTTGTCCCCGGTGTTTCATTACTGATTTTTTTAATATAATCCCTTAGTAATGTTGTTTTCCCCAATCCCGGTGGAGAGATTATAAGGATGTTCTCAATTTTTTCATTGCTTTTTGTTTTTTCATATAACATTTCTCCGTAATTTTCAATTTGTCTGCATACACGAATATTTAAAAATTTTATATTTTTTATTGCCTTTATCCGGTTATTTTCCTTCACTATTACACCGCCAAATCCAATACGATGACCTCCCGGCACAGACAAAAATCCCTCTTTTATATTGTCTTCAAAAGCATATGCTGAATAATCCGTGGCTATGTTAAATGTATCTGAAATATCATCCTCTGATATTATTACATCTCTAAAAACTTCCTCTGAATTTACCTTATTTATAATCAAAGGGCTGTTTACTCTCATTCTAATCTCCGTTATTTTGTTATATTCCGGGCACCTCTTCACTTTTTCCTTAATTTTTAAATTAAAATACTCATATAGCTCTCTCATTTTTATTCTCCTCATGAAAATATATGATTAATTAAATTTATTATTCTATTTACTTTTAAATTTTTGTACTGTAGAATTAAATTAACAAAACAAAAGAAAGAGGGAATACTTATGAAGAAAAAATCAAATTCACGTAAGATAGTAATTTCTGCATTAGCAGTTGTTTTGGTTACTGCCTTGGGATTTAGCATTGCCTTTGCCAATTCCAAGCCGTCTCATGCCGTGGAGTCTTCCTCCACTATAGAAACTACTGCTTCTGATGTTGTAGAAACTTCTACTACACCGGAAATTAATCTTATTAAAAAAATCACTCTTAATCACTCTTCTTTAACTCTTACTAAAGGAAAGAAAAGTGTATTAAAAGCCAAGGTAACATATGATGGGGATTCTTTTGATACTAACGAGGATTACGTCTGGAGCAGCAAAAATAAGTCTGTTGCCACTATTTCCAAAAACGGCAAAGTGGTAGCTGTTAAAGCAGGCAAAACATATATAATATGCAGTAGTCAAAGCGGAAATGTTAAGGTTCGCTGTAAAATCACAGTAAGGAATCCATATAATCCTGTAAAGACCATTAAGCTTGACAAAGACCAGATGCGTCTTAACAAAAAGGATAAGCGTGTACTCAAACCAATTATTACATACGGTGACAAAAAGAAGAAAAAGTATGCTCACGAGGAACTTATCTGGAGAAGTTCAAATAATAAGGTTGCCACTGTAAACAAAAATGGTAAGGTAACAGGAAAGTCTAATGGTACAGCATATATAAAAGCTACTTCTAAATACACTAACAAGAGTGTTAAATGCAAAGTATTTGTTCAAAATACCAAATATATTGCCATTACCTTTGACGATGGTCCGGGAGAATATACCAACACTCTTCTTGATGCCTTAGAAAAGTATCATAGCAAAGCCACATTCTTTGTTCTTGGAAACCGTGCCGCAGCATATAGCAGTCAGTTAAAACGGGAAAACAACTTGGGAATGGAAATTGGAAGTCACACATACAGTCATAAGAATTTAAAAGCTATTCCTAAAAAAGAAGTTATTAGCGAAATTAATAACACTAAAAAAGCCGTAAAAGATGTTATTGGTGTTGAACCTAGTTTACTTCGTCCGCCATATGGAAACTATAATGCTACAGTAAGCAAACATGCAGGTGTTCCAATGATTTACTGGTCTGTGGATACTGAAGACTGGAAATACAAAAATGCCTCATATGTTAAGAGAACCGTACTCAATTTTGCATCAGACGGACAGATAGTATTGTTACACGACATTCATCAGACAACTGTTCAGGGATTTATTAAAGCCTTACCATCTCTTAGAAAACAGGGCTATGAATTAGTAACTGTAAGTGAGTTATATGCCATTAAAGGCAAGACCCTTAAAAAAGGTGTAATGTATTATGGTCCATATAGAGACAATAATTAAATTATAGTTTAGGCAATAAAAAATAGAGCATTCCAAAATTGATGCTCTATTTTTTATTGGGTTTTATATTACCTTTGACAGGAAAGATTGTGTTCTTTCACTTCTTGGATGTTCAAATACCATTTCCGGAGTTCCCTCCTCAATGATTTTGCCTTCATCCATAAAAATCACTCTTGATGCAACTTCTCTGGCAAAACCCATTTCGTGAGTAACAACCACCATTGTCATTCCCTGTCTTGCCAAATCCTTCATAACATTAAGAACTTCTCCTACCATTTCAGGGTCAAGGGCTGATGTAGGTTCATCAAACAACATAACCTCAGGCTCCATACACAACGCTCTGGCTATAGCCACACGCTGCTTCTGACCACCTGATAACTGCGAAGGATAAGCTTCAGCTCTGTTTTCAAGATTAACTCTTTTCAAAAGCTCCATTGCAGTATTTTTTGCTTCCTCTTTGTCCTTTTTAAGAAGCTTAGTAGGTGCAATAGTCATATTCTTTAAAACACTCATATGAGGGAATAAATTAAAATGCTGGAATACCATTCCTACTTTCATACGATAATTGTTAATATTAGTTTTGCTATCTGTAATATCCTCACCATCGTATGTAATTTTTCCTTCAGTTGGTATTTCAAGTAAATTTAAAGTACGAAGCATAGTAGATTTTCCTGAACCTGACGGTCCTATTATAACTACCACTTCTCCTTTTTTTATTTCAAGACTTACGTCATCTAAAGCCTTGATTTCACCATTTTTATAATATTTCTTTATGTTTTCTGCCTTAATCAGAGGCTTAAAACTATCGTTCTGCATTTCTCAGCCTCCTTTCCAGCTTTCCTAAAAGCCATGTAAAGAACATTACCATAACCAGATAAATAACGGCAATGAAAATAAGTGGGAAATACGGATTATAAGTAGCCGCTCTTACCGAGTCACCTGCTCTTGTAAGATCCATAAGACCTATATAACCACACACAGCAGTTTCCTTTAATAATACAATAAACTCATTTCCAAGAGTTGGAATAACATTCTTAAATGCCTGTGGAACAATAATATAAATCATTGTCTGGGCATAATTGAAACCAAGGCTTCGTCCTGCTTCGTTTTGTCCAATATCAATAGACATAATTCCACTTCTGAAAATTTCTGCCACATAGGCACCTGAGTTAATACCAAATGCCAAAGCAGCAATTGGAATCTGAGCATTGGAGCTTTGGAATACAATAAAGTAAATTATAAGAATCTGAACAACAACCGGCGTTCCTCTTATAACTGTAAGATAAACTTTACATATAAAATTAAGTATTGCTAAAATAATCTTTCCAAATCCCATCCTCATTTCGTCATACTGTCTGGTATAAGTTGTCCTTACTATGGCAATTAACGCTCCTATTGCCACACCTAACAGTAATGCGAAAAAAGTAATTATAAGTGTGTTTTCTAATCCGGTTAAATATAACTTCCAATAATTTTTTGAAAAAAAGCAGGTATCAAACTGTTCCTTTATATCTGCTATACTAAGTGAACTTAACCATTTAATATTCCACATACCATTAAATAATATCTGCATTGTAACCTCTTATCTTAAAAAGGCTGCCCTGCTACAGGCAGCCGAATTTTTTATAATTATTTTGCTTTGATATACTTATCAAGAATCTTCTGGATAGTACCTTCAGCCTTTAATTCATTAAGTGCGCCATTTATTTTATCTTTTAATTCTGTATTATCTTTTGCAACAGCAATTGCGTAATCTTCTGTTACATATTCTGTATCAAGAATCTTAAGACCCTTATTAGCCTTTACAAATTCCTTTGCAGGCTGATTATCAATTACTACACAATCAATCTTTCCACTAACTAAAGCCTGAACTGCATCAGCACCTTTGTTAAACTGCTGAACCTTACCAAATCCCTTGTCCTGAATATCTGATGTACAGTAAATATCACCTGTTGTACCAAGCTGAACACCGATTGTGTTATCAGCACCCTTAGTTGTTAAGTCCTTAACATCTGTAATTTTTGAATCTTCTCTTACAATAACAACCTGAACACCTGTAGCATATGAATCTGTAAAATCTACATTTTTCTTTCTTTCATCTGTTACTGTCATTCCGGCAGCACCTATAGCATCTTTTCCTGATGTAATAGCCGGAATAATTGAATCAAAGTTCATATTATCAACCTTTAATTCCATGCCTAACTTATCTGCAATTGCCTGAGCAATATCAACATCGATACCAACTACATCTTCACCTTCAACATACTCATATGGTGGAAACTCTGCGTTAGTTGCCATTGAAAGAACCTGCTTTCCGTCCCCGCCACTTTTTGAATCTGATGACTTGCTTCCACATGCGCTGAAAACAGCAGTTGCCATAACAAGTACCATTACTAATGAAATAATCTTTTTCATTTTTTTGTTCTCCTTATTAAATATATTTTATCTAATGCATAAAATTTTGCCTTTACAATTATATCTGATAATAGTCATTATTTCAATTAAAAAAATTAAATTTAGTAAATATTGAAGAATATTAATCATAATTGTTACCCATTGCGGTAATTTCTGCTTTCATTTCCTGTACAAATGCCTCCGGCTCTAGCACTTTAACCCATGCCCCCTGACTAAGAAGAAACATCTTTATTCCGTCTCCATAAACATTCGCACTTATTGTATATTTTCCATTTTCACATTTTACAATTTCAGATTCAGGTATTTTATCTAATACTGCCTGAACTGATGGCCCGGTAAATTCAAATTTAACGTACCTCTTTATTCCCTGTCCCGGCCACATATATTGAATCTTGTTTTTAAGCTCCCCTTCATCAAATCTTTCATTATATTCAATATGAAAACCTGTTCGGTGCTTTATGTAACTGACTATTCTGTCCATTCTGTAAAATCTGTTAACTTCTAAGCCATTTGCACCGTGTGCAGCAATAAGATAAAAATAATACTCGCTAAATACAATAGCCAACGGTTTTACCTTTCTTGTTATTTTACTTCTATCCATTTTATAGTATTCAATGGTAATCTCCTTCTGTTCCCTTATACAGTTTGAAATTCCCCATACATTATCTAACACATTATCACAGTCTGATTGTACCGGTATGTAATGATATAACTCTTTAGACGTAAGCTCATTGGTCATTTTCTTATCTTTAGCCGACATAAATGTTTCCATTTTATTTATAATAAGCTTCATTTGATTTTCATTAAAACAACGGCTGGCAATAAGTACCTTTATTACGGCTAACAATTCTTTGCTTAAAAGAAAGTTATCCATTTCTAAATAATACGCTCTTTCCTGATATGAATACATTATTTCACACCCAAAAGACTTTCCTTCATTGTCGCATAAAAAATTCTTTAGTTCATTAATATCCCTTGTTATACTTTTAGTTGATACCTGATACTCCATGGATAATTTCTTTACGGAAACGTATTCACCACAAACTAATCTCATAAATATATCCAAAACTCTGTATTTCTTATGAATCGAATTTGACATTTTAACACTCCTTTATGCTATATTATCTTAGATTATAGCACATCATTAAGACATATGTGTGTCCTGTTAAGTCTTTTATTTTAGTTTTTTGAAACATTACTGCAATAAAAAAAGCACTTTCGTGCTTTTTTTATTTATGATATGGCTGATTATTTATTATTCTGTAACTTCTATATATCTGTTCCAGTAAAATAACCCTCATAAGCTGATGAGGAAATGTCATTTTAGAAAAACTAAGTTTGTAATCAGACCTGTCTGAAACTTTTTTGTGTAATCCCAAAGACCCACCAATAACAAATACTATATGACTTTTCCCATTAATTCCTAACCTGTTAATTTTGTCTGCCAGTTCAAGAGAATCTAACTGCTTTCCATTAATTTCCAAGGTTATAACATAGGCGTCATCAGGTATTTTAGCTAATATCCGGTTTCCTTCTTTTTCTTTTACCATATCAGCTTCTGTTTCTGAACAGTTTTCCACTGTTTTTTCATCCGCCACCTGTACCACCTCTGCCTTGCAGTATCTGGAAAGCCGCTTTAAATATTCATTCACTGCCTCTGTATAAAATTTTTCCTTAATTTTACCAACAGTTAATATTATTATTTTCATATAAACTCCTGCTAGTTTTGACTAAATCTTGATAAGAACTGTCTTGTTCTCTCTTCCTGTGGATTTTCAATTACCTGCTTTGCATCACCCTGCTCCACAATCACTCCACCGTCCATAAATATAACAGTATCTGCCACATCTCTGGCAAAAGCCATTTCATGGGTAACAATAACCATTGTTGTCTTCTCTTCAGCCAGGGATTTTATAACCTTAAGCACTTCTCCCGTAAGTTCAGGATCAAGTGCCGATGTAGGCTCGTCAAAACAAAGAATATCCGGTTTAAGTGCCAAAGCCCTGGCAATGGCTACACGCTGTTGCTGTCCTCCCGAAAGCTGGTGTGGATAATGATTAACCCTGTCTGCTAATCCCATTCTTGCCAACAATTCTTTTCCATGTTCTTCTATTTTGTTATAAATTTCTTTTTTATTCTGCTTAAAGTCAGGCAAATCCTTTGCCAGCATTTTTTCTGCTAATGTAACATTTTCCAATGCTGTATACTGTGGAAAAAGATTAAAAGACTGAAATACCATTCCAAAATGAAGTCTTTTGTCTCTTAAATCCTTATCTTTTTTGCTTTTTATCTGACTTGCATCAAACAAAATTTCATCATTTACTGCAATGGTCCCACCGTTTGGTATTTCAAGAAAATTAAGACATCTTAAAAGAGTTGTCTTACCTGAGCCTGAAGAACCTATAATTGCCAAAGTCTGTCCTTCCTCTAAATCAAAACTTATATTTTTTAAAACATCGGTGCTACCGAAATGTTTCTCTATATTTTTAACTTCTAACATTGCCATTTCAATACACCTCCTTATTTAAAATAATCTAATTTCTTTTCTATGTAATTAAACAAAATGGTAAGAATACCTACGAATATCAGATAAAATACCCCTGTGTAGAACAGTGGCCATATAATACCCTCTGATTTCATAAAGTTTTCCCCCATTACCGTTAATTCCTGTACAGATATAATTCTTGCTAAAGATGTATCCTTAACCAATGTAATTATTTCATTTGACATTGGTGGCACTATTCTCTTAATCATCTGAAGTAATGTGATTTTAAAGAATATTTGGAATTTAGTCATTCCTAGAACCTGTCCTGCCTCCCTTTGTCCTGCGGGAACGCCTTCTATACCACCTCTGAATATAACTGAAAAATAGCAGGCGTAATTAATGGTAAAGGCAACTACTGTTGCAATAACCCTGCTCCATGAATCCCCTGTCCACACATAATATCCTATTAATCCCGGGCCATAGAATATTATAATAATCTGAAGCATAAGAGGGGTTCCACGGATAATCCATACAAACACGTCAACAAGATATTTTAAAGGTTTAAATCTGCTCATTGAGCCAAAGGCAATAATAAGTCCCAGTGGCAATGAAAATATTAACGTTAATATAAATATTTCTACTGATATTCCAAGTCCGCTAAGTAACTCTTCCGTAACGCTTAAAAACATAAAGTTTCTCCTTAATCCTTTTACCGTTTTAAGGCAGAGAGCAAACAACCCTCTGCCTTAAAATAATTTTTCTAAATTTTATTATACCTTTATTTTGATGAAACTACAACTACCTGTGCATTATTGCAGTAAGCATTTGTACATTCCATAGAATTTTTAACTTCATTTGTCAATGTCATACCATTCCAAACAACGTCAATTTTCTTTGAATCAAGTTCCATTGTTTTTGTATCCCAGTTAATTACTACAAATTTAATCTTAACACCCAACTTTTCAGCAAGTTTCTTTGCTAAATCTGCATCAAAGCCAATCCAGTTTCCGTCTTCATCTTTGTAATCCATTGGTTCAAATTCTGTAATACCAACAACTAATGTTCCTTTATCTTTAATGTACTTAACATCATCGCCTTCAACATATTCACCTGCTTTAGCCTGCTCTACTAAGGTATCACTTACCTTATATGTATCAGCTATGGTCTTCATTTCTCCTGAAGCATATATTTCACTGAAGAAATTATTAATGTATGCTGCAAGATCTGAACCCTTTCTGCATCCTACACCATATTCTTCTGTAGTAAGCTTATCTGTGTATTTAAGGTCAGGATAACTTGTTCCTTCACCAATCATAGCACCTGCCATAAGTAAATCAATAATGGCAGCATCAGATGTTCCTGAATTTACTTCCATTAAAGCCTTTGCCTGTGACTGTACAGGGTTTGTGCTCCATCCCTTTGACTTAGCAGCTTCTTCACCGGCTGAGCCCTGTTCTACTGCATATACCATACTTGAAGCATCCTTCTTGTCACCTGTTTTCTTTTCGCTGCTTCCGCAACCTGATAAACATAATGTTGCACACATTGCAACTGAAAGTAATAAAGCAATTCTTTTTTTCATTGTATTCTCCTTTTTAATGTTATAATTCATTAACACTTTAATTAATTAAACAAGAGAACTATATCATAATAAAATATTAAAGTCAATTTTATATTTTTATTTTTGTAATTCATTTACTTGTTATAATATCTTACTTGTTATATAATTAAACTAATTATTTTACAAGGAGAGATATTGATTATGGAAAAAAGCAACATTGAAGATAAAATTTCTGTTGATAATCAGCCTGTGGATGATATTCCTGAAGCTTCCACTGACTTCAACGAAGAATTATCAGATTTTTCAGAAAATAAGGTTCATTCCTTTGTTCGCTTATCTGACAAATATGATGATATTATGTCATCTTCATATACTTTGATTTTAGTAGGTATTGTGGGAATTATTTTTATGATTTTAGTTTGGATGAAGATTATTCCCCTTCCTATCAGTTCAGAAACATCATGGCTGTTTAATTCAGTTATGGGTGGGGTTTTCATTATTTTTATAATTGCAGGGATTGTTTCATTTATGCATGCAAAGCAGGTCAGAATAGAAGCTGATGCTGAAGATAAGCTTATTGAAGAGCTTCTTTCATGGGCAGATGAAAATATTCATGCTGAGGATATTGATGAAGATCTTGATACTACCCAGCCTATGGAATTACTTTATTTTAACCGTGCAGATAAAATCAGGGATTTATTAATGTACCAATTTGAAAACGCCGACGAAGCCCTTATATATGAATATACGGAGCAGATATATCAGAAGCTTTATGAAAATAATGAAGATTAATTAAATATTTGCAAAGAAAAAGGAGTTACGATGTAACTCCTTTTCTTTTGGTTATCTCTTTAATTAAGATTTGGAAGATTGGAAATATATTCTTTAAATAAATTCCAATTTCCTTTTTTAATATCAAATGTATCTTCATTAAACTGATTTTCCACATATCCTTCAATTAGAAACACATCTATTCCAATATTTCTTGCAACCATGTCTTCATGTACATCATTGCCAACCATTAAGCAGTCCTCTGAATCCTTGTCTAACATTTTTAACAGAAACTTATAATACTCAATATTAGGCTTTGCAAAACATGAATTTTCATATGTAGTTATGTAAGAAAAATCCTCCGGATTAAGACCTGCCCAGCCTAATCTTTCATATACGGCAATTTCCGGAAAAACAGGATTTGTTGCCACTACCAGCTGATATCCTTTTTCCTTTAGTATGTCTATACACTCTGCCACTGTATCTATAGGGTGAGTAACATATCTTGCCACAGCGAAATCATCCTTATAGAACTTAATAATTTCCTTCTCCAGTTTTCTTTTAACTTTAGACTCCATTTTTCCATTACCATCTGTCATAAAGTTTTCAAATGCTTTCCAGAAACATTCCTCATTAGTAATAAGACCGTCATTTTGTACCACGGCCTTCTCACCCACCCATAATGCCGCAATAATCTTTTTAGCATCATAGCCTGCTGTTTCAAGTCTATTCTTTAACAGCAAAATATATGTATCTGTAAATTCCTTCATATCCATTGGAAGCAATGTTCCGTCTAAATCAAAAAGTACTGTATTCATCCCTTATCCTATTAAAATTATTCGTCCCAGTTATGATAAACCTGCTGAACATCTTCATCTTCATCAAGTCTGTCAATAATAATATTCATCTTCTTAATGGCGTCTTCATCTGATAATTCTACATAATTCTGCGGAATCATTGTTACTTCTGCCTCTGCCATTTTAATTCCTTCTTTTTCCAATGCTTCTCTTACATTGCTAAATTCCTCAGGTGAAGTAATGATTTCATAGCTATCCTCTTCGTCTGCAAAATCTTCTGCTCCTGCATCAACTGATATCATCATAAGTTCATCTGGATCCATGTCGCATTCTTCCTTATCAATTATAATCTGACCTTTTTCATCAAACATATATGATACACAGCCCTGTGCTCCAACATTTCCGCCACCCTTTGTAAAGCAGTTTCTTACGTTTGCAGCTGTTCTGTTTCTGTTGTCTGTAAGAGCATCGACAATAATGGCAATACCATTTGGTCCATATCCCTCGTATCTCACTGTTTCGTAGTTAATTGCAGCTGCATTACCGGCAGCCTTCTTAATACCTCTTTCAATGGTATCATTAGGCATGTTGTTGGCCTTTGCCTTTGCTATAACATCTCTTAACTTGCTATTATTATTAGGATCTGCTCCACCTTCTTTTACGGCTACTGCAATTTCCTTTCCTATAATTGTAAACATCTTGCCCTTTGCAGCATCATTTTTTTCTTTTTTATGCTTAATATTGGCAAATTTTGAATGTCCTGACATAATTACCCTCTCTTCCGTAATTTTTTATTTATTTTAATCTATTCGCATAATCCAATAGAAATTTTAACATTTTCTAAATTAATAGTCAACTTTCCCTATGCCGCTTTTGTTTATGTATCAAGCTCTAAACTAATTAGCAAAGCGGAATCCACTGTTTTTAATATTTCATTGTCCAGATGGCACACCTTATCCTTTAACCTTTTCTTATCAATAGTTCTTAATTGTTCAAGAAGTATAACCGAATCCTTTACAATGTCACAGTTTTCTTTATTTATTTTTACATGGGTAGGCAGTTTTGCCTTCGTCATACGGGAAGTTATGGCTGCCACAATCACCGTGGGACTATGCCTGTTTCCGGTGTCATTTTGAATTATTAAAACAGGTCTGACTCCTCCCTGTTCAGACCCGATTACCGGTCTTAGGTCGGCATAGAAAATATCCCCTCTTCTTATTACCATTTTTTCACACTCCAAATCATCTAATGTCTTACTAGTTATAGTATTCCACATTTTGGAATGTGTATTCAAAAGATTATTTTAAATTTAATCCCCGGCCTTACAAATCTATTTCATAATCATCTGTGAAGTAGTCTTTCGTGCCAATTACCTTACCGTTTTTTAAATACACCCTTGGAACCCTTTTACCTAAATCACATACAAATTCATAATTAAAAGTTCCTGCAAGTTCCGCTAAATCATCTATTTTAATTTCCTCGCTTCCATCAGTTCCTGCTAATGTAACCAAATCTCCTACTTTTACGTCCATTCCCGTAACATCTACCATAAACTGATCCATGCACACGCGCCCTACAATATTAGCGCGTTTTCCATTAATAAGAACATAGCCTTTATTGCTTAAATTACGTGGATATCCGTCTCCGTATCCTAAAGGAATAGTAGCTATTTTCATATCATCCTTTGCAATATAGGTCTGACCGTAGCTTATTCCCCGTCCTTTTTCGATATTTTTAACGTAAACAACGTGGCTGTAAATTGCCATGGCAGGATACAATTTCATATTGTCCTTATCCATTTCATCTGATGGATACAAGCCATACATTGAAATTCCGGCTCTTGACAGACTAAGGGATGTTTTTTTCATTTCCATCATTGCCGCACTGTTAGCACACTGATGTATAGGAATTTTAACCCCTTTTTCTTCCACCAGATTAACAAAGTTTAAAAATTCTTCAAACTGCTTATCTGCAAAGGATTTGTCTTTATAATCCGCCTTGGCAAAATGGGTAAATATTGACTCAATTTTTATATTTGGCAGCTTACTGATTTCCACAATTTCCTCTGCAGCTTCATTAGACGGTATGTATCCTATTCTGCTCATACCTGTATCTACAGCAATATTTATTTTTAATACTTTGTTAAGATTAACTGCATGTTGTGACATAACCTTTGCCATATCCAATGTAAACACGGGAGGTAACATATCTTCTTCTATCACCATATCGTAAGTACATTCCTGAGTATATCCCAGTATAAAAATTGGCTTATCTATGCCATGTCTTCTAAGGTTATGGCCCTCGTAAGCCGTAGCTACGGCATATCCGTAACATATATCATCTAAATCCTTAGCAATAGGTACTGCCCCATGTCCGTAACCATCTGTTTTTATTACTGCAACTATTCCTGTATTTTCATTTAATCTTTCCTTCATAATCTCTACATTTTTATGAATCATATCTAAGTCAACTGTTGCATAACCTCTAAAATACTTGTCAATTTCCATAATTTCACTTCCTGTTAATCTGTAATTACACTTTTTATTTCTTCAATAATATCTGTAGCCATAAGACCTGTTTTTGATACTTTATGGGCTGCCATATCACCTGCTAATCCGTGAACGTAAGGTCCCATTACCGCTGCCTTTTCAAAATCACAGCCTATACCTATAAGGGCTGATATTATACCTGTAAGGGCATCACCACTTCCTGCCGTTGCCATTCCATTATTTCCCGAAAGATTAATGTAAATCTGTCCGTCAGTTGCAATAACGGTTCTTGCATCCTTTAAAACCACATTGGCACCGTACCTGTAATTAAGCTCTTTGGCATAATAAATAAGGTTTTCTGCAATTTCCTTAACAGGTTTATTTATAAGTCTGCTCATTTCTCCTAAATGAGGAGTTAAAATTAATTTCTTATGAAAGTTCTTTTTAACCCTTTCATCTGCAGCAATATTGTTTATTCCGTCAGCATCAATAACTGCCGGGATTTTTGACTCAATTACCTGCTCCACAATCATCTGCTGTATGGTTCCTATTCCTATTCCCGGCCCCACAGCCACAACGTCACACCAGTTTAAGCATGCTTCAAAGGCTTTTTTGTTAAATTTTTCTGTGTTGTATGTATTAATCATAGCCTCAGGAATTAATTTTGCAATAATATCCCTGTTATTTTCGTGGGTAAAAATTCTTACAAGTCCTGCTCCTGCCCTAAAGGCAGCCTTAGCACACAAAACAGCGGCTCCTGAAATATCCCTGCTGCCTGCCACTATCAGGATTTTTCCAAATGTTCCTTTATTAGAATAATTAGCTCTCTTTGGAATCATTTTCAAATCATCCACACCGGCATATTCTAATATTTCCGAAGCCTCATTGTAAGACTGTACCGGATAACCAATGTCTGACACCTCTACCTGTCCGCAGTAATCAGCTCCCGGATATAATACCGTGCCTATTTTGTGACAACCGAAAGTTACAGTATAATTGGCTTTTATGGCACATCCCATAACTTCACCGGTATCTCCGTTGATTCCTGATGGAATATCAACGGCATAAATAATATTTTTCATTTTATTTATTTCCGAAATAAGCTGTTCGTATGTACCTGTAATGTCCCTTGATAAACCTATTCCAAATAAAGCATCAACTACCACATCGGCATCTATAACACTAGATACCACAGGAACTCCTATTTTTTCCACAATACTTAACTGGGTTTTAAATTCCTCTGTTGCCCTTTCCTTATCTCCTATAACAAAAATACAGATGTTATATCCTAAAAGATACAACATCCTGCCTATAGCAACACCATCTGCCCCATTGTTACCAATGCCTGCAATAACCTGTATTGTTATATTATTTTTTTGTTTTCTTTCATTTTTGTCAATTAAATCAGCTACACTTTTTGCTGCTCTTTCCATCAAAACCAATGATGGTATTCCAATCTCATTTATCGTATAGCTGTCTATTTTCTTCATATCCGTGCCTTTAACGATATTCTCCATGAGTATGCTCCTATTTGTTTAAACTATTGTTTTTTTCTGAAATTCTATATGTAAGCTTCATAAGGCTCTCTGACAGATGGACATTTTCAACAATAATGTCTCCCGAAACTCCTAAATCCGTATGGGCAAAATTCCAAAATGCCTTTATGCCACACTCTACCAGTTTCTCAGCTATTTTCTGTGCCGGTTCCTTAGGTAATGTAAGTGCCACAATTTCCACATTATTTTCCTTAACATAATCGTATAAGTATTTAATGTCCAAAACCTTACCGCCTGCTGTGTCTTTACCTATCAGTTCAGGATTCTTATCAAATAACGCAGTAATCTCAAATCCCCTGTTTCTGAAATTGCCATAATTGGCAATTGCCTGACCTAAATTTCCTGCACCTACAATAACCATTTTATGTGTTACGTTAAGTCCTAAAAGCTTTCCGATTTCTTCATATAAATACTGAACATTATAGCCGTATCCCTGCTGTCCGAATCCGCCAAAATTGTTTAAATCCTGTCTTATCTGGGATGCTGTAACATTCATTCTTTTACTTAACTCTTTTGAAGATATACGCTCAATATTTTCCTGTCTTAGTTCATCTAAATATCTATAATAACGAGGCAGCCTTGAAACAACTGCTTTTGATATTTTATTCATGCTAACTCCTCATTCTTTTTTCTCTAATGTTTAATTATAAGTACATAGGGAAACATTGTCAAATATTTATCATTCTTTTATTTTTGGGATTTTCTCATAATTTCAGCCTATATTAAAGTTAATGGGATTGCTGACTTGTAAAAGTAAATTCCGTGTGAAAGACTAAATTCCACACCCTGTTAAAAATTGACCTAAATTTAAAAGTTTTTGGTTGAATAAAGGGGAATAAGTGTTAAAATTTAAGTACATTTTTCTTTAAATCTGAAAATCAGGGCATAGAAAACAGACCTCTGGAATTCTTGTGTGAAAGATTAAATTCCACAGGTCGGTGTGAGAAATGTGA